>DASSMI010000324.1:0-2985 GCA_035688935.1 Candidatus Limnocylindrales bacterium | reverse complement strand
CGCGTTCCCGAGCGCATGGCGGATCCCGGTCGGCATCAGCGCGTAGTCACCGGCGCCCAGGCGCCACGTGTCCGGACCGTCGTCGAGGAGGAGCTCGCCGTCCAGGACGTAGAGCGCCTCCTCGAAGCTGTGGACGTGCGGCGCGAGCCAGCCGCCGGGCGCGATGCCGACGGCCGCGAGGTCGGTGTGGACGGCGCCCTGGTCGCGGCCCACGAGCTGCGCCCGAGCGAGCCCGGACGATCGCGGGGACGGCTCCGCGGGGTGCTCGATGAAGGACCAGTCGATGCGTCCGACCGCGTGCATGGCTTCCTTCCGAGTGTGCAGTGGCGCTGCACACGGTGTCAATCCGCTGTCCGCGGGCAGGCGCCCGGCGTCAGTGTCGGTCCGGCACGGCCGACGACCGCCGGCCGAGGACGAACCAGATCCCGTGGACCGGCTCGTCGCCGGCGTTGAACAGGCGATGCGGCGTCGTCGAGTCGAACGCGATCGCGTCGCCGGGCTCCAGGACGACCTCGTCGAAGCCCATCGTCACCCCGAGCCGGCCGGTCAGGACGTAGCCCCACTCCTGGCCGGAGTGCCGCTGGAACTCGTGCTCCGGGCTCGACGCCCCGCCGACCTCGTAGGTCACGTGGAGGAAGTCGACGTTCGGGATCGAGGCGGTCGTCAGTCGCTCCCAGACGACGCCCGACGCGAGCCGGATGGCGGTTCGATTCGCGCCTCGCTGAACGGGATCGGCGGGGAGCCGGATCTCGGGTGACGGACCGGGCTCGACACCCTCGTCGGTCGCCGGCATCGCGCGCGCGTCGCTGAACAGCAGCTCGTCGAGGGAGATCCCGAGCTCCGACGCGATCGCGTAGAGCGTCCGCACCGACGGTCGGGCGCGGCCGGTCTCGACCTGCGAGATGAGGCTGGCCGACACCCCGAGCCGGGCGGCCATCGCGCGGAGGCTGAGGCCTCGACCCTGACGCACCTCGCGGAGCCGGTCGCCGATCTCGCCGTACTCGGGCGACGCCCCGTTGCCGCGTCGGGCCACCGGATCCTCCTGCGCTCGGACCTGCTCGCATGGTAGCGAGCCGATCGGTCGCCGGGTCACGTTGCCTCGTCTCGACGCGTGTAGCAGAATTGAACGCCACCGAGATTCCGAGGCACCGAACCGGCGACCCGCAGTACGGAAGGGAGCCACCTCGTGAATGCCGTCGCGGCCGACGCTCCACCGATCACCACGGCGCGTCCCTTCGCCTCGCCCGGCGCCCAGACCGTCGACTGGGAGGAGCGGGTCAACACCGATCGGCTCCGGGCCTATCGCCTCGGCCGCGCGAAGGATGCCCTCGCGGCGAGCGACCTCGGCGCGGTCCTCCTGTTCGATTTCAACAACATCCGCTACGTCACGAGCACCCACATCGGCGAGTGGGCGCGCGACAAGATGACGCGCTACGCCTTGCTCACGCGCGGCGGCGAGCCGCATCTGTGGGACTTCGGCTCGGCGGCGAAGCACCACCGGCTGTACGCGCCGTGGCTCAAGCCCGAGAACGTCAACGGCGGGATGATCGGCCTCCGGGGGGCGGTCGCGCCGGATGCCGGGCTCTTCACGCGCGCCGCCCGCGAGATCGCCGCGATCCTCCGCGACGAAGGCGTCGCCGACATGCCGATCGGGGTCGACATCGTCGAGCCGCCGATGCTCGCGGCCCTCCAGGACGCCGGCGTGACCGTTCGCGATGCCCAGCAGGTGATGCTCGACGCGCGCGAGGTCAAGTCCCAGGACGAGATCACGCTCCTCAACACGGCCTGCGCGATGGTCGACGGCGCGTACCAGCTCATCGCGGAGAAGCTCAAGCCGGGGATCAAGGAGAGCCAGCTCGTGGCCGAGGTCACGAAGCTCCTCTTCGACCTCGGCTCGGAGCATGTCGACAACATCAACGCCGTCTCGGGCGAACGGTGCTCGCCGCACCCGCACGTCTTCAGCGACCGGATCATCCGGCCCGGCGACCAGGCGTTCTTCGACATCATCCAGACCTTCGTCGGCTACAAGACCTGCTACTACCGGACGTTCACGGTCGGGATGGCGACGGATGCCCAGCGCGACGCCTACCAGAAGGCCCGCGAGTGGATCGATGCCTCGATCGAGCTCATGCGACCCGGCGTCGGGACCGACCAGGTGGCGAGCGCCTGGCCGAAGGCCGAGGAGTTCGGCTTCTCGAGCGAGATGGAGTGCTTCGGGCTCCAGTTCGGCCACTCCGTGGGCCTGTTCCTCCACGAGCGCCCGATTATCAGCCGGCTGAACTCGCTGGATCACCCGGTCGAGATCAAGGAGGGGATGGTCATCGCCCTCGAGACCTACTGCCCGGCGAAGGACGGCTTCTCGGCGGCGCGGATCGAGGAGGAGGTCGTCGTCACGAAGGACGGCCCGCAGGTGATCACCCGCTTCCCGTCGGCCGAGCTGTTCGTCGCGAACGCGTACTGACCGATGGCGACGAAGGCGCCCGCGACGCCCGAGCTCGAGACCCGCCTCGCGATGTACCGGACGATGGTCGAGTGCCGGACGTTCGAGGTGCGGGCGCAGGAGCTGTTCTTCGAGGGGCTGGTCCGCGGGACGACCCATCTCGGGGTCGGGCAGGAGGCCGTGGCGGCGGGGTTCGCGGCCGCGATGCGCGAGGACGACTGGACGTTCGCGACGTACCGCGGTCACAACCACGCGCTGTCGCGCGGGACGCCGATGGGGCCCCTCTACGCCGAGCTGTTCGGGCGGGCGACGGGGCTCATGGGCGGCAAGGGCGGCTCGATGCACATCACGAGCGCCGAGCACCACATGATGGGCTCGTACGCGATCGTCGGGGCGCATCTCCCGATCGCGTTGGGGGCCGCCTGGTCCGCCCAGTACCGGAAGTCGGGCCAGGTCGCGGTCTGCTTCTTCGGCGACGGGACGACGAACATCGGCGCGTTCCACGAGGCGCTCAACCTCGCCGCGGTCTGGAAGGCGCCGGTCGT
>DASSMI010000323.1:0-3449 GCA_035688935.1 Candidatus Limnocylindrales bacterium | reverse complement strand
CCCAGCTGGCAGATCGACGACCGGTCCGTCGCGATGGAGCCCTCGACCTCGATCACCGTGCCCGGCGCGACATCCTCGCCGTCGGGACCGCGCAGGCGGCCGGTCGCTCGCTCCAGGACCCAGCCCTCGGGGTAGACGACCTCGTAGCGCGACCCGTCGGCCGACTCGAGGAACGCGCAGCCGCCCTCGATGTCGTCGAACGACAGCACGCCGCGGATCGTCCGGCCGGCGGGCGGGACCGGGCCGCCGGTGCGGTCGGCTCCGTCGGACGGCAGCGTGAACGAGTCGTCGGCCGCGGAGCCGCGACCCGGGTCGCTGGTCGTGCACGCGGCCAGCGCGACGAGCGCCAGCGGAACGAGGATGCCGGCGAGCTTCATGCGCTCAGGGCCGGGCGTGACTCGGGGGCCTCCGGCGCGTCGTCGGCCATCGGGAGCTCGAGCTGCTCGTCCTTGGGGTCGGGCGGCGCCTCGAGGAGCCGCATCTTCCGGCGATCGGCGATCTCGAAGCGCTGGCGCAGCTCGGCGACCTCGCGCCGGATCGGCTCCTGGTCGGCCTTGGTCGCGTACGCGCGTCCCCGATAGAGCCGCTCGTAGCGCGGCAGGAGCTCCGGCCAGTCGATCGCCAGATGGTCCAGGAAGTGCTCGCGCGTCCCCGGCCGGAGATAGAGCACGTTCGTCCAGATGGCCGTCGCTCCCGCGTCCCGCGCGGCCTTGACGACGTCGGCGAGGAGCCGCGGGTCGTCCGACAGGCCCGGCAGGATCGGTGCCATCCCGACGCTCGCCTCGATCCCGGCGTCGACGAGCTGCGTCAGCGCCCGGAGCCGCTGGCGTGGCGGCGCCGTCCCGGGCTCGGTCCTGCGCCAGATCTCGTGGTCGAGCGTCGGCACCGAGAACGTCACGGCGACGGGCGCACGGCGCGCCGCCTCCACGAGGACGTCGATGTCACGGACGATCATCGGGCCGCGGGTGATCATCGAGAACGGATTGCGCGCCTCGCTCAACGCCTGGATCGCACCGCGCGTCAGCCGGAAGCGCCCCTCGGCGGGCTGGTACGGGTCCGTCGCCGTCCCGATGACGACCTGCTCGTGGCCCCACTTCCGGCGGGCGAGCTCCTTGCGGAGCACCTCGACGAGGTTCGTCTTCACCCGGATCGACGTCCCGTACCGGTCGTCGGACGGGCGATCCGCCCGCTTCTCGAACGCCCGGACGAAGCAGAACGTGCACTGGTGCGCGCAGCCCGTGTACGGGTTCAGCGACCACTTGAACGACATCCCCTGGACGCGGTTCAGCGCGGAGCGGCAGGGTTCCTCGCGATACGTCGCCCCCATCGGCGCATTCTAGAACGCTCGTTCTGAATCGTCGACCTGCCGTCGTGCGCGGTCGAGGGACGCCTTCGGCCGCCGCGCCCGACGACGTCCGCGGCTCAGCTGGCCGCCGGGACCACCCGCCCCTGCGCATCGATCGTCGCCTGACGGCGTCGGAGCGCCTTCAGCTCGGCGCCCGGCACCTGGTCACGTGCGTGGTAGCTCGAGCGGACGAGTGGCGCCGACTCGACGTGCCTGAAGCCCAACGCGAGCGCCGCCGCCTTCATCTCGGCGAACTCGTCCGGGTGGTAGTAGCGCTCGAGCGGCAGGTGGCGCTCGCTCGGGCGGAGGTACTGGCCGATCGTGAGGATGTCGACGTCCACGTCGCGCAGCGCCTCGAAGGCCTCGGTCAGCTCGTCGCGCGTCTCACCCAGCCCGACCATGAGCGAGCTCTTCGTATGGGCCGCATAGCCGATCTCGACCGACATCTCTTTCGCCCGTCGCAGGACGTAGAGCGAACGGTCCCAGCGGGCGCGCTTGCGGACGGGCTTCTGCAGCCGCTTCACCGTCTCGAGGTTGTGGTTGAGGATGTCCGGACGAGCGTCCATGACCGTGCGGAGGCGGTCGTCAGACCCGTCGAAGTCGGGGATCAGGACCTCGATCCCCATGCCCGGGCTCATCGCCCGCATCTGCGTGATCGTCTCGGCGAAGATCCGCGAGCCGCCGTCCGGCAGATCGTCGCGCGCCACGCTGGTCACGACGACATGCTCCAGCCGCATCGCCGCGACGGCTTCGGCGACGCGCCGCGGCTCGTCGTCGTCGAACCAGGTGGGCCGGCCGGTCTTCACCGCACAGAACCCGCAGGCTCGAGTGCACGTGTCGCCGAGGATCATGATCGTCGCGGTGCGCTGGTCCCAGCACTCCCCGATGTTCGGGCAGTGGGCCTCCTCGCAGACGGTGTTGAGGTTCAGGCCGCGGAGCAGCCCCTTGAGGTCGTGGTAGTTCTCGCCCGACGGCATCCGCGCCTTGATCCAGTCGGGATGACGGCGGAGCGGCGTCGGCGCGAGCGAGGCCGAACCGAGACCGCCGACGGCGATCGTGTCGGGCACGGTCGCGCCGTGGTGCCCGGCGCCGGGCGGTTGGAACATCGGGAGCTCGCGGGCCATCGGCGTGAGTCTAGTGAGGGTGGGCCGAACGCGCGTCGCCGTAGACGTCGCGCAGGCCGTCCTCGACCGATCGAGGCGTGAACCCGAGCTCGGCCTCGGCCTTGGCCGCGCTGGCCGTGTACGACACCCCCACCGAGGAGTCCACGAGCTCGCGGAGGTTCGGCTGACCCACGAGGGGACCGAGCGGGGCCATCGCGCGGAGCAGCCCATCGGGCAGCGACAGCCACGGGAGCTCGTGGCCGCCGAGGCGCGCCACGATCGCCTCCGCCTCGGCGAGCGTCGTCAGCGGGCCCGAGAGGTTGTAGTGCTCGCCGATCCGCCCGCGATCGAGCGCGGCGACGATTCCCGAAGCGAGGTCGTCGGCGTGGACGAGACCGATCCGGACGCCCGCCAGCGCCCGATACGGCAGCTTCCCGTCGTGGGCGAGCTGGAGCTGCTCGCCGAACCCCGACCGGTCGCCGGGCCCGTATACCTGGCTCGGCAGGACGATGACGATCGGCGCGCCATCCGCGATCCGCTGCTCCGCGACCTCGTGGGCGCCGTACTTCGTCTCGTCGTACCAGGTCAGGAACCCCTCGGCGAGATTCCGGCGATACCTCTCGTCGACGACCGCGCCGTGGGTGTTCCCGTAGACGTTGCAGGTCGAGACGTAGACGATCCGGGGCGTACCGGCCGCCTCGGCGGCGTCGAAGATCCGGGTCGTCGTCCCGACGTTCGCGTCCCACATCGCCCCGCGCTCGCGCTTCGGGATGCCGACGCGATAGCTTCCCGCCGCATGGATCAGCGCATCGGCGCCGCGAAGCTGTTCGGTGAGGTCGTGGACGCTGGCCAGGTCGCTCTCGACGAGCTCGGCGCCGAGCTCGGCGAGGAACAGAGCACGAGCCGGATCGCGGACCAGCGCCAGAACGGTGTCGCCCCGCTCGCGGAGGACCCGGACGACCGCCCGACCGACGAGCCCCGCGCCGCCGGTGACGACGACC
>DASSMI010000322.1:0-3667 GCA_035688935.1 Candidatus Limnocylindrales bacterium | reverse complement strand
GGCGGTATCCTGCCGCCGAGCCCGGCCCTCCGGCCGGCCGACCGAGGGAGCCCCGACCGACGTGGACGCCCGGATCCTGCTCGTCGAGGATGACCCGTCGATCCGTGAGATCACGGCGATCGGCTTGACCGCCGCCGGCTTCGCGGTCACGACGGCGAACGACGGCGTCGAGGGCCTCGATCGGTTCAAGGCCGAGCCGTTCGACCTCGTCCTGCTCGACGTCATGCTGCCGCGCCTCGACGGGTACGAGGTGTGCCGCCAGATCCGGAAGTCGTCCACGGTGCCCGTCGTGATGCTCACGGCCCGAGGCGACACGATGGACGTCGTCGTCGGCCTCGAGGCGGGCGCCGACGACTACGTCCGCCAGCCGTTCGAGGTCCCCGAGCTGATCGCCCGGATCCGGGCGGCCCTCCGGCGGGCCGGCACCGCCACGGACGAGCCGGCGACGCTCCGCCTCGGGCCGATCGAGGTCGACGTCGCGGGCAGGTCGGTCCACCGCGACGGCCAGGAGGTCGCCCTGACCCGGACCGAGTTCGACCTGCTCGTCGAGCTCATCCGTCATGCCGGGACCGTCCTCTCGCGCGACGTGCTCCTCGACCGCGTCTGGGGCTACGACTACCTCGGCGACTCGCGGCTCGTCGACGTCGCGATCCAGCGACTCCGCTCGAAGGTCGAGGTCGATCCGAGCGCGCCGGGCGTCATCCAGACCGTCCGGGGCGCCGGTTACAAGGCCGTCCGCTGAGCGGCGCCGCGTGATGGCTCGCGGTGTCCGCGCCCGTCTGACGACCACGATCGTCGCGCTCGTCGCGCTGACCGCGATCGTCCTCGGCGTCGCGGCGTACCTGTTCGTCGACGCGCGGCTCCACCAGCAGGCGCTCGACGAAGCGGGCGACCAGGCACGGTTCGACCTGTCCGTGCTCATCCCGCCGCGCCTCGACTCGCCGCCGACGCCTGAGCAGATCGAGGAGCTCGCGAAGGCGTTCCAGGCCCGGGGGCTCGGGACGATCATCGTCCCCGACGAGGGCGATCCCAACGTCGAGCCGGCGTCGTTGCAGGGCGTCCTCGACACGATCCCGGCGAGCGTGCGCCAGCTCGTGGACCAGGGCCAGATCGCGTACTCCTGGCAGCCCGTGGCGGGGCAGCCCAGCCTGATCATCGGCGGCCGGTCGGCGGGGACCGGACCGCAGATCTGGTTCGTCCGGAACGCCGAGCCGATCCAGGGGGCCCTCGACCAGCTCCGGCTCGCGCTGATCGCGGGCGGCCTGCTGGTGGCCCTCATCGCGGTCGTCGCCGCGCGGCTCGTCGCCCGCGGCGTCCTCGCGCCGGTCGACGAGGCGAGCCGCGCGGCGGTCCGGATCGAGCGCGGCGACCTCAGCGCCCGCGTCCCGGTCACGTCGCGCGACGAGTTCGGTGTCTGGGCCGATCGCTTCAACCGGATGGCCGATTCGCTCGAGGAGACGATCGTCCGGCTCGAGGCCGCCCAGGCCCAGAACCGGCGGTTCGTCGCGGACGTCGCCCACGAGCTCCGGACGCCGACCGCGGCGCTCGTCGCCGAGGCGTCGCTGCTCCGCGATCATCTCGACGCGCTCCCGCCGGATGCCCGCCGGACCGGAGAGCTCGTCGTCCACGACATCGGCCGGCTGCGCGGCCTCGTGGAGGACCTCATGGAGCTGTCGCGGTTCGACGCGGCGGGTGAGGATCTGCGTGTCCAGCCGGTCGACCTCGTCCGGCTCGTCCGTGACGTCGCTGCCGCCCGGCACCGCGACGCCGTCCTCGAGCTGCCCGACGGGCGGGTCGTCGTCGAGTCGGACCCCCGCCGGCTGGAACGGATCATCGGCAACCTCCTCGACAATGCCCGCGAGCACGCGCCCGGTGCCGTCGTCGTCCTCCGCCTGACCGCCGACCGCGACCTCGTCCGCATCGCCGTCCTCGACCGCGGTCCCGGCGTCCCGCCGGATCGGATCGATCGGATCTTCGAGCGGTTCTACATGGCCGATCCGAGCCGCCGCGGCGGGTCGGGACTCGGGCTCGCGATCGCCGCGGAGCACGCGGCACTGCTCGGGGGCGATCTCCGGGCGCGCAACCGCGAGGGCGGCGGGCTCGAGGTCGAGCTCGTCCTGCCCGTGACCCAACCGTTACCCGACCGCGATCCGGCTGCGATCGAGCGGGACGAGGCTGACGGCCGATGAACCCGCAGCCTCCGAGGGAGACCACCATGTTCCGCAAGCCCCTTCCGGCGATCCCGCTGGTCCTCAGCCTCATCGCGCTCGTCGCGGCGTGCGGCGGCACGAGCGGCCCGCTCGGCAGCGTCCCGGTCCCGTCGGCGACGGCCGAGCCGTCGGTCGATCTCGGCAGCCCGGACGTCACGCCCGGACCGTCCGACGAGCCGTCTGACCTCCCGTCCGAGTCGCCCGACGGGTCAGGGACGCCCGCGGCCACGCCGAGCGCCACGCCCTCGTCGGCTCCGTCCGGCACCACGATCGTCCGAGCGTACTTCTGGCTCGACGGGCTCCCGGGCAGCGCCGGCCTCGTCGCCGTCCTGCGCGAGATCCCGGCCACGAAGGGCGTCGCCACCGCGGCGGTGAACGCGCTCCTCGCCGGACCGACCGCCGCGGAGGACAACCGGAACATCAGCACGACCGTCCCGGACGGCTCCCAGCTTCTCGGCCTGTCGATCGACAGTGGCGTCGCGACGGTCGACCTCTCCAGTGAGTTCGAATCGGGTGGCGGCAGCGCCTCGGTCGTGACGCGGCTCGGGCAGCTCGTCTACACCCTCACCCAGTTCCCGACCGTGAAGTCCGTCGTCGTCCAGATCGAGGGCGAGACGAAGACGGTGTTCGGCAGCGAGGGCGTCGTCCTCGACAAGCCGGCGACGCGCGCCGACTACGTCGACCTCCTTCCCGCGATCTGGGTCGACCGGCCCGCGTTCAACGCGGCGATCGGCAACCCCGCCCACATCACCGGCAACGCGAACGTCTTCGAGGCGATGTTCCGGATCGCGATCCTCGATGGGAGCGGCAAGGTCCTCGTCGACCAGTCGGCGATGGCGACGTGCGGGACGGGGTGCCGGGGCACGTTCGACGTGACGCTTGCCTACGCCGTCTCGAAGGCCCAGTACGGGATCCTCCGTGTCTACGACCCGTCCGAGAAGGACGGAACGCCCGAGTCGATCCGCGACTACCGGGTCTGGCTGACGCCGAAGAAGTAGCCGCCCTCTCCGCCGCTCTGACGACGCCCCGGCTCCGCCGGGGCGTCGATCGCGTTCGTCAGCCGCAACTGGCGCGCGCCGCCTTCGCCAGCGCCGCCGCGTCGATCAGCGCCTGCGTCGCGTCGCCGAGGTCGTTCGCCGCCTCCGTGCCCATCGAGCCTCGGGACACGTCGTCTGACGGCGCGAGCGAGGCCTCGATCATCCCGCTGAACCAGTCTGCCGAGGTCGTCATCGAGTCGATCGCGGACTGGAGCTTCGTCGCCGCGGCGTCGTAGCAGGGGTCGGCGGGGTGGGCCGCCAGCCAGGTTCGCTCGGCGTCGGCCCACTCGCGCATCCTGCCGATGACGAGCCGGAGATCCGCCGCCGAACCGGCGGATGCCGCCCCGAGGTCGCGGACGAGCTGGCCTTCCCGGGCGGTGGCATCGCGGACGTGCGCCTCGAAGTCCGACAGGCCGGATC
>DASSMI010000321.1:0-13055 GCA_035688935.1 Candidatus Limnocylindrales bacterium | reverse complement strand
CGCTGAGCCTGCCCGGCTGGGACGACCTGCCGCTCGTCCGGATCGTGAGCGACGCGCTCGACCGGCCGGCCGTCGTCGACAACGACGCGACCGCGTGCGCGCTCGCCGAGTGGTGGTTCGGCGCGGGCCGCGACCGGGGCGCGGGTGGGGACCCGGTCCGCGACCTCGTCTACCTGACGATCTCGACCGGCGTCGGCGGCGGGCTCGTCCTGGACGGCCGGGTGTTCCGCGGCGCGGCCGGGAATGCCGGCGAGCTGGGCCACCTCACGGTCGACCACCGCGGCCGTCTCTGCGCCTGCGGCCGGCGCGGCTGCCTGGAGGCCTATGCGTCCGGGACGAACATCGCGGCCCGCGCGCGTGAGGCGCTCGGATCGTCGGCGGAGCCGTCGTCGCTGCGGGCGTTCCCGGCGGTGACGGCCAGGGATGTTGCCGAGGCCGCCGCGGCCGGCGACCCGCTCGCGTCACGCGTCTGGGACGAGACGACCGAGATCCTCGGCTCCGCGATCGCGAACATCCTCGACGTCTTCAACCCCGAGCTCGTCGTCCTGGGCGGCGGGGTGACGCGGGCGTGGCGGCAGCTCCTCGATCCGGTCCGCGACATCGGGCTCCGGCTCGCGATGCCGCCGGCGCGACGGAGCGGCGACGTCGTCCTCACCGCGCTCGGCGACGACGTCGGGATCGTCGGCGCCGCCGCGATCGCCTTCGAGCGGCTGCCCCGCGAAGCCGCGGTCGCCGGGCGGCTCGGGTGAGCGACGTCACGCGGCGGCATCTCGCCGACCACGCCGCCCTCGTCCGATCGATCGAAACGCTCCTACCCCTCGTCGACGATCTCGCCGACCGCGTCTGCCGCGCGTTCGACGGCGGCGGCCGCGTCTGGACCTTCGGGAACGGCGGCAGCGCCGCCGACGCCCAGCATCTCGCCGGCGAGCTGATCGGGCGCTACCTCCGGACGCGCCGGCCGCTGGCCGCCGCCTCGCTCGCCACCGACCCGTCGGTCGTGACGTGCATCGCCAACGACTTCGGGTACGACGATGTCTTCTCGCGCCAGATCGAGGCGGCGGCGCGACCGGGCGACGTCGTCATCGGGTTCACGACGAGCGGTCGGTCGCCGAGCGTCGTGGCCGGGCTCGCGGCGGGCCGCGCGGCGGGCGCCACGACGGTCCTGTTCGGCGGCGGCTCCGACGGCCTCCCGGCGGCGGACCATGCCGACATCGCGCTCATCGTCCCGTCGGCGACGACGGCGCGGATCCAGGAGATGCACCTGCTGCTCCTCCACCTCCTCAGCGAGGTCGTGGATCGCTGGGCGGCGGGCGAGACCGACGACGAGACCCCGGGCCCGGAGGTGGGATGACGACGACCAAGCGCGCCCGAGCCGCGAAGCCGGAGAACGGCCGCCCGATCCTCCACCTGATCGGCAACTCCCACATCGATCCGGTCTGGCTGTGGCAGTGGCCGGAGGGCTACCAGGAGATCCGGGCGACGTTCCGCTCGGCCCTGGACCGGATGCAGGAATACCCGGAGTTCATCTTCACCTGCGACTCGGTCGCCTACTACGAGTGGGTCGCGGAGATCGACCCGGAGATGTTCGAGGAGATCCGCGTACGGGTGGCGGAGGGCCGCTGGGAGATCGTCGGCGGCTGGTGGGTCGAGCCGGACTGCAACCTGCCCGGCGGCGAGTCGTTCGTCCGCCAGGCGCTGCTGGGCCAGCGGTTCTTCCTGGAGCAGTTCGGGCGGATCGCGACCGTCGGCTACAACGTCGACCCGTTCGGGCACCACGGGATGCTGCCCCAGATCCTTCGCCGGTCGGGGATGGACCGGTACGTGTTCATGCGCCCGGGCCGGAACGAGCTGACGCTGCCGGCGCCGGTCTTCTGGTGGCAGTCGCCCGACGGGTCGCGCGTCCTGGCCTACCGCCTGCCCCACGAGTACACGGCGGGGCGGGAGGACCTCGGCAACCACCTCGACAAGTCGATCTCCCAGCTGCCCGATCGCTGGACCGAGATGATGGCGTTCTACGGCGTGGGCAACCACGGCGGCGGGCCCACCCGGGAGAACCTCGACAGCATCCGCCGCCTCGACGGGGCCGGCGCGATGCCGACCCTCCGGCACTCCACGCCGGCGGCGTTCTTCGACGCGATCCGGGCGACGACCCCGGACGACGCGATCCCGACGTGGACCGACGACCTCCAGCACCATGCCGTCGGGTGCTACGCCGCGCACTCCGGGATCAAGGCGTGGATGCGCCGGGCCGAGCACGAGCTCGTCGCGGCCGAGGCGTGGTCCGCGATCGCGGCCGTGACGGGCGACCGCGCCTACCCGCGCGAGGCGCTCGGGACGGCCTGGCGACAGGTCCTCTTCAACCAGTTCCACGACACGTTCGGCGGCACGGCCATCGAGCCGGCGTATCGCGACGCGCGCGACCAGCTGGGTGAGGCGAGCTCGATCGCGAACCGGCATCTCAACGTCGCGCTCCAGTCGATCGGCCGGCGGATCGCGATCCCGGCCGACCCGTCGACGATGCCGATCGCCGTGTTCAACCCGCACGCGTGGCCGATCCGGACGATCGTCGAGCTGGAGTACGGCGGCCTGAAGCCGACCGACGGCCTCGTGGACGACGAGGGCCGGCCGGTCGCGTTCCAGGCGATCCAGTCCTACGCGACCGTGTCGGCGTGGCGGAGCCGCTTCGCGTTCGAGGCGGACGTCCCGGCGATGGGCTATCGCCTGTACCGGATGACGGCGAACAGCCCGAAGGTCGCGCGGACGCCGCTCCGGACGACGTCGACGAGCCTCGAGAACGACCACCTCCGGCTCGAGCTCGACCCGACGACCGGACGGATCGTGAGCCTGGTCGTCAAGGACCGCGAGGGCGAGCTGGAGGTCATCGAGCCGGGTCGGTCACGGGCCGCGGTCGTCGACGACACGTCCGACACCTGGGGCCATCGCCGGCTCGCCTACCCGGACGAGATCGGAACCTTCGAGACGGCGGGCGTCGAGCTCGTCGAGAGCGGCCCGGTCCGGGGCATCCTCCGCGTCGACAGCCGCTCGGGCGGGTCGCGCCTGATCGAGGACTACGTGCTCGCGGCCGACGCGACGTCCGTCGAGCTGCGGGTGATCCTGGACTGGCGCGAGCACGCGAAGCTCCTGAAGCTGCGGTTCGCGACACGCGTCGGCGAGCCGGCCGCGACGTACGAGATCCCGTACGGGACGATCCAGCGGCCGGCCAACGGGGAGGAGGAGCCCGGCCAGCGCTGGGTCGACGTGTCCGGCCCGCTCCCGGAGGCGATCGGCGGCCTCGCGGTCCTCAACGACGCGAAGTACTCGTTCGACGTGGACGGCCCCGAGATCGGCGTGACGGCCGTCCGCTCCCCGATCTACGCCCACCACGAGCCCGCGATCCCGAAACCGGGCGTCCGCTACGAGTTCCAGGACCAGGGCGTCCAGCGGTTCACCCTCGAGCTCGTCCCCCATCGCGGGGACTGGACGGCGGCCGGGTTGACCCGCCGGGCGGCGCTCCTGAATGCCCGGCCGACGGTGCTGTTCGAATCGTTCCACGACGGACCTCTGCCGCCGGCCGCGTCGTTCCTGGCCGTGGAGCCCGAGCACCTCGTCGTCGGCGCCGTGAAGCTCGCCGAGGATGGCGACGACCTCGTGATCCGGGTCGTGGAGACGGTGGGCCGGGCCGCCGACGCGCGCGTCGTCGTCCCCGGCGGCCGCGACCTGACGTTCCCGGTCGGGCCGTTCGAGATCCGCACGTTCCTCGTCCCGCGCGACCCGTCGTCGCCGCCCGTCGAGACCGACCTCCTCGAGCGTCCGCTCGACGCCTCGTGAGGCGGCGGACCCGCTCGCTCGACGGCGCGGGCTGGTGGATCCGCGCGCATCCGGGGACCGAGGCGGCGCTGGCGGCCGCGGCGCGCTGGGCCGGCCCGGCGGCGGGTGCGATCCACGCCGTCCACGAGCCGGATCCGGGTGAGGGCTGGATCGCGGCGCACGTCCCGGGCTCCGTCCTGGACGACCTGATGCGAGCCGGCGAGGTCCCCGACGTCTACCGCGAGCGGAACAGCCTCCTCGCCGAGTGGGTCCCGGAACGAGCGTGGACGTACCGGACGACGTTCGAGGTCGAACCGCCCGGAGACGGAGCGCCACAGCGGACGTGGCTGCGGTTCCACGGGATCGACCACGCGGGTCACGTCTTCGTCGACGGCCGGCACGTCGGATCGCACGCCGGGATGTTCGTGCCGTTCGAGATCGAGCTTCCCGCCGAGGTGGCCCGCGCCGGCTCGCACGCGCTTGCGGTGGTCGTCGAGCCGGCGCCCGGGAGCGAGCCGCAGGTCGGGCGGACAAGCAAGGTCGCGATCCACAAGGCGCGGATGAGCTACGGCTGGGACTTCTGCCCGCGGCTCGTCCACCAGGGCCTGTGGCAGTCGGTCGAGGTCGTGACGGCCGGCTCGGTCCGGATCCGCGACGTCTGGGCCCGGCCGGTCCTGGCCGACGACCTCCGCTCGGCGACCGTGACGGTCCAAGTCGTGCTCGACCGCGCCGGCGGCGCGACCGACGAGCTCGACATCGACGCCCAGCTCCACGGCGTCCGGGCGCATGCTGCACTGGCTGCCGGCGGGGACATCGCCGAGCTGCGACTGAGGATCGACCACCCCGAGCTGTGGTGGCCGAACGGCATGGGCGCTCCGGCGCTCCACGACCTCGACGTCCGCGTGTCGGCGCGCGGCGCCCTGGTCGACGAGCGCCGGGTCGCGGTCGGATTCCGCAGGATCGAGCCGGTCGAGGAGCCGGAAGGAGCCGGTCGATCGTGGTCGTCCACCGTGAACGGCCGGCCCCTCGAGGTCCTCGGCTGGAACTGGACTCCCCTCGACGCCCTGTACGGCGTCCCGCGCCCGGACCGCCTCGATCACCTGCTGCGCCTCGTCGTCGCGAGCGGCGCGAACCTCCTCCGCGTCTGGGGCGGCGGCCTGATCGAGACGGAGGCCTTCTACGACGCCTGCGACCGGCTCGGGATCCTCGTGTGGCAGGAGTTCAGCCAGTCCAGCTCCGGGATCGACGATGAGCCGTCCGCGGATCCGGCCTTCGTCGACCTGATGCGACACGAGGCCGAGGCGATCGTCCCGCTCCGCCGGAACCACCCGTCGCTCGCGATCTGGTGTGGCGGCAACGAGCTCCAGGACGCCGGCGGGCCGCTCGAGGACGGGCGGTCGCCGGTCCTGGCCGCGCTCCACGAGGTCGTCGCCCGGCTCGACCCCGAACGGATCTGGCTGCCCACCTCCCCGAGCGGACCGAGATTCGGCAACCGCCTCGCGGACATCGAGGCCGACCCGGATGGCCTCCACGACGTCCACGGTCCGTGGGAGCACCAGGGACTCCGCGATCACAACCTCCTCTGGGACTCGGGCACGTCGCGGTTCAACGGCGAGTTCGGGGTCGAGGGGATGACGAACCGACGCGTCCACCAGTCCCTGATCGCAGCCGAGCGTCGCTGGCCCGCGGATCGGACGAACCCCGTCTACCGGCACCTCGGCGACTGGTGGATCAACGCGCCGCTCGTCCAGGAGGCGTTCGGCGGGCGGATCGACGACCTCGAAACGCTGCGGCGGGCGAGCCAGCACCTCCAGGCCGACGGTCTGCGCTACGCGGTCGAGGCGAACCGGCGGCGGTGGCCGCACAACCGCGGCTCGATCCCGTGGCAGCTGAACGAGTCGTTTCCCAACGCGTGGTGCACGGCCGTCGTGGACCACGGCGGCGACCCGAAGCCGGCGTTCCATGCGGTCGCGCGCGCCTACGCGCCGGCGGTCGTGTGCGCGCGCTTCCGGGCCTGGGCGCTCGACGGCGCGCGGACGCTCGAGATCGAGCCGTTCGCGTGGGCCGCCGACCGCGCCGGACCCGCGACGATCGCGTGCCGAACCCGCGCCGCGGACGGCTCGCTCCTGGACGAGCGGACCGTCGTCATCCGCCTGGGCGGCCGCGAGCCGCAGTCCGGCGGCCCGATCGAGCTCGGCCTCGGCGCGCCGGCCGATGGCCTCGTCGTGCTGGACCTCGAGCTCGAGACCGACGGCGGGGTCGCGGCATCGAACCGGTACCTCCTGGCGCGTGGGGCGGACTTCGGGCCGATCCGCCGCCTGGCGGAGGCGACGGTCGAGGTCGCCGTGGATCGCGGCGACGACACCTGGTGCGTGCAGCTCGCCCACCGCGGCGGTCCGGCGGCGCTCGGGATCCGGATCACCGATGCGCGGCCCGCCGGAGCTTCGGGGTGGGCCGAGCCGGTCGACGACGGGTTCGACCTCCTGCCGGGTGAGTCGCGCGCGCTCGCCGTGCGGTGGCCCGGGGTCGCCGCAGCGGATCGCCGGCTCCACGTCGACGCCTGGAACGTGGCTCCGACGGAGGTCGCGTGATCGATCCGGTCCGCGTCGTCCCGTGGCTCGTCCGCGTCACGACCGGGCCGGCCGACGACGACGAGGTCGTGCCGGTCGAGGACGACGAGGTCGTGCCGGTCGACCGGGTCGAGCGATCCGGTGATGACACGGTCTGGATGACCGGACGCGGTCGCCGCTTCGGGGCGGCAGCGACCATCGTCCCGGTCTCGGACCCGGACGCCGGCGGTTGGCACGTCTCGCTCGACGTCACGCTCGCCGCGGATGCGCGTCCCCTCGACGCCTCCGTCGCCGTCGCGATCCGGGTCCCGGCCGACCGCGATCCCGACTGGCTCGTGCCCGGCGTCTTCGTCCGCGACAACCGTCCCGCGGAGAGCCGATCGCGCTATCCCCGCTGGGTCCCCGACGGCGATGCCGCGCTCACTCACGATCCCTTCGCCGCGTCCTCGTGGTGGCTCCGGTCGGACCGGGCCGCGACGCCGAGCGCCTTCGCGACGGGTGGCGGGCTCCGGGTCGCGCTCGCGACGGGAGAGACGAGTCCGCTCGGCGCGACGGGCGTCGGCTTCGGGACCGTGACGGAGGAATCCGCGACCGCCCGCGAGGTCCGGCTCTCGTTCCCGTATCGCGAGGAGCCGATCGTCTACGACGGCTCGCCCGAGCCGCTCCCGCCGGATCGGCCGAGACACCGCTGGACCCCCGGCGAGACCGTCCGTCTGGAGTACCGCGTCCACGCGACGCCCGACGGTCCCGACGCGACGGCCGCGATCCTCCGGTCCCTCGCAGACTGGCTCGCGCCGCCGGCGCCGCTCCAGCCGGCGCTCGACGCGTCGAGGACGGCAGACCTGGCTGCCGAGGGTCTCCTGCGGTGGCACTTCCGCGCACCGGACTCCGTGCTCCTCGAGACCGCGGCGTTCGAGCGCCGCGGCGACGGAACGACCCTCGAGCCCGGCGATCGTCTCGCGATGCACGTCGCGTGGCTCAGCGGAGCGCCGGCCGCAGGCGCCCTGCTGGAGCACGGACTGCGGACCGCTCACCGGGAGGCCGTCGCGGCGGGGCGGTCGGTCCTCGACGCGATCGCGACGAACCTCGCCCCGTGCGGGACGTTCTGGGGCCAGTGGACCGCCGCCGCCGGCTGGGGCAAGGGCTGGACGCCGGGACCGGACGCGCTCCACGCCCGCACCCTCGCCGAGGCCGCGCTCTTCATGACCCGAGCGGCGCATGCGGACCCGCAGGCCGCGGCAGCCTGGCGTGGCGCGATCGCCGGGAATGCCCGGTTCGTCGTGGCGGCACAACGCGCGGACGGCCGGATCCCGAGCGCCTGGAACGGCTCGACCGGCGAGCCGCTCTCGTGGGCGGGAACCGCCGGGCTCGCCTGGGTCCCGACGTTGATCGAGGCGGGCCGACTGTTCGAGGCGCCCGAGTGGACCGCGGCGGCCTTCTCGGCCGGAGCGGCCTACGCTGGAGAGGTGTCGACCGGCTCGCTGCGCGGTGCCCCGGAGGACGTCGATCTCGGGCCGACGTCCGAGGACGGCTACGTCGCGATCATGGCGACGGTGGCGCTGGCGACGGCCGCCGACGACCCGGCGGAGCGGGCGCGGTGGATCCGGCTCGCGCGGCGAGCGGCCGATTGGACCCTGGCCTTTCGCTGGGCCTACGACGCCGCGTTCCCGCCAGGGACGCTCCTCGATCGGATGGGCTTCCGGACCCGCGGTGCCGACCTCGCGTCGCCGGCCAACCAGCACCTCCACGCGTACGGGCTGATCTGCACGGGCGAGCTCGTCGAGCTCTCGCGCCTGACGGGCGATCCGCACTATGCCCGGCGAGCCCGGGAGACGTTCGCGTGCTTCCGGCAGGCGATCGCGGCTCGCGACGGCGACCTGGGCGGCGCCCGGCGGGGGATGATGCCGGAGCGGCTCTTCCAGACGCGGTACGACGGCCCGAAGGGCGAGCTCGGGCCGTTGTCGCACGCGTGGTGCCTGGGCTTGCTCCTCAACGCCGCCGAGCTCGCGCTCGGGACGCCCGAGCTGGCCGATGGCTGATCCCTGGGCGACGCGTCCGTGGCGGCTCCTCCCGAACCGGGTCTCGCGGTTCTACCGCGGCGGCCTCCTCCTCGGCCGGTTCCGCGGCCAGTCCGACCCGGTCGACAGCGATCGCCCCGAGGACTGGATCGGCTCGGCGACGCGGGCGTGGACTCCGCCCGGTGACCCGCCGACCGACGAGGGCCTGAGCGACGCGGACGTCGCCGGCTCGGTTCGGCGGATCGCGGACGTCCTCGCGGCGGATCCCGTCGGGGTCGCCGGAGCCGATCTCGCCCCGACCGGCACGACGGGCGTCCTCGTGAAGCTGCTCGACGCGGGCATCCGGCTCCCGGTGCACGCGCATCCCACGCGGTCCTTCGCGCGAGCGCACCTCGGGTCCGCGTTCGGGAAGGCCGAGGCATGGCTCGTCCTCGGCACGCGCCGGATCGACGGCGAGCCACCGCCCCACGTCCGGCTCGGCTTCCGGCGTGACGTCGCGCGGGACGAGCTGCGCGGCTGGATCGAGGACCGGCGAACGGACGATCTCCTGGAGGCGCTCCACGACCGCCCGACGAGTCCCGGAGACGTCTGGTTCGTCCCGCCGGGGACGCCGCACGCGATCGGCGCCGGCGTCTTCATCCTCGAGGTCCAGGAGCCGACCGACTTCTCGATCGTGCTCGAGACCCGCGGCTTCCCGATCGCGATGGCGGACGCCCACCTCGGGCTCGGCTGGGACGTGATGCTCGACGCGATCGACCGAGCCGGCCGGAGCGACGCCGAGCTCGCCACGCTCCGCGGATCGTGGACCGGCGCGGACGGACCGGTGCTGCCACCCGGGGCGGCCCCGTTCTTCCGGGTCGATCGGATCGCCGTTGGGGCGGCCGCCGCGCCCACGCTGCCGCCCGTGTTCACGGTCGGCGTCGTGACCGCCGGACGCGGGATCGTGCGGACCGAGACCGGAGAGCTGGGCGTGCGCGCAGGGGAGGCGTTCGCGGTCCCGGCCGGCGGCGTCGCCGGCCTCCGGCTCGAGCCGACCGAGCCGCTCGAGGTGCTCGTCGCGAGCGGGGTCGGGCCGCGGTGACGGCGCCGACCGCGGGCGCCCGCTTCCTCCGCTTCCCGGACGGCTTCCTGTGGGGCGCCGCGACCTCGGCGTACCAGATCGAAGGCGGGGTGGGCGAGGACGGGCGTGGCGCGTCGATCTGGGACCGGTTCAGCCACACGCCGGGCCGCGTCGAGAACGACGAGACGGCCGACGTCACGAGCGACCATTACCACCGCTGGCGTGAGGACGTCGAGCTGATCGGCACGCTCGGGCTGACCGCGTACCGGTTCTCGATCGCGTGGCCCAGGGTCCAGCCGGGCGGCTGGGGCCCGGTGAACGCGGCGGGCCTCGCGTTCTACGACCGCCTGATCGATGCGCTCCTCGAGCGCGGGGTCCAGCCCTGCCCGACGCTCTATCACTGGGACCTGCCGGCGCCGCTCGGGGACGCCGGCGGCTGGCTCGCCCGCGACACCGTCGAACGGTTCGCGGACTACGCCGCCATCTGCTTCGACCGGTATGGCGACCGCGTCCGGACCTGGTTCACGATCAACGAGCCGTGGGTCGTCGCGACGCTCGGCTACCGGCTGGGGCTCCACGCGCCCGGCCATCGTGACCTGCGCGAGGCGGTCGTCGCGTCGCATCACCTGCTCCTCGCGCACGGCGCCGGCGTCGAGGCGTTCCGGGCGAGCGGGCGGGACGGCGCGATCGGGATCGTCCTGAGCTGCTACCCGACGGAGCCTGCGACCGAGAGCGAGGCGGACCGCGACGCCGCGACCGGCTCGGACGGCTACACCACCCGCTGGTTCCTCGAACCGGTGGTCGAGGGCCGCTATCCCGGCGACATGCTCGATCTGTGGGACCGGCTCGTCGGGCCGCTTCCCGAGATCCGTCCGGGCGACGCCGTGCGGATCGGCACGCCGTCTGACCACCTCGGGGTCAATTCCTACACCCGCCGCGTCGTCGCGGCGGGCACCGCGGACGGCGGGCTGCCCTGGACGGTGCGTCCGGCGTCACCGGACCTGCCGCACACCGACACCGGCTGGGAGATCGTCCCCTTCGCGCTCACCGAGCTGCTCGTTCGCCTCCGGGCGACGGCGCGCGGCCTGCCGATCATCGTCACGGAGAACGGCGCGGTCTTCCTCGATCAGCCCGACCCATCCGGTCGCGTCGCCGATCGCGGCCGGATCGCGTTCCTCCGGGTCCATCTCGCCGCGGTCCATCGCGCGATCGAGCTCGGAGCCGACGTGCGCGGCTACTTCCATTGGTCGCTGCTCGACAACTTCGAGTGGGCGGAGGGATTCCGGTCGCGCTTCGGGCTGATCCACGTCGACTACCCGACGGGCCGCCGGCTCGTGAAGGACAGCGGCCGCGCCTATGCCCGGATCGTCGCCGATGGCGGGTTCGAGGCGACCGCCGACGAGCTCGCGACCGCGCGCGAGCGGGCGGCCGGTGTGCCGGCGTGAACACCGCGGGCGCGGCGCGGGTGGTGGCGATCGGGATCGCGACGCTGGACGCGATCGTCGTCGTCGACCGGCTGCCCGGCTCGGACGAGCGCGTCCCCGGCCTCGACGGCACTCTCGCGGGCGGCGGCGTCGCCGCGACCGCGGCGGTGACGCTCGCCCGCCTCGGCGTCGCGGTGCGATTCGTCGGGCGTGTCGGCGACGACGCGAGCGGCCGCCTGATCCGGGACGGGCTCGCCGACGAGGGGGTCGACGTCGCCGGGCTGCGCCTGGCGCGCCCGCCCGAGCGCTCGCCCGTCAGCACGATCCTCGTCGAGGCCGGGACCGGGAACCGGGCGATCGCGCCGTATCTCGGCGACGGCCGCCCGATCGAGCTCGACAGCGACGACCTCGCAGCGTGCACCGCCGCCGATTGGGTCCATCTCGACGACCTCGGCCTGGCGGCGCTTCCGGCGCTCGCGGCCGCAGGCGTCACGACCCCGGTCTCCGTCGACGACGGCGTCGGGACGCGGCCGATCCCGTTCGAGCGCGTGACGCTCTATGGCCCGACGGCGACCGTCCTCGCGCGTCGGTTCCCGGCGACGACGCTCGAAGCGTCGGCCGAGGCGTGCCTTGCGGCCGGCCCGCGGCTCGTCGTCGCGACGCTCGGCCCCGATGGCAGCCTGGTCTCGGAGCGAGCGGCGGATGGGCGCGTCCGCCACGAGCGGATGGCCTCGTGGCCGGCCGAGATCGTCAGCACGCTCGGTGCCGGCGACGTGTTCCATGGCGCGCTCCTCGCCGGGCTCGTCGAGGATCGCTCGGCGGCCGAAGCGGCTCACCGCGCAGCCGCGACGGCCGCGATCTCGTGCCGAGCCCTCGACGGGCGGAGCGGCATCCCGCGCACCGACGAGCTCGCCGCCTGGATCGCCGAGCGCGAGCCGGCCCGTGCCTGACGTCCTGGCGCCGCTCCGCCGGCCGAGCGGCGCCTTCGCGATGCTCGCCCTCGACCAGCGCGAGAGCCTCCGGACGATGATGGGCGGCGGGGACGTCCCGGACGCCGCGCTGTCCGAGTTCAAGGTCGACGCCGCTCGGGCCTTGACCCCCGCGGCGTCGGCCGTCCTCCTCGACGTCGACTTCGGGCTCGAGCCGGTCCGCCGGGCGAACGCGATCGCCGGCGGCTGCGGCGTGATCGTCGCGGCCGACACGCTGACCAAGCAGCCCGGCGGTCCCGTGGAGTGGACGACCACCGACGAGCGCGTGCTCGGCGACGACGGGATCGCGGCGATCGCCGACGCGTACAAGCTCCTCGTCATCTGGCGCCGCGGCGAGGCCGCTGAGCGCGCGGCCGTCGTCGAGACGTTCGTCGCCGGCTGCCGGCGCCGGGGCCGGGCGGCGATCGTCGAGGGGATCGTCCGGGGCACCGACGGTCCGTCGCCCGGCGGCGACCGCCATGCCGAGCTCGTCCTCGAGGCCGCGGTCGAGCTCGCCGGGCTCGGCGCCGACCTCTACAAGGCCGAGGTTCCGACGCTCGGCGGCGCCGACGACGGCGCGATCGAGCGGCACGCGCGGCGCCTCACCGACGCCCTCCCCTGCCCGTGGGTCGTCCTCTCGAACGGCACGCCGGCCGCCCGGTTCGGAACCGCGACCGTCGCCGCCTGTCGCGGCGGCGCGAGCGGGTTCCTCGCCGGCCGCGCGATCTGGACCGACTCCCTCGCCGCCCCCGACATCCCGGCCCATCTCGCCGCCGTGGCGGCGCCCCGTCTCGACGCGCTCGCGCGGGCCGTCGACGAGGCGGTCGCCGCCGGCAAGGAGACCCGATGACCCGACTCGCCCTCATCCACACCGTCGGCAGCCTCGATCCGGTCTTCCGCGACCTGCTCGCCGAGCTCGCCCCGGACACCGACGTGACGTCGACGATCGACGAGGACCTCCTAGGCGAGACGATCGCGGCGGGCTCGATCCAGCCGGCGACCGCCGAGCGGCTCCGCGGGCACGTGCGGTCGGCGCTCGCGGGCGGCGCGGATCTGGTCCTGGTGACCTGCTCGTCGATGGGGCCGGCGGTCGATTCGATCGCGGACGGCCACGGCTGGCCGGTCCTCCGTGTCGACGTGGCGATGGCCGACGAGGCGGTCCGGATCGGGCCGCGGATCGGCGTCCTCGCCACGCTGGCGACGACGCT
>DASSMI010000320.1:0-2687 GCA_035688935.1 Candidatus Limnocylindrales bacterium | reverse complement strand
GTCAGCAGCCACCAGCCCAGCAGGGCCGGTGTCAGCTTGAAGGCAGCCACCAGACCGGTCATCACGCCGGCCATCCGCTCGTCGCCGACCGCCGTCGCCCGCCACGTGAGGACGAGGCCGAGCAGCACCAGCCCGTTCATGTTGCCGACGCCGATCTCGTAGACGAGCGGGACCGACAAGGCCATCACAGCAAGACCACCGACCAACGGCCTGCGCCGGAGCATCAGGAACACCGCGGCGGCGACCGCCGCGATGTCGGCTGCCCACCAGATGTATACGCCCAGTTCGTTCGGCAACGCGGCCAGCGGCCTGAAGAGGACCGCGATCGGTGGTGGCGAGAGCAGCGGCACCGTCCAGAACGGCGGCTCGACGCCAACGTAGCGATCGCCGGGCGAGATCGCGTAGAGCGGGTGGCCCGCGTTGAGGCGCTCTCCGGCACCCAGGTAGACGAACGCGTCGCCAGGGACGAACCCGCGCTCGAAGTAGACGACGAGGAGTGCGGCAATCAGGCCGAGGGCGACCGCCACGACCACGATCTCGATCCGCCGGCGAGCCCCCGCGGCGCGCTCGACGCCTTCCGCATGCACCGTCGGATCATGGTAGTTGCGACGACGCACCGGGATGGCCCGTTCGTACCGACGAGATCGAGCCGCGATGCCGTCGTCACGCGGGCGGTTCTGCCTGGGCTGCCGGTCGATACCCCCGAACCGCCACGATCCGGGCATGGCGAAGCAGACCGAGAACCGCGAAGAGCGCCGCCGGAAGCAGTTCGGCGGCCACCGTCCCACGACCGAGACGAGCTGGCCCGCGTCGGCCCCGAATCCCGTGTTCGGCGACGCCGACGCGCCGAAGGACGCGCTGGCGGGCGGCGGTGACCAGGACGAGAAGGCCGCGACAGGTGCGGGAACCGGCGGCGCGACCGAGTCAGACGGCCGGATCGTCCGCCATCAGGGCACGCACGCGACGAACACGCAGAAGCAGTAGCGAGCCGGGTGGCTCGCGTGACGCCCTACGTCGCGACCGTCGACCAGTAGCGCTCGGCGACGCCGCTGCCGCCGGCGAGCGTCGAGACCTTCCGCGCGTACGCGCGCGTCTGGCGCGCCATCTCCTGGGTCCCGCCGATGAACAGCCGGTCGATCTGGCTCGCGTACAGGTTGATCCCGGTGATCTTCCGCTCGAGCTGGTCGCCGATGTCGGCGTACTCCGGCATCAGGCCCACGCCGGCCGGCAGGTCCATCACGCCCGGTCCCAGGTCGCCGATCGACGAGAAGTCGTTCCACCACGCGTAGGGGAAGTCCTCGTAGAACGTGACGATCCCGGCGTACTCGGGCCCGGGCATCACCCAGCGGCGACCCTCGGCGAGCAGTCGGACGCCCACGTTCCGGCAGAGCTGGTGATCGACATGGCCACCGACGCCCAGCGGCAGGTACACCTTCTGCGGCTCGAGCCGGGCGATCTCGCGGCGGAGGATCTCGTACGGTGCGGCGTCGTCGTCGCGCGGCGCCGCGAGGAGCTGCTCGTCGCCCTCGTATCCGCGGAAGACGGCGTCGGGCAGGTCGAGGAACACGATCGAGGCCTCGGCGAACGCGGCGAAGGCCTCGTCCTCGAGCCGGCGCTGGGCCATGATCTCGCCCGCGTCGGCGGCATCGACCAGCTCGTCGGTCATCACCGCGCCCTGCGTGCTCAGCGCGTCCATGAGGGGCTGCCCGGCGAGCGACTCGCTCCGGATGCTCGCCCGGCGATACCACGACGAGCGCTGCCAGAACCGCTTCGCGGCGGCGTCGGCGTCCGACTGGGTGGCCTCGAGCCGATCGTCCGTCGCGGCCCAGGCGGGCAGGAACTCCGGGTCGCCGTAGACGGGCTCGTCGGCGCGGATGTGCGAGCGGTTGAAGGCCTCGGTCACGGGCCACATCGTCTTGGAGCCGAACCCGAGCGCCTCGCGCTGGTACGGGGTGAGCTCACCGTCGGCCGGGCTGGTCCCCGAGAAGACCGTGATGATCGTCACGTTCTGGCCGAGCTCGCGGAGGCCGGCGATCAGCCCGCCGCAGGACAGTGCGACGTCGTCGGGATGGGGGGCGACGAAGACGTGGGTCATGTCGGCCGAGGATATCCGATCGAGGCGGCCGTTCGCGCTCGAACGGAGGCGGGCCTACGCGTCCGAGCCGAACCCCTCCGCGCCGATGAGCGGCACGAACATCACCGGGCCGTCGTTCGTCTCGAGCCACTCGTCGCCGCGGCGCTCGACCCAGATCAGGTCCTGGCGATCGCGTCCGCCGACCGGGAGGACCATCCGGCCGCCGTCGGGATCGAGCTGGAGGCGGAGCGCCTCGGGGATGCTCGGCGCCGCCGCCGCGACGACGATGCCGCGCCACGGCGCCCCCGCCGCGTCGCCGACGGAGCCGTCAGCCGTCCGCACCTCGACCCGATCGCCGTAGCCCAGCCTCGCCAGCCGGTCTCGAGCGCTGTCGGCGAGCTCGGGGATCCGCTCGAGCGACAGCACGTGGCAACCGATCTCGGCGAGCACGGCCGCCTGGTATCCCGTGCCCGTCCCCACGTCGAGCACGCGATCGCCGGGGCCCACCCGAAGCAGCTCCGTCATCCGGGCGACGATGTACGGCTGGCTGATCGTCTGGCCCGATTCGATCGGGAGCGCATCGTCGGCATGGGCGGAGCGACGGTAGCGCTCG
>DASSMI010000319.1:0-11246 GCA_035688935.1 Candidatus Limnocylindrales bacterium | reverse complement strand
GGCGATCGGGTACCGCGGGACCTGGGCGAAGGCGTGGTCGACGGCCTACCTCGGCGGGGCCGTCCATTACACCCGAGCCTCCGGCGCGACCGCGCGGCTGGCCTTCTCCGGCACGTCGGTCGCCTGGATCGGCCCGGCCGGCCCCGGACGCGGCCGGTCCGCGGTCTATCTCGACGGGGTCCTCGTGGCGACGGTCGACGAGTCGGCGTCGTCGTTCGTGGCGCGGCGGGTGCTCTTCGCCAGGAACGTCCCGTCCGGGGCACATACGCTCGTCATCAAGGCGCTCGGGACGAGCGGGCGACCCATGGTGGCGCTCGACGCCCTGTACGTCGTGGCGCCGGGCTGAGCGGGCTGCACCGCCGCTCGGCGCTCGACGTCCCGCGTCGCGCGACGAGCGGCTGCCCCGCCACCGCGATCGGCTGATGGCTGCCGTGGATCAGATCGCGAACAGCCGAGCGTGGCGATGGCGCGGATCGCGCACTGTTGGTCGGTTCGGGCGCGCCGCCGAGCGTGGCCGTGGCGGAACTGATCCTCCGAATGGATCAACCGCCACGTCGCAGCGGTCGCCAAGCCTCACCGCGGAAGCACCTCGCGCCACCTGAGCACGGTCAACGGCGAACCCCGCCGCGATTCGGAGCGCCGACGGATCAGCTCGGCCAGGCCAGGACCATGATCCGCACCTCGGTCATGTCGTCGATCGCCCAGCGCAGACCCTCGCGACCCAGGCCCGAGTCCTTCACGCCGCCGTAGGGCATGTGATCGATCCGGTAGGTCGGCACGTCGTTGACGATCACGCCGCCCACCTCGAGCTCGCTGAAGCTCTGCCAGGCGGCACCCAGATCGTTCGTGAACACGCCGGTCTGCAGGCCGAACATCGAGTCGTTCACCCGCGCGATCGCGTCGGTCATGTCCCGGAACGGGAACGCGACGACGAGCGGCGCGAACGCCTCGTTCGAGCACACGGCGGCGCTGACCGGGACGTCGGTCAGGACCGTCGGCGGGAAGAACGTGCCGTCGGCCTTGCCGCCGAGGAGCGCCTTGCCGCCGGCCGCCAGGGCCTCGTCGACCCAGCGCTGCGTCCGCGACGCCGCGTTGCCGTCGACCATCGGCCCCACGTCGGTCTGCGGATCGAGCGGATCGCCGAGCTTGAGGGCCTTCGCGCCCTCGATGAACTTGCCCATGAAGGCGTCCCAGATGTCCTCGTGGATGAACATCCGCTGGACGCTGATGCAGACCTGGCCCGCGTACGAGAACGCGCCCACGAGCGTGCGGCGGACCGCCCAATCCAGGTCGGCCGTCTTGTCGACGATCACGCCGGCGTTCCCGCCGAGCTCGAGGACGACCTTCTTCTTGCCCGCTCGCTCCTTCATCCGCCAGCCGACCGACGGGCTTCCGGTGAAGGTCAGGAGCTTGAACCGGTCGTCGCTCACCATCCGATCGCCGAGCTCGCGGCTCATCGGCAGGATCGACACCGAGCCGGCAGGAGCGCCGGCCTCCGCGACGATCTCCGCGACCGTGAGCATCGTCAGCGGGTCCTTGGACGGCGGCTTCAGGACGATCGGGTTGCCGGTGGCGATCGCCGGCGCGAGCTTGTGCGCCGCGAGGTTCAGCGGGAAGTTGAACGGGCTGATCGCCGCGATCGGCCCGATCGGGAACCGGCGCGTGATCCCGACGCGGCCCTTCGACGCCGGCATGAGATCGAGCGGGATCGTCTCGCCGACCATCCGCTCGGCCTCCTCCGCCCCGAGCCGGAACGTCAACGTCGCCCGGTCCACTTCGACGAGCGCGTCGCGGATCGGCTTTCCGGCCTCCAGCGCGATCAGCCGGCCCAGCTCCTCGCGGCGCGCCTTGATCCCGCCGCTGATGTTCCGAAGGATCGCGCCGCGCTCGAACGCCGGAAGGTTCCGGGTCGTCTCGAACGAGGTGACAGCCGCCTCGACCGCCTCCTCGTACTGCGCCTCGGTCGCGTGGAAGGTCGCGCCCGCCGGGTTCCCGGGATCGGCGGGGTTCGCGATCTCGAGCGGATCGTCGGACTCCACCCACTTGCCGGCGAGGAAGATCGGATGCGGCTTGGCGCCGGTCGTGGCGGTCATCGAGGGGGCTCCTGGGTGCGGGTCATGCCATTCTATCCGTGCTCACTTCCACGCCCCGGAGCTCGATCCGATGGCCGATCGCCGCACGTCGCTTCGCGAAGCCCTCGCCGTCCGCCCGGGGTCCCGGGTCCGCCTCTCGTCGATCGATCCCGGCGACACGCATGGCTGCACGAAGGGCCGGGCCGGGCCGCGGCTCCAGAAGGGCCTCGACCGCCTGACCGACCTCCAGGACCGGATCTGGGCAGAGCAGAAGCACCCGATCCTCATCGTCCTCCAGGGCATCGACACGGCCGGCAAGGACGGAACGATCAACCACGTGATGAGCGCGTTCAACCCGATGGGCTGCACGGTCACCTCGTGGAAGGCCCCGACCCCGATCGAGCTCGCCCATGACTACCTCTGGCGGATCCATCAGCGGACGCCGGCGAAGGGCGAGATCGGGATCTTCAACCGCTCGCACTACGAGGACGTCCTCGTCGTCCGCGTCCACGACCTGGTCCCGAAGGCCGTGTGGTCGGGGCGCTACGACCAGATCAACGCGTTCGAGGAGACCCTGCTCTCGGCCGGCACGACGATCCTGAAATTCTTCCTGTGGATCGACCAGGACGAGCAGAAGGCCCGGCTCCAGGCTCGCCTCGACGACCCGACGAAGCACTGGAAGTTCCGGGTCCGTGACCTCGAGGAGCGGAAGCTCTGGGACTCGTACCTCGCCGCGTACGAGGAGATGCTCCGACGCTGCTCGACCCCCGGCGCGCCGTGGTACGTCATCCCGAGCAACCGGAAGTGGTTCCGCAACCTCGCGGTGGCGGACATCGTCGGCGACGTCCTCGCGGAGCTCGATCCGCAGTACCCGCCGTCGCCCGACGACCTGACCGGCGTCGTCATCGAGTAGAGGATCGTGGGGCCACCGCCGCGAGCCGGCGCCGCGACGCTAGCGCTTCCCGAACAACGTTCCGAAGACGCCGCGGAGCAGGTCCTGACCGGCCCGCGAGGTGATCACCCGGCCGGCCGTCCGGACGCCGGTCTGGACCATCCGCTCTCGGGCGCGGGCATCGGCGCGAGCCTGCCGCTCGGCCGCCGCTCGAGCCTTCTCGGCCTCCCGCTGCGCGCGGGCCATCTCGCGGGCCTGGCGCTGGATCTCGCGCTGCTGCTGGGCCGGCGTCATCTGGTTCAGGCCGCCGGCCGTCGTCGGCGGAACGCCGTTCGCCATCGCCTGGTTCGCGGCCGCGTCCGCGGCCGCCTGCTTCGCCGATGCCAGACGCGCGGTGATCATCTCGTAGGCGCTCTCGCGGTCGATCGTCTGGCCGTACTTCGTGCTGAAGGGACTGGCCGCGACCCGGGCCTGGAGATCGGTGTCCGCGATCGCGGCCATGAGCGAGTCCGGTGGGAGCAGCCGCGTCGCCGCGAGCGGTGTCGGCGTTCCCCTGGGGGACAGCACGGTGACGAGCGCCTCGCCGGTCCCGAGCGAGGTGATCGTCTTCTCGACGTCGTAGTGCTCGGTCATCGGGAACGTGCGGGCCGTCTTCCGGAGCGCGTCGGCGTCGTCCGGGGTGAATGCCCGGAGCGCATGCTGGACGCGGTTGCCCAGCTGGGCCAGGACCGACGACGGCACGTCGGTGGGTGCCTGCGTGACGAAGTACACGCCGACGCCCTTCGAGCGGATCAGCCGCGCGGTCCGCTCGATCTGGTCGAGGAGCGCGTCCGACGCGTCATCGAACAGGAGATGCGCCTCGTCGAAGAAGAAGCACAGCTTCGGCTTCGGCAGGTCGCCCACCTCGGGCAGCGTCTCGTAGAGCTGGGCGAGCATCCAGAGCATGAACGTCGAGAACAGCCTCGGCTGATCCATGACGTCACGGAGCTCGAGGACCGAGATGATCCCCTGGCCATCCGCGGTGGTCCGGAGGAGATCGGCGACCCCGAACTCGGGCTCGCCGAAGAACGTGTCCGCGCCCTCCTGCTCGAGGACGACGATCGATCGGAGCAGGACGCCCACCGACGCGGACGACATCCCGCCGTACTCGGCGAGGATGTCCTCGCCGTCGTCGGACGAGAGGAACTTCAGCGTCGTCGCGAGGTCCTTCAGGTCGAGCAGCGGCAGGTCGTTGTCGTCGCAGTACTTGAACACGAGCGCGAGGATCGAGGTCTGCGTCTCGTTCAGGTCGAGGACCTTGCCGAGGAGGAGCGGCCCGAAGCTGTGGACGGTCGCCCGGACCTGCGCCCCGAGCTTCCCGGACAGCGACAGGAACTCGACCGGGTGGCCGCTCGGCGTGAACGCCCACGCGAGCGACTGCGCTCGCTCGATGACCTTGGGATTCGTCGCGTCACCGGGCGTCGAGATGCCGGTGACGTCGCCCTTGATGTCGGCGACGAAGACCGGGACGCCGGCCTTCGAGAGCTCGCCGGCGAGGAGCTGGAGCGTCTTGGTCTTCCCGGTCCCCGTCGCGCCGGCGATCAATCCGTGGCGGTTCATCATCGAGAGGGCCACCTGGACGCGGGCGTCGTTCGCGAGCTCGCCGTCGTGCATCGGGCTGCCGAGCACGAGGGACGGCTCGGTCAGGCTGTAGCCCTTCGTCATCTCGTCGCGGAAGGCCTGGTCCATCGCGTCTCCGATGTGGTCGTTGGGGTCGAGTCGGTCGGATCGAGTCGGTCGGGTCGGGAGGCCCGAGCGTATCATCGGGCGCGGTGGCGGTCGCCATCGCTCCCAGAGGAGGACCCGGGGATGAGGATCGAGGATGTCGAGGGAATCGGCCCGGCATACGCCGAGAAGCTGATCGCCGCGGGGGTACGGAGCACCGACGACCTGCTCATGGCCGGCGGCTCGGCCGGCGGGCGCGAGAAGGTGGCCGCGGCGACCGGGATCCCGGCCAAGCTGCTCCTCGAATGGGTCAACCACGTGGACCTGATGCGGATCAACGGCGTCGGCTCGGAGTACGCGGATCTCCTCGAGGCGGCCGGCGTCGACTCGGCGGCCGAGCTGGCGCAGCGCAACGCCAGGAACCTGGCGGAGACGTTCCAGGAGCTCGACATGGCCCGGAACACCGTGCGCAACATCCCGACGGAGGCCGTGATCCAGCGCTGGATCGACGAGGCGCAGACCTTGGAGAAGGTCGTCAGCCACTGAGACTCGGCGGCTCCGGCCGCCGGAGAACTGACCCCCAAGTCGTCCTGAGCGTCGGAGGCGTCCGCCCATGCTGTCCGAATTTCGCGCGTTCCTGCTGAAGACCAACGCCCTCGCCCTCGCGATCGGCGTGATCATCGGCGGCGCGCTCGGCACCGTCGTGAGCTCGCTGGTGAACGACATCATCATGCCGCCCGTCGGGCTCGTCCTCGGCGGCGTCGATTTCGCAGCCCAGAAGTGGGTCCTGAAGCCGGCGGCGGGCAGTGACCCTGCGACTGAGGTCGCGATCCGCTACGGATCGTTCATCAACGCGATCATCGCGTTCGTCGTGATCGCCCTGGTCGTCTGGCAGATCAGCAGGATGTTCATCAAGGAGCCACCGCCGGCCGAGGTGAAGACGTGCCCGTTCTGCAAGGAGGCCAACGCGGTCGACGCCTCCAAGTGCCGAGCGTGCGCCTCGGAGATCTGACCGGCAGCTAGGTCTCGGCCGCCCTCGGATACGACCCGAGGATCTTCACCATCTCGGTCTCCGTCCGGAGGTCGTCGAGCGCCGCCGCACAACCCGGATCGTCCGCCGCCGCGTCGACATCGACCCAGAAGACGTACTCCCAGCGCGCCTGCTTCGTCGGCCGCGACTCGAGCGACGAGAGGTTCACGCCGCGCGACGCGAAGGCGCCGAGACACCGGTAGAGCGAGCCCGGGACGTTCCGGACGGCGAACACGAGCGTCGTCCGGCGCCCGGCCGTCGGGCCGAGGGGCACGGGCGGCGCCGCCGACTCCAGCGCGAGCACCGCGAATCTCGTCCGGTTCTCGTCGCCGGCCTGGATCCCGTCGGCCAGGATCTCGAGCCCGTACAGGTCTGCGACGCGGGGCGACGCGACGGCCGCGGCTCGCGCCTCGCGACGCTCGGCGATCCCGCGCGCGGCTCCGGCCGTGTTGTACGTCGTCAGGACCTCCCAGGGACGCGACCGCAGGAACGCGTCGGCCTGGACGAGCGCCTGCCCGTGCGAGTAGACCCGATCGATCCGGTCGAGGGCCTGGCCGGGCAGCGCCAACATAGCGAGACGGACCGGAACGCTGACCTCGCCGACGATCCGGACGCCCCGATCGTGGAACTCGGCGAGGAGATCGTAGGTCTCGCGGATCGTGCCGGCGAGCGAGCTCTCGATCGCGATGACCCCGGCGGGGGCCGTCCCATCGGCGACGGCCTCGAACACGGCACGCCACGACGGAACCGCGACTCGGTCGCGCGCCTCACCGAAGAAGCCGATGACGGCCTCCTCGGAGAACGCGCCGGGCTCACCCTGGTAGACGACGGGATCGGCTGGGCTCACCCGCGGAGTGTCGCCGATCGCGCGGCCGCGGCGAGCGCCCGGCCCGCGGCTACTGGTTGAACCAGTCGGTCGTGTTGATCCTGCCAGCGTCCTCGTCGAGCTCCGCGCGCCGCTCGCGCGCGGTCGGCGCGGTCACCTTGGCCCGCTTCCGGTTGCCGGCGGCCTCGGGCGCGTCCTGCCAGTGCTCCTCGGCGAGGAGCTCGTTGATCGCGTCGATGTACGCCTCGATCGAGGCGGCGATGATGTTCGTCGAGGTGATCTCGCCGGTGTAGCGGCCCTCGGCGCGCGCGCCCGCCGCGCTGTCCGGCGGCGCGATCGTGACCGTGACCTTGCCTTCCGCGTCGGGTCCTTCGGCCACGGCGTGGACGTCGTACGCGAGGAGTCGCGGATGGCCCGTGAGGACCCCGTGGAGTGCCTTGTCGACCGCGCGGAACAGCGCGTCGACCGCGCCGTTGCCCTCGGCCGAGGCCTCCCACTGATGGTCGCCGGACGCGATCACGACGGCGCCGCGGCTCCGGGCGTTCGAGCCCGAGGTGACCGTCCAACGGGCGAGATGGAGCGTGTCCTCGGCGTCTGCGGAGGCGCCGGGCGCGGGGGTCGGGGTCGTGGCCATCGGTTACCTCCGGGTCGAGGACGGCGTCGCGGGGGCCTCCGACGCCGTCGTGAAGTGGCGCTCGTCGCGGCGGCGGAGCTCCGCGCCGGACTTCCAGATCGCGTACTCCAGTGAGTCCGCGAGGGCGGCCGCCGAGGCCGCGATGATGTTCGTGTCGCTGCCCATCGTCGACCACTCCCGGGCCCCGTCGCTCGAGTCGATGATCACCCGGGTCCGCGCCGCGGTCGCCGAGTCGCCGTCGAGGATCCGGACCTTGTAGTCGTACAGGTGGACCGCGTCGAGCTGCGGGTAGAACGCGCGGAGCGCCTTGCGCAGCGCGGCGTCGAGCGCGTTGACGGGGCCGTTGCCATCGGCCGCCGTGTGGAGGATCTCGCCGTCGACCTGGACCTTGACCGTCGCCTCGGCCAGGAGCTCGCGGCCGGCGCGCTGCTCGACGAGGCATGTGTAGTCGAGGATCCGGAACGGCGCCGAGTAGTCGGTCTGGTGGCGGCGGATCAGGAGCTCGAAGCTCGCCTCGGCACCCTCGAACGCGAGCCCCTCGCTCTCGAGCTGCTTGATGAGCTGGCTGAGGACCTTCGGGTCCACGACGCCGTCGAGCTGGTGGCCGAGCTGCTCGGCCCGGATCCGGGTGTTCGCCTTGCCGCCGAGCTCGCTGACGACGAGCCGGCCCTGGTTGCCGACCGCTGCCGGGTCGATGTGCTGGTAGCTCCGCTCGACCTTCGCGACGGCGGCCCCGTGGACGCCGCCCTTGTGAGCGAACGCCGAGCGCCCCACGTACGGCTGCCAGTCGTTGGGGCTGACGTTCGCGATCTCGGCGACGGCGCGGCTCAGCTCGGTCAGGCCGTTCAGCTCGCCGCCGCCGGCCGGCGCCAGCTCGTGCGAGGTCTTCAGCGCGAGGTTGGCGAGGATCGAGACCATGTTCGCGTTGCCCGCCCGCTCGCCGTAGCCGTTGATCGTGGCCTGGACGTGTCGGACGCCCGCCTCGACGGCGGCGAGCGAGTTCGCCACGGCGAGCTCGGCGTCGTTGTGGGTGTGGATGCCGAGCACGAGGCCGGGCGCGCCGCCGAACCGGCGCTCGAGGTCGGATCGGACGCGCCCGACGATCGGCGCGATCTCGTGGGTCAGCGTTCCCCCGTTCGTGTCGCACAGGACGATCGTGCGCGCACCGCCCTCCCAGGCCGCGCCGAGGGTGTCGAGCGCGAAGGCCTCGTTCGCCTTGTAGCCGTCGAAGAAGTGCTCGGCGTCGTAGACGATCTCGCGGCCGCGGTCGACGATGAACCGGACGGAATCGCCGACCATGTCGAGGCCTTCCTGGAGGCTCGCCCCCAGGACCTCCTCGACGTGGAGCGTCCAGCTCTTCCCGAAGATCGTGACGACCGGCGTCTCGGCGGCCACGAGCTCGCGCAGGTTCGGGTCGTTCTCGGGCCGGTTCGACCGGTGGCGGGTCGATCCGAACGCGGCGAGCTTCGCCGTCGCCCACGTCATCCGGCGCGCCTCGCGGAAGAACTCGATGTCCTTCGGGTTCGAGCCCGGCCAGCCGCCCTCGATGAACGGCATCCCGTACTCGTCGAGCATCCGGGCGATCCGGAGCTTGTCGGCGAGGCTGAGCGTGATGTTCTCGCCCTGGGTGCCGTCACGGAGCGTCGTGTCGTAGAGGACGACGGCGCCGCTCATGCCACGGGCTCCGCGGCGGCGACGCGCTCTGCGATGGCCGCCGCCATCCCACGTGTCCCGACCCGCCTCCCCGCGCCGAGATCGCCGGTCCGGTAGCCGGCGTCGAGCGCCGCCGCGACGGCCAGCTGGATCGCCCCGGCGACATCGGCGCGGCCCAGCGACCATTCGAACAGCATCGCGGCGGACAGGATCGTTCCGATCGGGTTGGCGAGGTCGCGGCCGGCGATGTCCGGCGCCGAGCCATGGATCGGCTCGTAGAGGCCGAACGTGCCATGCGACGTGCGCCGCTCGCCGAGCGATGCGGAACCGAGCATGCCGAGACTCCCGGCGAGGACCGCCGCCTCGTCGGACAGGATGTCGCCGAAGAGGTTCTCGGTGACGATCACGTCGAACGATGCGGGCTGCTTGACAAGGAGCATCGCGCACGAGTCGACGAGCTGGTGGTTGAGTCGAACATCCGGGAAGTCCGCGGCGACCTCGTCGGCGACCGTCCGCCACAGGCGCGAGGTCGCGAGCACGTTCGCCTTGTCGACGCTGGTGACGAGCCCCCGGCGACCGCCGGCGAGCTCGAATGCCAGGCGGACGATGCGCCGGATCTCGGCCTCCCGATACGGGACCGTGTCGAGCGCCCACCGGTCGCCGGGAGGCCCCGCCGGCTCGGTCCGGTCCCCGAAGTAGATCCCGCCCGTCAGCTCACGGACGATCAACAGGTCCACGCCCTCGAGCAGCTCCGGCCGGAGGGGCGACGCGTCGACGAGCTCGCGATGGACCGTGACCGGTCGCAGGTTCGCATACAGCCCCAGCCCGCCGCGGAGCGCGAACAGCGCCTGTTCGGGACGGACGGCCGCCGAGGGATCCGACCATTTCGGGCCGCCGACCGCGCCGAGGAGGATCGCGTCCGCCTCCCCGCATGCCTGAACGTCCTCGGGCCGGATCGCGACGCCGAACGTGTCGATCGCGATTCCGCCGACGAGGTACTCGGTCCAGTCGACCGCGAAGCCGAACCGCTCGCCCGCGGCATCCACGACGGCCCGAGCGGCCGCGACGACGTCCGGTCCGACGCCGTCCCCCGGGATCGTCGCGATGGAGTAGCGCGCGAGGCCATCCCCCACTAGGGCAGCTCCTGCGCGGTCCGCCGCCCGACGAACGCGACGTCGACGCCGTTGATCTCCGCGCCGTGGAGCTTGTTCACCGCCACGAGGTAGCCCTCGAGCGACGCCTCGATGATGTTCGTCGACAATCCGTGGCCCGAGACCACGAGCGCGCCCGGTCCCTCGTCGGAGGAACGCCGGCAGCGCACGAGCACCTGGCCCTGGGCGTCCTCCCCGCCGGAGACGGCCTTGATCTCCCACTCGATCAGGACCGGTCGCCAGCCGAGGACGGGCTGGAGCGCGGAGTCCACCGCGGAGTAGAGCGCGTCGACCGGGCCGTTACCGGTCGCCTCGGCCGTCCGGTCCTCGCCGCGGACGGTGAGCGTCACCGAGCCGGTCGCGTTCCCGCCGTGGGACGACGTGACGGACCAGCCGACGAGCTCGACCGACGCCGGAACCTCGGACGTCCGCGCCTCGACCAGCGCGAGGAGATCGGCGTCGGTGACCTCCTTCTTCGCGTCGGCCAGCGCGATCGCCTGGCGGTAGATCGCGTCGAGCGCCTCCCCCTCGACGTCGTGGCCGAGCTCCTTGAGCTTGCCCTGCAGGCCCCGTCGACCGCTGAGCTTGCCGATCGTCAGCTGGCTTCCCGACAGCCCGATCGACTGGGGCGTCATGATCTCGTAGGTCAGCGGGTTCTTGATCACGCCGTCCTGGTGGATCCCGGACTCGTGAGCGAACGCGTTGCCGCCCACGATCGCCTTGTTCGGCTGGATCGCGAAGCCAGTCAGGTACGAGACCAGCCGCGACGCGGGGGTGATCTGCTCCGTCTGGACGCCGCTGCCGAGCTCGGGGAACTGCGTCGGCCGCGTCCGGAGGGCCATGACGACCTCCTCGAGCGACGCGTTGCCGGCGCGCTCGCCGAGACCGTTGATCGTCACCTCGACCTGGCGGGCGCCGGCCTGGACCGCGGCGAGCGTGTTCGCCGTCGCGAGCCCCAGGTCGTTGTGGCAGTGGATCGACACCGTCGCGTCGCGCCCCACGAGGTCGACGACACGCTTCGTCAACGCGCCGAACTCGGACGGGATCGCGTAACCGACGGTATCCGGGATGTTCACGGTGGATGCGCCGGCCTCGACGACGGCGCCGTAGACCTCGAGGAGGAAGTCGGTGTCGGTCCGCGATGCGTCCTCGGCAGAGAACTCGATCTCGGCGTCGGCGCCGAGCTGCTCGCGGCCGTAGCGGACCCAGCGGACCGCCTCGGCGAGGGCCTGCTCGCGCGACAGCCGGAGCTTGTGCTTGAGGTGGATGTCGCTCGTGGCGATG
>DASSMI010000318.1:0-15852 GCA_035688935.1 Candidatus Limnocylindrales bacterium | reverse complement strand
CTGCCGCTTCGGCCAGGGCTACCTGTACGCCCGACCGATGGGGCCCGCGGCGATCGAGGCGCTGTTGGCCGAGGGCGAGGGGCTCGCCCGGCCGGCCCACGAGCTCGCAGCGACCGACGAGCCCGACGCGGAGCCGCGTCGCCTCCGGCTGGTCAGCGGGGAGTAGCGAGCGCGCCCGAGCCGCGGGGCCCTGCTGTCGCGGCTCGTAGCGACGCCATCGCTACCGCTGGCGGAACGAACCAGTCGACCGGACCCGCCGAGACACCGTCTCGCACGATTCCTGCCTGCCCACCGATGATCGCCCCCCGACCGACCCCGCAACTGCCCGGCCGAGGCCCCCGGGTAACGATGGCGTCGTTCCGCGGCGACCGAGCGTGCCGCGGCCACCGTCAGAACGGCTTCACGACCATCAGCCACAGGATGACGACCAGCCCGATCCCGCCGACGGCATTGAGCGCCATCGTCGGCGCCGCGGCCGCGATCGCGAGGATGTCGGCGTCCGGGGCGGCGACCGGGTCCGGCGCGTCCTTGGCCATCCCCTGCACGCGCTGACCGAGCGCGATCCGGAGCCGTTTGAAGAACGGCGTCGCGACGAGGTACATCGCGATCGCGACGGCGAAGAACACGACGAGCGCGACCCAGATCCAGGCGGCGCGCGAGAAGAAGCCGGCGTAGATGCCGGCCCAGATTCCGCCGATCAGCAGGAGCAGGAGGCCGATGTACGCGCCGCTCAGGCTGAGCGACGACAGGTCGGACAGTGCGGCGATCCGCCGCGCGTCGCGCTCGCGGGCGATCGCGTTGACGACCCAGACAGACGCCCCGTGCGACAGGACGAAGACGAACGCTCCCACGACGTGGAGGAGGACGATCCAGGGGTACAGCTCCATGGCGGCGGCCCTCAGCTCGCCATCGACGCCTGCCACGTCCGGCGGGCGTACCAGACCGCAAGCGCGAGCAGGATCGCTGCATTCAACGGGTGGAGCGCGGCGATGAAGCTCGCCGAGCTCCGGAAGTTCGGCAGGATCGTCTGCACGACGTAGAGCACGAAGATCAACGCCGCGATCCCGATCTCGCGCCGGGGCCGCCGGGCGACCAACGCGGTGATCAGCAGGACCAGCGCGGCGATGCCGATCCACGTGTAGCCGAACTCGATGTGGGTCGCGAAGTTGCCCGACCCGCCGAGTTGGGCGAGCGCCGCACCCGCAAGGAAGATCTGGACCACGACCGCGACCACGAAGACGATCGCGGCCAACGCGTGGACGCGCAGCAGAGTCATTGGACGCCCTCCCTCCCCGGTTCCCTCACCCCGGTCCGGACGATTGAACACCGTCCGGGCGCCGCTGTCTCGGAATCTTCGTTGTTCGTCTGGGCTCACGGCCGCCAGCGAATGGCGGCTCGACGCGAAGAATGAACGCTCGGCGGACCGAGGCGACCAGTAGAGTCGGACGGCGCCCCCGACGGGCGCAGGCGAGGGGTACCGGTGGATCGCGAGCTCCTGGCGGCGGCCCAACACGGGGACGAGGCGGCGTTCGTCGACCTCATCCGCGGGCGCAGCAACCGCCTGTTCGCGACTGCGTACCGGATCCTCCGCGACATCGACGGGGCCGAGGACGCCCTCCAGGACGCGCTGGTGATCGCCTGGCGTGACCTCCGGGGCCTCCGCGATCCGGACCGGTTCGATGCGTGGCTCACGCGTCTCCTCGTCCACGTCTGCATCGCCGAGGCGACGCGCGAGCGCCGCCGGACGGCCAACCTCCGGGTGCTGCCGATCGACGGACCGGCCGCGCCCGACGAGCTCCTCCCGATCGCCGATCGGGATCTCCTCGAACGGGGGTTCCGCCGGCTGACGCCCGAACAGCGGGCGATCCTCGTGCTCCATCACTTCCTTGGGTACGCGCCGTCCGAGATCGCGGAGACGCTCGGCATCCCGCCCGGCACGGCCCGATCGCGCCTGTTCCATGCCCATCGCGCCATGCGCGCCGCGCTCGACGCGGACACCCGCGTCGTGCTCGAAGGAGGTCGCTCGGCATGACCCACGAACGCGACCTCGAGCGCCTCCTCGACAGCTGGTTCGCGGACGGACCGCTGGTCGTCGCCGATCGCGTGATCGACGACACGGCGGCTCGGATCGCCCGTCAGGGTCAGCGGCCCGCATGGCGCCTCCGCTCCTGGAGGTTCTCCTCGATGCCCTCTCAGCTTCGACTCGCCGTCGTCGTCGGCGCGCTCCTCGTCGCGGCGCTCGCCGGCGGCGTCTTCTTCCTGGGCGGTGGCAGCCGCAGCTCGCGGGCCCCAAGCGCACCACCTTCGGCCGCCGCGTCGGCGGCCGCCTTCGACTGCGCGGCCGAGACGACCGGTTGTGCGGGTCCGTTGGCGGCGGGCAGTCATGCAACCGCCAACTTCGCGCAACCGTTCGAGTTCCGCGTCCCCGGCGGATGGACGAACATCCGAGACATCCCGCGAACGTACGGCCTCGAGGTCAGCGGCGTCACGGCGGGCCCGGCGCCTCCGATCCAGATCATGACGATGATCGCCGTCGCCGATCAGCGGTCGCGGCAGTGCGAGCCCGTCGCGAAATCGGGCGTCGGTTCATCCGTGGACGCGATCATCGCGTACGTTCAGGGCCACCCTGGGTTGGTGTCGTCGGCCCCGGTCGCGGCGTCGCTCGACGGCTACACCGGCCGCCAGATCGACTTCACGGTCGACCCGACGTGGGACCAGATCTGCGAGCCGGTCGATGCCTTCCGGCCGGCGGTCCTCATGCTCACCGACACCGGCACCCCGCCAGGCCGGGCGATCGCCTACGCGTCGGACGCACGCGTCCGCTGGGTCGTCCTCGACGTCAACGGCAAGACGCTGATCGTGGAGTACGCCGGGGATGCCTTCTGGGCCGACTTCGAGGCGAACGTCGCGCCGGCCAAGCAGGTCGTGGACACGATCCACTTCCTGCCTGGCAGCTGAGCGAACCGCGCGGCGCGGGAGCCCCTACAGGTTCCCGCGCCGGGCCTGCTCGATTTCGATCGCCTCGAACAGCGCCTTGAAGTTGCCGACCCCGAACCCGCGCGAGCCGTGCCGCTCGATGATCTCGAAGAAGAACGTCGGGCGGTCCTGGATCGGCCGGGTGAAGATCTGGAGGAGGTAGCCCTCCTCGTCGCGGTCGGCCTCGATCCCGAGCTCCTCGAGCGTCTCGATCGGGACGCCGACGTCCCCCACCCGGTCGGCGAGCTGCTCGTAGTAGGCGTGGGGCATCCCGAGGAACTCGATCCCGTTCTCGCGGAGCTGACGGACGGTCCCCACGATGTCCTCGGTCCGGAGCGCGATGTGCTGCGTCCCCGAGTCGAGGTAGTAGTCGAGGAACTCCTGGATCTGGCTCTTCTTCTTGCCGGTCGCGGGCTCGTTGATCGGGAACTTGACCCGCCCGTTGCCGTTGGTCATGACCTTCGACATCAGGGCGCTGTACTCGGTGTGGATCACCTTGTCGTCGTAATGGATGAGCTGAGCGAAGCCGAACACGTCGCGGTAGTAGTCGACGAACCGGTTCATGTCGCCGAGCTCGACGTTGCCGACGCAGTGGTCGATCTCGAGCAGGCTCAGGCCCTGGGCCGCCGCCGCCGGCTTCTTGACCTTCCGATAGCCCGGGGCGAAGACGCCGTGGTAGTCGTTCCGCTCGATGAAGCTGTGGCGGACCTCACCGTAGGTGTACACCGCCGAGCGTCGAAGGACTCCGTCCTCGCCGCCGTCGAGCTCGACGGGCTCGAGGGCCGGGCGGGCGCCGCGCTTCGTCGTCTCGGCGAACGACGAGCGGGCGTCGTCGACGAGGAACGCGATGTCCTTGACGCCGTCGCCGTGCTTGTGGACGTGCTCGGCGATCTCGCTGTCGGGGCCGAGCGCGCCGGTGAGCACGAACGTGATGTCGTTCCGGCGCATGACGTAGCTCGCCCGATCCCGGACGCCGGTCTCGAGGCCGCTGTAGGCGATCGGCGTGAAGCCCCACAGGGCCCGGAAGACGTGGGCCGCCTGACGCGCGTTGCCGACCCAGAACTCGACGTGGTCGATGCCCTTGAGCGGCAGGAAGTCCTGCGCCTCGTCGTAGGCGTTCGCGTTGATGTGGGCGCCGGCCTGGTTGGCCGCGCCGCGGCTGATCGTGTCGGTCATGCCATTCCTCCGGGTTCGGCGGCCGGCGGCGCCCGATCGGCGCGGTGCGCGACCGCGGAACGGCGACCCGGCACGCGGCCGGGCTGGTCTGGCCACCCATGCTACGCCGGTCGTGCCAGACTGGCGGCATGGACGACGAGGCAGCACGGATCCAGGCGGCGGGCGCCGCGATCGAAGACCTTCGCGAGCCGCTCGAGTCGGGCGAGCCGTGGCCGCTGAGCGACGTGTGGGGCACCGAGGACGAGGCTCACTGGGGCCCGCCGGAGGTGCTCGCCCACGTCGCCGAGATGCTCACGTACTGGCACGCCGAGCTGGGCCGCGTCGCCGCCGGTGACGGGACGGCGCCCGTGCCGTTCGGACGTGTGGCGAGCGACCCATCACGCCTCGCCCGGATCGATGAGCTCCGCCGGCGACCGACCCCGGAGCTCGTCGACGAGATCGGCGCTCGGGTCCCCGAGGTCGCGGGCTTCGTATCGGGTCTGTCGCCGGACGATGCCGACCGCGTCGGGCTCCACCCGACGCGTGGCGAGCTGCGCGTGGGAGAAGGCGTCGAACGGTTCTTCGCCAACCATCTCGAGGAGCACGTCGCGCAGCTTCAGTCGATCCTGGATCGCGCCGGCGCCTGACGCCGGGAAGTTCCCGCTGCGTCCGCGCACCGCCCACGAGGCGACTGGGACCTCTGCCGCAGGGTCCTGGTACCGATGGGCTATTCCCCCGTGCAACGCCCCGACGTACGTTCCTGGTCCGCGCAATCGCTCACTGCGCGCGGTGTGGAAGGGAACCGTTCGTTGTTGCAGCTCAAGTCGCAGGGGTTCCGGATCGTTCTGATCCTGTCCACGTTGGCCGCCATGGCGCTCGTGCTCCAGGCCGGCCACCGCTGGTGCTAGGAACCCATACCGTCCTGACGACCAAAACCGCACTTATCCCCGACGGCTCCTAGCCAGACCGCGCAGAAACCGATGAGCCGCCCGGTATCGGGCGGCTCTTCGATTCTTCCCGTCGAGCGTCCCGATCGCGGAGGACCACGCTGAGGCCGAAGCCGTGGGTTTGCGACCGGGGTCAGCTCGGGCGGCGTTCGCGGAGAAGGGAGCGGAGGACGAACGCCACGTTGGCGGGACGTTCGGCGAGGCGGCGCATGAAGTACGGGTACCACTGCGTACCGAAGGGCACGTACACGCGGACGCCGAAGCCGGCCTTCACCAGCCGCTCCTGGAGGTCGCGCCGGACGCCGTACAGCATCTGGAACTCGAACCGATCCGGCGCGATCCCCCGCTCACGCACGAACGCGACGGCTCGCGCGATCAGGCGCTCGTCGTGGGTGGCGAGCGCCGGGAACGTCCCGTCGACGAGCAGCCGCTCCATCAGCGTCCCGTACGCCGCGTCGACGTCCGCCTTGTCCGGGAACGCGACGCTCTCCGGCTCCACGTACGCGCCCTTGCACAGCCGGACCCGGGCTGACTCGGCGATCAGCCGATCCACGTCCTCGGGGCTCCGCCGGAGCGCCGCCTGGATCACCACGCCCGAGTCGCCGCGGCCCGCGTTGATCGGCCGCAGCTCGCGCCAGATCGCGAGCGTGTGGTCGGTCGTCGCGTGGTCCTCCATGTCGAACCGGACGAACGCCTCGGTCGCCGCGGCTCGCTCCAGGATCCGGCGGAGGTTCGCGCGGCACGCGTCGGGGTCGACCGCGAGTCCCATCTGGCTCAGCTTCACGCTGACGTTGCGGTCGAGCCCGCGCTCCGCGAGCGCATCGAGGGCGGCGACGTACTCGTCGGCTGCCGCCTCGGCGGCCTCGACCGTCGTGACCGCCTCGCCGAGCACGTCGACCGTCGTCCGCAGGCCCGCGTCGCGGAGGCGCTCGAGCGCGACAAGCGCCTCGGGCAGTGATTCGCCCGCGACGAACCGCGCGACCATCGAACGGGTGACCGGGAGCCGCGTCGCCAGCCGGCCGATCGACCGGCGCCGCGACAGCCACAGCAGCCCGGAGCGCATCGCCCGCTCGGGGGCGCCTCGGAGGGTGCTGGGAGCGGGCACGGAGCGATGGTAGCGGCTCGATCCGTGGGCTAGCATCGCCCCGCCATGACGATCCCCGATCTCGGTTCCGACCTCGTCAGCGTCGCTGTCCGGACCGCGATCGTCTACGTCGTCCTCGTCGTCGCCTTCACCTGGGTCGGCAAGCGTGCGGCGGGACAGCTGTCCACCCTGAACCTCGTCGTCGTGCTCATCGTCGCGAATGCCGTCCAGAACGCGATGGTCGGCCAGAACAGCTCGCTCCTCGCCGGCCTCCTCGCCGCGGGGATCATCCTCGTCCTCGACCTGGGGCTTCACCGGGCGGCCGCACGCTGGCCGTGGCTCCGGCGGAGGCTCGACGGCGAGCCGACGATCCTCGTCACCGACGGCCGGGTGGACGAAGCGGCGATGGCCCGGCTCGATGTCAGCGACAAGGAGCTCGCGATCGCCCTCCGCCAGAACGGGCTGCTGACCGTCGAAGAGGCCCGTTACGTCTACCTCGAAGCGAACGGGGCGATCAGCGTCATCCCGTACCGCGACGGGTCGTCCGCCGTCGCGCCCGGCCCGAACGCCTAGCGGCGCCGACCGCCCGCCTTCGGCGTCTCCGCACCCTCGTCGGGCTCGGCGTCGAGGTCGTCCATCAGGTGGCGTCGCAGGAACGCCCGGATCCGGTTGAAGGCGTCGCGCTTGTTCTCGCGCCGCTCCCAGCCGTGGCCCTCCTCGTCGTACCAGTGGACCTCGTGGAACTTGTCCTCGATCTCAAGCGCCTCGACCATCTTCTCGGTCATCAGCGGCACGACGCGGCGATCCTTCCGCCCGTGGAGGATGAGCAGCGGCGCCTCGATCCGCTCGGCCCGGTAGACCGGCGACCCCCGCCGGTACGACTCGCTGTTCGCCGGGTCGTCGGGCGATCCCATCATCCGGCCCAGATCGAGCCGGCCCGGCCGGTCACCGTGGCGGTAGCTCTCGGCGATCTCCGAGTCGCCGTACAGGTCCACGCCGGCCGACCACAGGCCCGGCTCCTCGACGAGCGACGTCAGGACCAGGTATCCGCCGTACGAACCGCCGTAGATGCCGAGCCGGCCGTCCGACCACGGCTGCTCGGCTGCCCACTTCGCGCCATCGATCATGTCGAACGTGTCGGCGTGGCCCCACTCGCCATGGTTGGCCCGGCGGAACGCGCGGCCGTAGCCGGTGGACCCGCGGAAGTCGATGTCGAGGAAGGCGAACCCCTCGCGCGCCAGGAGCTGCTTGAACGGCACCCAGGCGCGATACGCCTGCCACGTGGGACCACCGTGCGGGTACACGACGGTCGGAACCCGCTTGCCGCCGCGCTTGCCGGTCGCGCCCGTCGGCCGCCAGAGCGTGCCTTCGATCGTGAGACCGTCGCGCGCAGCGAACGCGACGCGCTCGCCCTGGATCACCCGGTCGGGCCGGAACGCGGCCGCCACGACGGCCGGCAGCGAGTCGGTGACCTGACGCGGCCGGCTGCCGTCCGGGGCGACGCCGGGGACGGGCAGCAGCCACAGGTCCTGCGGGCGATCCTGGCTCTCGCCGACGGCCGCGAGCCACGCTCCGTCGCCGACGAACCCGGCCCAGCGCCAGACGCCCGGCCACGGATTGACGATCTCGCCCGCGCCCGGGCCCGTCCCCGCGGCCGCGCCACGAGGCGGGTTCGTCGCCGGGCGGCCGCGACCACGCTTCGGCGCGTCGGTCGCGAGCGGGGCGACCACCAGGTCGACGAGCGCGTCGTGGATCGCGATGTGGGCGAAGCGACGGCCGTCCGGCGACGCCAGCGGCGCGAAGCCCCAGCCACCGCTCGGCTCGCCGTGCTCCCGGGCCCCCGAGGTGAGCACGGTCTTCGATCGGCCGTCCGCGGCGACGCGGACGACCTGGAACCAGCCGTCGGCATCGCTGACGTACAGGAACCCGCCTTCCGGGACGGCTCGCGGTCCGGCGGCCCACTCGCCGTCACCACCCGCGATCCGGACCTCCTCGCCGGACCCGACGTCGACGAGGTGGAGCTCGCTGACGGCGAAATCCGGCGCGCGGAACGTGGCCACGGCGATCGTCGAACCGTCCGCGGACCACTCGAAGTCCTCGACGTCGAACCCGATCGCGGTGATCGCGCGCGGCTCGGGCAGACGCGGTTCGCGGGCCGGGCGGCCGCGACGCGGGACGGGCGCCGCGACGACATGGACCTGGCTCCAGCCACGCCGCCGCGAGCGGAACGCGATCCGTCCGCCGTCGGGCGACCAGCGCGGCATCGAGACACCGGCCGGATGGCTCGCGACGAGGACGTCACGCGCGCCGTCGAGGTCCACGACCCGGATCTCGTCGCCCCGGACGTAGGCGAGTCGGCGGCCGTCGGGCGACCACTGCGGATCGGAGACGTCCTTCTCGGATGCCGTGACCTGACGCGGCGCGCCGCCACGAAGCGAGAGGACGACGATCTGGCGCGCGCCCGACAGCTCCTGCGTGCACGCGACGAGCCGGTCGCCGGGCTGGATCCGGAACTCCCGCGGGCTGTCGATCGCGACGATCCGCTCGATCGTGAGCCCGCCGGTCGCCGCACCGACCGTGGACGTCGACGCGGCCCGCGCCGATCCTTCGGCACGGGTCACCGGCCCGTCTCCTCGCGTCGCTCCGCGGGCCAACCGGCCCGAGCCAGCCACGGCGCGATCATCGCGTGATGGGCTCGAACGTGGCCGTGCAGGTCCTCGTAGGCCCAGCTGAACCCTTCGGGATCGAGCCACTCGTCCTCCGTCATCGCGGCGATCGCCGCCTCCAGTCGTTTCCGCCCGGCACCGAACCGCGCCCGGAGCTCACCAGGCGGCGTGCCCCGCGCGGCGCGGACCTGGCGATCGTTGAATGCGTCGATCCCGTCCGGCGGCAGCTCGGGCCAGCCTCGCCCCGCGCGATGCCGCTCGAGCGCCTCGGCGCCGATCTCGAACCAGCCCGCCAGGTGCGCGACATGGTCGGCGAAGGTCCAGTCGTCGCCCGTGGCCGCGGTCCACGCCGCATCCGGCGTCTCCGCCAGCGCCCGGCCGAACTCGACGAGGATCGGCTTCGCGGTCGTCCAGAAGCGGTCGATGTCCGCGCCGACGTCGGCACGGGTCGGCTGTGGGTCGGGCCCGAACGGGTCGTTCCGGATCTGGCGCGTGCGCAGCGCGTCCGCCCATGGCTCGAGGACGTTGAGGTGATCGAGCTCGTGGCCGTGGAGCACCTGGTGGACCCAGCCCCAGGCGGCGTCGCTCCGGATCGTCGCCGGGTCGAGCGAGCGCGCGACCGAAAGGACCCGCTCGTGTGCCAGGGCGCCCCTCGCCCGCAGGTCGGCGGGTGGGATGCCGGCGAAGCGCCCTCGGCGCTCCTCGTTCAGCGCGTTGAAATCGCCTCCCGCATAGAAGTCCTCGTCACTCGGCCACGGCGCGCCGCGGCGGACGTCGGCGATGTACCCGGCGGCCAGCTCCCACCAGTCAACGACATGGGCGACGTGGTCCAGGAGCGACCAGTCCGTGCCACCGGCATCGGACGGCGCCGCGCCGGGGAGTCGCCAGGCCGCGTCGTCGAGCCCCGCCCAGACGGCGACGAACCGGTCGTGGATCGCGGCCTCGTCCGCCCAGTACTCGCGGCCTGGATGGCGGAAGTCGATCGCGCGGAGCGCGGTCAGCGGGCCTCGTCGGAGATCGACGAGGCCGTCGGTCGCGACGGCCGTCACGGCTTCCTGGATCGGGTGCTGGAGCGGCGGCCGGGTGGCGGCGGGGCATCGTGCGTGCCGCCGACGCTCGCCTCGAGCTGATCGCCGAGCTCGACGGTCCGCCGGAACGCCGCCCAGACGGCCTCCGAGAGGACGGTCCGGAGCCGGCCCGACTCGAGCTCGTGGAGCGCCGCGGCCGACGTCCCGCCCGGCGACGTGACCATGTTCCGGAGCTCCGCCGGGTGCATCGCCGACTGCTTGGCGAAGAGCGTGCTCCCCTCGAGCGTCTCGACGACGAGATCGTGGGCCACATGGCGCGGGAAGCCGAGGTGGACGGCGGCGTCGATCAGCGCCTCCATGACCAGGAACACATACGTCGGCCCGGTCCCGGAGACGGCCGTCGCCATCGCGACCATCTTCTCGTCGTCGACCTCGATCTGCGTGCCGAGCGCCGCCAGGAGCGCGCCGGCCTGCTCGCGCTGCTCGGATGTCGTCGCCGGCGTCGCGTACCAGACCGTGACGCCCTTGCCGAGGCGGGCCGGCGTGTTCGGCATCGCCCGGATGACCTGGTCGTGGCCGAGCGTCCCGATGAGCGCCGCGGACGTCGCGCCGGCCAGCACGCTCAGGACGACCTGGCCGCGGCGGAGCTTCGGGCCGATCTCGCGGCCGACCCGGCCGAGCATCTGGGGCTTGATCCCGAGCAGGACGACGTCCGCGCCGTCGATCGCCTCGAGGTTGTCCTCGACGACCCGGATCCCGTACTCGGTCCGGAGATGGTCGCGCCGCTCCGGTCGTGGATGGCTCGCGACGATCTGGTCCGGCGCGACGAGCTCGCCGCGGAGCAGCCCGGCGATCATCGCCTCGGCCATGACGCCGGAGCCGACGGTCGCGATCGTTTTTCCGTCGAGGGGGCCCATCGCGCGGGAGTATCGCACGGTCAATTCGACCGTCCTCCCGCGCCGCATGGCACGCAACCGTCGCTGCTAGGTGACGGCCGTCGCGAGCACGAAGAACCGGCCGGTCGTCGTGACCCCGACCTCGCGGAACCCGGCCCTCGTCAGCTCGGCCTCGATCTCGGTCGGCGTCCGATAGACCTTCACGATCGTGAACTCGCGACCGTCGTCGAGATGGCGGACGGCGCGGTCGTCGGCGGGCGCCGGGTGATCGATCGCGCCCGACTGGGGATCGGGCAAGGAGTCGATGAGGACGAGCCGGCCGCCCGGAGCGAGCCAACGGGTCGCCAGCCCCAGGAACGCGTCGGTGCGGTCGCGCTCGACGTGGCTCAGCCAGAACCCGGCGAACAGGGCGTCCGCGGGACGCGGCGGCGCCTCGGGCTCGGCCCACGCGTCGCGGACGTGGAGGTGGGCACGGAGGCCGTGCGCGAGGAGCCGCTCGCGCGCGCGCTCGAGTGGCGCCTCGGCAGCGTCCGACATCCAGAGCTCGCCCTTGCCGGCGAGGAGCGGCGACCACCAGCCGGTGCCCGCGGCGAGCTCCACGATCCGGCCACGAAGCGGGAGTGCGTCGAGCCACCGGCCGGCGGCGTCGAGCTCCGCATTCCACGCCGCGTCGTGGATCGGGCCACGCTCGTAGCGGCCGCGCCGGAGATACCAGTCGTCGTACTCGGCGGCGCGCGCGGCGTAGTACGCGACCAGGTCGTCCGATGACGGCCGGGGCGGGGCAGTCGCCGGTTGGGTCGTCGCAACGCTCCCCGCCGCCGATCGCGCCTCGAGCGCCGCTCGCAGCCGGAATCGCAGGAAGGCGTTGTCGCCGGCCTTGCCCAGGCAGTCGGGGCACAGCTGCGCGTAGCCCTCGAGGTCATCGGCCGCGCGCACCGTCCACGCGCGGCCGCACCACAGGCAGGCGAAGGTCGAACGCGGAACGGCCGCGGGCGGCCCGCTCGAGGTCACTCGATCGGCGTCCAGCCGGTCGCGGGCGACAGATCGCGGAACGCCTCGGGGTCGAAGATCTCGGCGAGCATCTCGATGCCGTCGACGACGCGCGGCCCGGGTCGCGAGAAGTACGACGACCCGTCGAGCGCGATCAGGTGGCCGCGACGGATCGCCCCGAGATCCGCGACGGCGTCCGGGATCGGCGTCCGCCGCCACTCGGCGACCGTCTCGGCGAGGTGGTAGCCGCAGGGCATGAGCAGGATCAGGTCCGGATCGACGTCGGCGACGGCGTCCCAGGTGGTCGGCCGCGCGGGGTCGCCGTCGTGGCCGAGCAGGTCCCAGCCGCCTGCTCGACGAATCTGATCGGGAACCCAGTGACCGACCGCAAAGGGCGGATCCAGCCATTCGAGACCGACCACGCGCGGCCCGACGAAGCCCGCCTCGCGTCGCTCCTGCGCCTTCGCCTCGATCGCGCCGAGCCGCGCTCGGAGCCGCTCGACGAGCTCGACCGCGGCGTCCTCGGCCTCGGCCATCGCCCCGACGGTCGCGATCGTGTTGAGAATCCCCTCGACGGTCGTCGGCTCGAGCGACAGGACCGTCGCGTCCATCTCGAGCGCCCGAACCGTCTCGTTCACCTCGGTGTAGCCGACGGCGCAGACCGTGCACAGCTCCTGGGTCAGGATCAGGTCGGCATCGGCCGCCTCGAGCGCGTCCTCGTCGAGGTGGTAGATCGCCGAGCCACCGTGGACGGCATCGCCCACCCGACGGTGGATCTCGCGACTCGAGGCATCGGCGAGGTCGAGCGCGTTCGACGTCATGACCGGCAGCCCACGGACCTCGGGCGGCCAGTCGCACTCATGGGTCACGCCGACGAGCTCGTCGCCCAGACCGAGCGCGCACACGATCTCCGTGGCGGAGGGAAGGAGTGAGACGATCCGCATGGGCGCGCCGGCGTCGTGCCGGCCCGGCTAGGCCGGCTTGAGGGCGTCGACCTCGGCGCGGGCGGCCGCCTTGTCCGTGTACCAGAGGGCGTCGATCTTCGTGTAGTTCGCCCACTCGGCCGGCAGCGACTCCTCGGGGAAGATCGCGTTCACCGGACACTCCGGCTCGCAGGCGCCACAGTCGATGCACTCGTTGGGGTCGATGAAGAGCTTGCGGTCGGTGCCTTCCTCGTAGTGGATGCAGTCGACCGGGCAGACCGAGACGCACGACACGTCGAGCACGTCGATGCACGGCTCGGCGATCACATAGGCCATGGGTGTGCTTCTCCTCGACCCGCTCCGCGAAGGCTCATCGATCCCGCCGCTCCGGCGGGGTCCGAATCCTAGCACCGCCGAGCGTGACGTCCGGGCGCCGCCACCGCGCGGCCACGCGCGGGCCACGCCGGGACACCGGGCGCGAGAAGCGCGCGAGTAGCGCGCGCGGAGCGCGAGGTGCTCGTTCCGTCGCGCGGCGGACCCCGTCCGGCCGGATTCGGCGCCTCCAGCGGTCCACGCGAGCGCCTCGCGCTCGGAGCGTCGCCCGAGACGCCGTCCGGCCGTCGGGACGAGCGTCAGACGCTCACCCCCCGCTCGGCCCGGCGACGCGGAGCATGGCCCGCATCCCCTTGTCCCAGTGACCCGGGATGTGGCAGCCGAGCACGAGGGCGGCCACGTCCGCGGCCGACGCCGGAACCGTCCAGGTCAGGTCGACGCGTTGGCCCGACGGGACGACGATCCGGATGCCCTCCTCGCCCGGCGGCACGCGCACGACCGGCGTCGGCCCCGGCGGCGGGTTCGCGGCGGCCGCCTCCGCGACCTCCCACGCGTCCTGGACCGCCCCGTCGCCGATCACGAGCTCGTGGATCTCGAGCCCGCCGTTGATCACGTGGAGGAGGACCGTCTCGCCCGGGATGACGTCCACGGGATCCGGCAGGAAGACCCAGTCCTTGAGGACGACGTTGACCTCGCGCGGGCCCCCCGACGAGCCGGCACGGATCGGCGGCGTCGGGCCGGCCGGCGCGCCGATCGCGCATCCGGCGATCACGAGCGGCAGCACGGCGAACACGACGCGACGCATCGCGCGAGAGTCTAGGTCGAGCGGCGCCCGGCGCCTGTTCGCCCCATGCGACGGTACGCCAGCTCGTCTTGACACCGGCGAGACGGGACCCGCAGAGTGCGGCAACGCTCGCTCGGGGAGGAGTCGGGCGTCGACCGCCACGCGTGGCCCGGGACGCGGCTGCGCGAAGCGCACCCATCGAGGACCGCTTGGCCGTTCCGTCCATCACCACCACCGCGCCCGACCGAGCCAACGCCGGCCAAGGCGCGTCCGCGGTGCCCGCGATCCGGCTCGAGGGTCTGACGAAGGCGTTCGAGGGCGCCGTCGGGCGCCGGGTCGCCGCCAGCGGCGCCGGCACGCCGGGCGCCTCGACGGTCGTCGCCGTGGACGGCATCGATCTCGACGTCCGCGACGGCGAGTTCTTCTCGATGCTCGGACCGTCCGGATCGGGCAAGACGACCACGCTCCGGATGATCGCGGGGTTCGAGCTGCCGACGTCGGGTCGGGTCCTCCTCCACGGCGTCGACGTCACGAACCAGCCGCCGTTCGCGCGCGACGTCAACACGGTCTTCCAGGACTACGCCCTCTTCCCCCACATGAACGTCGGCGACAACGTCGCGTACGGCCTCGTCGTTCGGAAGGTCCCGAAGGCGGAGCGCGCCCGGCGGGTCGGCGAGGCGCTCGAGATGGTTCGACTGTCCGGCTACGAGCGGCGCAAGCCGAGCCAGCTGTCGGGCGGCCAGCGCCAGCGCGTCGCGCTCGCCCGCGCGCTCGTGAACCGTCCCCGCGTGCTCCTCCTCGACGAGCCGCTCGGCGCGCTCGATCTGAAGCTCCGCGAGGAGATGCAGATCGAGCTGAAGGCGATCCAGCAGCAGGTCGGGATCACGTTCATCTACGTCACCCACGACCAGGAGGAGGCGCTCACGATGAGCGACCGCCTGGCGGTGTTCAACCACGGCAGGATCGAGCAGGTCGGTGCTCCGGCCGAGGTCTACGAGCGGCCCGCGACGGCGTTCGTCGCCGGCTTCGTGGGCACATCGAACCTGCTCCGCGGCGCGGTGGCCGAGGCGATCGTCGGTGAGAGCGGCACGTTCACGGTGCGGCCCGAGAAGATCCGGCTGGCCGATCCCGACGACGCGGCCGGCCCGGGCGAGACGTCGGCGCTCGGGACGATCCGGAGCGTCGTCTACCTGGGCCCGGACACGCGCTACGTCGTCGCGCTCGATGCCGGCTCGGAGCTCGTCGTCACCCAGCAGAACCTTCGGACCTCGTCATCGGACGCGCTGGCCCTCGAGGGTCGCGACGTCCGGTTGATCTGGAACCGACAGCACAACCTCCCGGTCGCGACCGACCCGGGAGCCTGAGCGCCGCGCCGGACGGTCCGGCCGGATGGAGGAGGAGCAGATGCAGCGACGTTCCTGGAAGGTGGGGATCGCCGGGATGGCGATGGTCGTGTCCGCGTGCGGCGGCGGCGCGACCCCGAGCCCGAGCGCGAGCGCGCCCGCGGCGAGCACGGCGGCGAGCCAGCCCGCCGCAAGCGCCTCGGCCGAGGCTTCGGCGAGCGCGCCGGCGAGCGTCGGCGAGGGTGAGGGCGAGCTGAACCTCGTCGCCTGGGCCGGCTACGTCGTGGGCGGCACCGGCGGCGAGCAGGTCGAGGGCTACGACTGGGTCACGCCGTTCGAGACCGCGACGGGCTGCAAGGTGACGGTCAAGGTCGGTCTCGACTCCGCCAACATGGTCCAGCTGATGAAGACCGGTCAGTACGACGGCGTGTCCGCGTCCGGCGACGCGACCCTGCGCCTGATCGCCGGTGGCGACGTGTCGCCGGTCGACTTCAACCTGATCCCGAACTACGCGAACGTGTTCGACGGCCTGAAGAACCAGCCGTACAACACGGTCGACGGCAAGGGCTACGGCGTTCCCCACGGACGCGGCGCGAACGTCCTCATGTACGACCCGTCCGTCGTCAAGACCGTCCCCGACAGCTGGTCGGTGGTCTTCGAGGCGAACTCGCCGTACAAGGGCAAGGTCACCGCCTACAACTACGCGATCTACGTCGCGGACGCCGCC
>DASSMI010000317.1:0-4640 GCA_035688935.1 Candidatus Limnocylindrales bacterium | reverse complement strand
GGCGATCTTCGCGGGGACGAGCGGCGTGATGTTCCTGGGCTACACGCTCGCGCTGCTGTCGATCCTCGGGACCGCGAAGGTCGCCGTGGCCCTCCTCGTCCTGGGCGTCCCGATCATCGACGCGTTCTGGATCATCGTCCGACGTCTCGCCCAGCGTCGGTCGCCGTTCTCGCCGGATCGCGGCCACCTCCACCACCGGCTGCTCGACGTGGGCTTGAGCCACCGCCAGACGGTGGTGCTCATCTACGGGATCTGCATCGCCCTGGGCGCGCTGGCCCTCCTGCTGACGGGCGCGACGCAGATCTACGCGTTCGTCGGCCTGTTCGTGGCGATCGGGTTCGTCCTGTTCATCCTCGCCCGAGGCGGCTTCGAGGCCGACGAGCCCGACACCGCGGCGTAGCCGGCACGTCAGTCGGGCAATCGGGCATTCGCCCGACTCGGAGATCGTTCGGACCGGTGCTAGGATCGGCCGGCCGCTCGCCCGTCGTCCTTCGCAGGGGTCCAGCATCAACCATGGAGCTCGCCGTCGCGGTGCTGGTCGTGCTGGCCCTCGCCGCGATCCTCGGCCGATTCGTCCTCCGCGACGCATCCGGGCAGGTCCACCTGCCGCGGATCGTCGACGACTCCGTCGGGATGTGGGCGATCCGCCGGCTCCTGGGCCGCCCGACCGACCGCATCGTCGATCCGTTCGCTCCCTTCCGGCGGCCGTCCACGGTGATCGGGCGGCGGCCGGCGCACGTCGCTCGGGGCGTGGCGGCGATCGGTCGCGGGGCGGCCCGACGGGATCCGCCGTCCGTGCTCCGCGAGCCGGTCGCGCCCGCGGAGCTCGAGACGCTCGCGCCGGCCTGGTCGACGATCGAGCGGAAGGCGTCCGGCGGCCGTGCATTCGGCGCTTCCATCCTGACGCCGGCGCCGGCGAGCACGCCGTCGCGGCTGCGAAACCTGCTCCGATACGGTGTCCTCGTCGTCGCCGTGTCGATCGGCGGGCTGGCGGTCGGTGCGCTGGCGGGCGTTGCCTCGGGCCCCAGCCCATCGTCGGCCGGCGCCTCGCCCGCCGGATCCGCGCCTCGGGGCAGCGTCCCGGCCGGGTCGCCCGGGACGGTTGCGCCACGGTAGCGACGATCTCGTCGTCGGGTTGGCGCGGCGGGACCCTCTGCTATACTCCGCGCGCCTTGGCAGGACGCCCATGATCGAGCCCGGACAGACCGGCGCGTACTTCGCCCTGTTCTCCGAGATCGGGTTCGTCCTCTTGGTGACGACACTCGCCGGTTCGCTTGCGGGCCACTGGGTCGACCAGCAGTTGGGGCTCGGGCCGCCGCTGTTCCTGATCGGAGGTCTGCTCGGGGGACTCGCCGCAGGCGCCCTGGTCGTGTATCGACTCATCACCAGGTTCCTGGCAAGGATCGAAGACTGACGTCCCGCGCGGCGGAGGGCCGCGCCACACATCGGAGCCAGCTTGTCGACTGACCCCCGGGCCCCGCGCCCGGACGAGCCAGCAACCCCGGCGGAGGAGCCGTCGCCCGCGAGCGCCCCGGCCGACGCCGTGGAGGCTGCACTGCCGGCGACCCGCTCGAACCGACGCCGGAACGCGATCATCCTGATCGTCGCCGTCATCGTCCTCGACATCGTCGCGTTGATGTTCGTGCCGCCCTACCCGAAGGGCTCACCCGGTCAGTCCGTGACCGGGATCACCGACCTCATCCAGGCGAACCTGGAGCTGCCCCACCCCGAGGTCGTGATCGACCTCGATCCCAACACGTCCCACGATCCGGCGGCAATCGCCTTCGTCGATCCGACGATCTCCAACACGATCCTCACGACCTGGATCGTCATGGCGGTCATCCTGCTCGTCGCCATCGCCGCACGGTCCGTCCTCCATGGGGGCGTCCCCGGGCGGCTCCAGAACCTCGTCGAGTGGGCCTGGGAGGGCCTCGAGAACTGGGCGACCGGACTCGGCGGCGAGGGTGCCCGCCGGCACATCCCCCTCTTCGTCGCGTTCTTCCTGTTCATCCTGTTCTCGAACTGGAGCGGCCTGATCCCCGTCTTCGGCAAGCTCGAGTTCCTGCGCGCGCCCACGAGCGACGTCAACGTGACCGTCGGCCTGGCGCTCGTCGTCTTCCTGTACTTCCAGTTCCAGGGCTTCCGGACGCTCGGCGTCCGGCGGTACCTCGGCAAGTTCTTCGTGTTCAGCGGGTTCAAGGAGGGGCTCGGCGCGGGCTTCATCGGCCTGTTCGTCGGCCTGATCGAGTTCCTGCTCGAGTTCATCAAGCCGGTCACGCTGGCGATGCGTCTCTTCGGCAACATCTTCGGGGGCGAGGTCGCGCTCGGCGTGATCACCGCGCTGACGATCGCCGTGGTGCCGGCAGCGATGCTCCTGCTCGAGGGCCTGCTGAACTTCGTCCAGGCCCTGATCTTCTCGACCCTCATGCTCATGTACACGATCATCGCCGTGGAGTCCCACGACGAGGAGCACGAGGAGCACCCGCCGATCCCCGAGGGGAACATCGCCCCGCCCACCGTCGCCGGCCAGCCGGCGCAATGAATCTCGGCCCACATCCGGTCTCGGCCGGTATCGAAGGAGGAATCGCGAACATGGAACTCGGACCGCTCGGAGCGGGCTTCGCCGCGCTCGGGGTCATCGGCCCAGGCATCGGCATCGGCATCCTGACGGGCCTCGCCGCGCAGGCGATCGGCCGGAACCCGGACGCGACCCCGCAGATCCGCGCCCAGTTCATCCTCGGCGCCGCGTTCGCGGAGGGCCTCGGCGTCCTCGCGATCGTCGTGGCGATCCTCGCCCTCGTCCTGAAGTAAGCCGAGCAGAGGACGTCAGAACGTGGACCTGTTCGCGGTCGCCGGCGCCGTCAGCCACGGCGCCATCGCGCTCGCCGCGGAGGGCGAACCGGCGACGGAGGCGGGACTCCAGATCAACCTCTTCTGGGTGATCGTCTCGTCGCTCAACTTCATCGTGTTCGCCGTGATCCTGTACTGGCTGTTCGGCGGACCGCTCAGTCGGATGCTCGCCGAGCGTCGTGCCCGGATCCAGCAGGGGCTCGAGGACGCCGAGGAGGCCCGTCGCGCCCGCGAGGCGGCCGACCAGGAGCGCATCGCCGCGCTCCAGGAGGCGCGCCGCGAGGCGAACGACATCCTGACCCGGGCCCAGAAGCTGGCCGACGAGTCGCGCGAGCGCGATCTGGCGGCGGCCCGCGAGGAGGTCGAGCGCGTCCGCTCGCGGGCGACCGCCGACCTCGAGGCCGAGAAGCAGCGCGCGATCAACGAGATCCGCGCCGAGGTCGCCGACCTCGCCCTGAAGGCTGCCGGTCGCGTCGTCGGGGAGACGATGAACGACGATCGCCAGCGCCGGCTCGTGGAGGAGTTCCTCCAGGAGACGTCCGCCGGTGACGGGAGCGCGAAGGGCTGATGGCCAAGCGCGACACCGCCCCGCGCCGGTACGCCGAGGCGGCCTTCCAGATCGCGAGCCGTGACGACTCGATCGAGACGTGGCGGCGCGAGCTGGAGCTCGCGAAGGGGACCGTGGACGAGGCGCTCATGGCCGTCCTCGCCAACCCGGCGCTCCCGCTCGAGCAACGTCTCGAGGCGGCGGGCGGCGTGTTCGCGAAGCTCAGCCAGCCCGTCCGCAACATCATCTTCCTACTGATCCGGCGCGGCCGGATCGAGCAGCTCCCCCGGGTGGTCGACGAGTTCGTCCGCCTCGACGAGATCCGCCAAGGGATCACCCACGCCACCGCGACGAGCGCACTCCCGCTGACCGATCTCGAGGTGAAGGCCCTCACGGCGCGCCTCGAGCAGATGACCGGCGGCCGGATCGCGCTCACGACCGACGTCGACGAGAGCCTGCTCGGCGGGCTGATCGTCCGCGTCGGCGACCGACTGATCGACGGAAGCGTCCGAGGTCGTTTGGAACGGCTGAGGAACCAGCTCGCCTCGGGCGCTTTGTAGGAGACCACGCACATGGCCATTCGTTCCGACGAGATCACCAGCATCATCAAGTCGTCGATCGACGCGTTCGACGCGGCGACCGAGACGCGCAGCGTCGGGACGGTCGTCGAGGTCGGCGACGGGATCGCCCAGATCTACGGGCTCGACAACGCGCTCGCGTCGGAGATGCTCGAGTTCCCCAACGGGGTGATGGGCATGGCCCTGAACCTCGAGGAGGAGACGGTCGGCGCGGTCATCCTCGGCGATGCCCGCGAGATCAAGGAAGGCGACACCGTCAAGACGACGGGCCGCGTCGTCGAGGTGCCGGTGGGCCAGGCGCTCCTCGGCCGCGTCGTCGACCCGCTCGGGCGCCCGCTCGACGACAAGGGCCCGATCCAGGCGTCGAAGACGCGACCCGTCGAGCGCATCGCGCCGGGCGTCATCGTCCGCCAGTCCGTCGACACGCCGGTCCAGACGGGCATCAAGGCGATCGACGCCCTGATCCCGATCGGTCGCGGCCAGCGCGAGCTGATCATCGGCGACCGCCAGACCGGGAAGACCGCGATCGCGATCGACACGATCATCAACCAGACCGGCAAGGGCCTCGTGTGCATCTACGTCGCGATCGGCCAGAAGCTCTCGACGATCGCCCAGACGGTGGCCGTCCTCGAGCAGCACGGCGCGATGAAGCACACGATCGTCGT
>DASSMI010000316.1:0-7212 GCA_035688935.1 Candidatus Limnocylindrales bacterium | reverse complement strand
GACGAAGCTGCGCTACCTGGAGCTCCTCGCCGACGCCGGGCTGCGCGAGATCGAGGCGACGTCATTCGTTGCGCCTGCGGCGATCCCCCAGCTCGCCGACGCGGACGAGCTGATCGCGACGCTCCCGCGACGCAACGGCGTCCGGTACCCCGTCCTCGTCCCGAACGAGCGGGGCCTGGCCCGCGCCGAGGCCGCCGGCGTCGACGCAATCGCCGTCTTCACCGCAGCGAGCGACGCCTTCACGACCCGGAACATCCGGATGACCGTCGACGAGTCGCTCGAGACGTTCGCCCCGGTCCTCGCTCGCGCGCGCGGCCTCGGCTGGTGGACCCGCGGCTACGTCTCGACGGCGTTCGGCTGCCCGTACACCGGCGCGGTGGACCCGGCCCGGGTCGTCGACGTCGGCAGGCGCCTGCTCGACCTCGGGGCAGACGAGGTCTGCTTCGGCGACACCATCGGGGTCGGCGTCCCGCCGCAGGTCCGCGACCTGACGGCGCGCGCCGTGGACGCCGGGGTCCCGCTCGAACGGATGGCCTACCACTTCCACGACACGCGGGGGACGGCGCTGGCCAACGTCGCTGCCGCGATGTCGGCGGGGATCCGAACCTTCGACGCGTCGACCGGTGGCACGGGCGGCTGCCCGTACGCCCCGGGGGCTGCCGGCAATCTCGCAACGGAGGACCTCGTCTACCTCCTCGACGCGATCGGGCTCGACCATGGCGTTCGGCTGGACGCGGTCCTGGTCGCCGCCCGGTTCATCGCCGATGCGCTCGGCAAGCCACTCGCCACCAAGGTCGGCCAAGCCGGCGGCTGGGACCCCCGAACCGGAGCCGCGACCGGCCGCGCCTGAGGCCCTACTGCACGATCCCCCGTTCTTGGTATCGTCCGCTCGGAATGAACGGTGTCGTGCTCGTCCTGAACCAGAACTACGAGCCCCTGAACGTCTGCAACCTGCCGCGGGCGTTCCGGCTCGTATTCGGTGACAAGGCCGAGATCATCGAGTACGACCACCAGGTCATCCACACGCCCAGCACCGAGTACCACGCGCCGTCCGTGATCCGGCTCCAGTACCAGGTCCGGCGGCCGCGGCCGCGGGTCAAGCTGAGCCGGCGCGAGATCTTCGCCCGCGACCGGCACACCTGCCAGTACTGCGGCCGCCAGGGCCACGACCTCACGCTCGACCACATCGTCCCGCGGCATCGTGGCGGCGGACACACGTGGGAGAACCTCGTCACGGCCTGCAAGGCGTGCAACCACCGGAAGGGCGGGAAGACCCTCGAGGAGGCTCGGTTCCGGTTGAGCCGCCCGCCGTTCGAGCCCCGCAGCGACGTGTACTCGATGTTCACCCCGTACCTCGCCGACGCGAACAACGAGGGCTGGCGGACGTACCTGTTCCTCGGCCGGAACTGAGTCGGCCGTGGCTCGCGGCCGCGGCACGGATCCGGCCGATCGGATCCCCGCGGCGATCCCCGCATCCGTCCGCGACGTCCTGCGGGTCCTCTGGGGGGCTGGTCATGCGGCCTACGTCGTGGGCGGCCCCCTCCGGGACGCCGCGATCGGACGGCCGACCCGAGAGTGGGACCTCGCGACGGCGGCGCTGCCGGAGGAGACCTCGGCGCTCTTCGACGACGCGATCTACGAGAACCGGTTCGGAACGGTCGGCGTCCGCCGCGACGGCGTCGACTACGAGATCACGACCTTCCGAACCGACCACGACTACGCCGACTTCCGCCGGCCGCACCGGGTCGAGTTCGGGACATCGATCGAGGCCGATCTCGCCCGGCGCGACTTCACGATGAACGCGCTCGCTTGGGGCGCCGAGCCGGGAGGCGCGGACGAGCCGGGGCTGCGCGACCCGTTCGACGGGCTCGCCGACGTCCGAGCTCGGACGATCCGCGCCGTCGGGGAGCCGCGGGCTCGCTTCGAGGAAGATGCCCTCCGGATCCTCCGCGCGATCCGGTTCGCGGCCCAGCTCGGCTGGACGATCGAGCCCGCGACGCTCGAGGCGATCCGCGAGACGGCGCCGCTCGTCGTCCACCTGTCGGGCGAGCGGATCGCCGCGGAGCTCGGGAAGATCCTCGCGGTCGACCGGCCGTCCGCGGGTCTGCGCCTGCTCGCCGACACCGGCGCGCTTGAGGCGATCTCACCGGATCTTGCGGCGCAGCGAGGCGTCGCGCAGCGGAAGCTCGCGGGCGAGGACCTCTGGGACCACACGGTCCGGACGGTCGACGCGGCCGCGAACCGGCCGGTGGTCCGGCTCGCGGCCCTGGTCCACGACATCGGCAAGCCCGCGACCGCCGCCGACGGGCACTTCTACGGCCACGAGGTGGTCGGCGCCGAGCTCGCCGACGCGCTCCTGGACCGGCTCCATCTGCCGGCAGCGGAGCGGGCGACCGTCGTCCACCTCGTCCGGCAGCACATGTTCCGGTACGCGCCCGAGTGGGGCGACTCGGCCGTCCGGCGATTCCTCGCCAAGGTCGGTCCGCGCGCGGTCGACGACCTGCTCGCCCTCCGCGAGGCCGACAACGAGGGGAGCGGGCTGCCGCGGAACGCCGACGACCTCGATGGCCTCCGCGCCCGGATCGATGCGGAGCTCGCGCGCGGTCCGATCCTCGACCGCTCGGCGCTCGCGATCGACGGCGCCGACCTCATGACGGAGCTCGGCATCGCGCAGGGGCCCGAGCTGGGCCGGATCCTCGGGATCCTGTTCGAGCGCGTGGTGGAGGACCCACGCCTGAACTCGCGCGAGCCGCTCCTCGCGCTCGCGCAGCGCCTGGCGGGGGGCGCCGACGAGGTCCGCGGCGGCGATCGTCGACAATGACGCGGATGGCCGAGCCCAACGACCTCGCGATCCAGCTCTACACCGTTCGCCGGTTCCTCGCGGACGATCTCGACGGCACGCTCGCGACGCTGGCCGAGATCGGGTTCCGGCAGGTCGAGGCGTTCGACCTCCCGACGTATGGCGAGCGACTCGCGGCGGCGTTGCCGCGGCACCGGCTGACCGTGCCGTCGGTGCACGCCGGCCTCCTCGACGATCTCGACGGCGCACTGGATCGGGGGGCGGCCGTCGGCGCAGCACTCGTGATCCAGCCGTGGACCGAGCCGGCGCGCTGGGAGACGACCGACGGGATCCGGCGGATCGCCGACGGGCTGAACGGCGCCGCACGAGCGGCGGCCGATCGCGGGCTTCGCGTCGGCTACCACAACCACCATTTCGAGCTCGCGTCGGTCATCGGCGGGCGTCACGCGCTCGAGGTCTTCGCGGACGAGCTCGATCCCGCGGTGGTCCTCGAGGTCGACGCCTACTGGGCGCACGCCGGCGGCGCCGACGTTCCCGCGCTCGTCCGGCGGCTCGGGGATCGCGTCGCGGCGCTCCACCTCAAGGACGGCGACGGCTCGCTCGACACCTCCCGACAGGTGGCCGCCGGCGACGGCGTGGTCCCACTTCGCGAGGTCGTCGCGGCCGCGCCCGGCGCGCTCAGGATCGTCGAGCTGGACGACACGGCAGGGGACATGTGGGAGGCCGTTCGCCGGAGCCGCGCCTTCCTGCTCGCCGCCGAGCGCGCCGATGCCTGACACGGGCCGGACCGGGCCGGTCGGGATCGGCGTCATCGGCGCCGGCAATGTCAGCGCCGAGTACCTCCGGAACCTGACGTCGTTCCCGGACACGGACGTCGTCGCGATCGGCGACCAGCGACCCGAGGCGGCCCGCGCGCGAGCGGATGAGTTCGGCGTCCCGGCCGCCGGCGACGCCGACGTCGTCGTGGGTCACCCCGACGTCGAGATCGTCGTCAACCTGACCATCCCGGCGGCCCACGCGGAGGTCGCGGCTGCAGCGATCGCCTGTGGCAAGCACGTCTGGAACGAGAAGCCGCTCGCGGCCGACCGCGTCGCAGCACTCGACCTCCTCGAACGAGCGGGCGCAGCCGGACTCCGTGTCGGTTGTGCGCCGGACACGTTCCTAGGGAGTGGGCTCCAGGCGGCGCGGCGCCTGATCGACGAGGGCGCGATCGGCGAGCCGTTGACCGCTCTCGCGCTCATGCAGTCGCCGGGTCCCGACGCATGGCACCCGAACCCCGCGTTCTTCTTCGAAGAGGGCGCCGGCCCGCTCTTCGACATCGGGCCGTACTACCTCACCGCGTTCGTCCAGCTCCTCGGCCCGATCGAGCGGGCGGCCGCGATCGGCTCGGTCGCGCGCGAGACGCGCGTCGTCGGCGCGGGACCTCTTGCCGGGACGTCGTTCCCGGTCTCCACGCCGAGCCACGTCGGCACCCTCCTGGGCTTCGCGTCTGGCGCGTCGGCCCAGGCGATCCTGTCCTTCGACTCGCCGCTCAGCCGCGTCCTGCTCGAAGTCACCGGGACGGAAGCGACGATGATCGTCCCCGACCCGAACACATTCGGCGGCGAGATCTGCATCCGGCGCGCCGGCTCGAAGACCGAGGAGACGCTCGCCACGACGACCGCCCGGTCCACGCGCGGGACCGGCGTCCTCGACATGGCGCGGGCGATCCGCGCCGGCCGCCCGCATCGCGCCGACGGAGCGCTCGGCTTCCACGTCCTCGACGCGATGGTCGCCGTCCGCCGGTCGGCAGCGGAGGGCGCGTTCGTCCCGATCGACAGCTCGGTCGAGCGGCCGCCGCTCCTGCCGGACGACTGGGACCCCGCAGCGGCCACCCTGTCCCGATGATCGAGCTGATGCTCGAGGCCGAGCGAGCGCTCGCGGTCGGTCTCCTCGACAAGGCCGAGGGGCACTACAAGACGGTCGTCGCGAACGACCCGCGGAACGCGATCGCGATCGTCGGCCTCGCCCGCGTGGCGCTTGAGCGCGACGACCAGCTCGCGACGTATCTGCTGGCGCGGAAGGCGCTCGCGATCGATCCCGAGAATCCCGCCGCCAGCCATCTGGCCCACCGCATGGCCGAGCAGCTCGCGATGCGTGGCGAGGACCTGCCCGCGACGCCCGCACCGGGCTCGAACGCGGCCGCGCCGGAGCCTGGTCGCTCTCCTGCCGCCGCTCCCGAGGCGCCCGCCATCGCCTCGCCCGCGCCGGCTCCGGTCGAGCCCAGACCGCGGCGCCCCGGGCTCCTCGATCGCCTCCGGCGGCGCGACCGATGAGGGTCCTCGTCACCGGCGGCGCCGGATACGTCGGCTCGGTCTCCGTCGAGCGTCTGATCGAGGCGGGCCACGAGGCAGTGGTCCTCGACGACCTCTCCACGGGTCACCGAGAGGCCGTCCCGTCCCGCGCCTCCCTCGAGGTCGCGAGCTACGGCGACGGGACGCATCTCGCCCGGCTCCTCGAGCGGGCACAGGTCGACGCGATCCTCCACTGCGCGGCGCGGTCGCTCGTCGGCGAATCGGTCCGCGAGCCGGCCCGCTACTACCGGGAGAACGTGGCCGGAGGGATCACCCTGCTCGACGCGGCTCGCCTGGCCGGCGTGGGCCGGATCGTCTTCAGCTCGACCGCCGCGGTGTACGGCATCCCGGATGCGACGCCGATCCCCGAGACCGCGCCGCTCCGCCCGATCAACCCGTACGGCGAGACGAAGCGGACGGTCGAGGGCGCGCTTCGCTTCTACGGCGAGGCCTACGGACTGCGGAGCGTCTCGCTTCGCTATTTCAACGTCGCCGGCGCGAGCGAGCAGAACGGCGAGGTCCACGACCCGGAGACGCACCTGATCCCGAACGTCCTCCGGGCGGCCGAGACGGGCCAGCCGATCACGCTCTTCGGCGACGACTACCCGACGCCGGACGGGACGTGCATCCGCGACTACATCCACGTCGCCGACCTGGCCGACGCCCACCTCCTCGCGCTCGAGGCGACGGCGCCGGACGATCCGCGGACGGACGCGGCACTCGTCTGCAACCTCGGGATCGGCGAGGGGTTCAGCGTCCGGCAGGTCGTGGATGCGGCGGCTCGGGTCGTCGGGCGGCCGATCCCCGAGACGATGGGCCCGCGGCGAGAGGGTGATCCCCCGGTGCTCGTCGCGACTGCGGATCGGGCCCGGGAGGTCCTCGGTTGGGCGGCGACACGACCGGGGCTCGAAGGGATGATCGCGTCGGCGTGGGAGTGGCGGCGCCGGAACCTCGACATCGTGACGGGCCAGCGGGTGCCGCCGACGCCGTAGCGGACGACCCGGTCGGTGGACTCAGGTCCTCGGCTCGAGCGGCGCCGACATCGGCGCCAGTCGCTCCGGCGGCGCGTCGGCTGCGGCCTCTGCCTCGCGCATCCAATGGTCGGCCGGCGGCTCCGGAACGCCGCGCAGGAACAGGACGCCGATCACCAGCAGGATCAGGAAGCTGAAGATCCCGACCTGGTATGCACCCGACCCCCAGCCCCTGTCGAGGAGCGTCGACACGATCGAGCCGTACAGCAACGGCCCGGAGACGGCGCTGAACTTGCCGGCGATCCCGTACAGCCCGAAGAACTCGCCGACCTGCTCGGGCGGCGACAGCCGGAGCATGAACACGCGATCCGACGTCCAGACGCCGCCGAGCCCGGCGCCGAGGAACGCGCCGCCGAGTAGGAAGGTCGGCAGCGACAGGACCGATCCGGCGATCACGAGCCCGACGCACCACGTCGCGAGGACGATCAGCAGGGTCCGCTTCGGGCCGATCCGCTCGACGAGCTGGCCCCAGCCGAAGCTCGCGATCACCGCGACGACGGTCAGGACGAGCAGGACGACGTTCGCCATCGTCTCGGTCAGCCCGATCGCCTTCACCGCGAACACGCTCATCACGACGATCACCGTGTTCACCGGGTCGGTGTAGAAGAAGCGCCCGACGAGGAAGCGGAGGAGGCCGGGCACCTTGCGTGCGTCGTCCACGGTTCGCCGGAGCTGCTGCCACGATCCTGCGGCGTCCCGGAGCCGGAACGGCTCGGCATTCGACTTCCGTGGCTCGCGCACGATGAGGAACAACGGAAGCGAGAACAGGGCGAACAGGACCGCCGCGAGGATGAAGGTCAGGCCGGACGCCTTCGACCCGAGGACGAGGATGAGGATCGCGATGACGATGGTGCCCAGGTAGCCGATCGCGACCCCGAGTCCCGAGACGCGGCCGCGCGAATCCGGCGTCGAGACGACCGGGAGGGTCGCGTCGTAGTAGATGAGCGCTGCCTGGTAGCCGAAGTTCGCGATCGCGAACAGGACCAGCCCAACCCATGCCGCGTCCACGAGCCCGATCAGCCCGCTGCAGATCACGGTCAGCCCGGTG
>DASSMI010000315.1:0-8237 GCA_035688935.1 Candidatus Limnocylindrales bacterium | reverse complement strand
GGCGTCCTCGCGCTCGTCCTGACGGCGTGCGGGTCCGCCGTGACGCCGCCAGCGTCGTCCCAAACCGTGACCGCGCCGAGCGTATCTGCGGCCGCCACGCCGTCATTGCCGCCGACCGCGACCGCGAAGCCGACGCCGAAGCCAACCCCAAAGCCGACGCCCGTTCCGGTCCCGCCGAAGCCGAGCGACGTCACGTTCGAGATTCAAGGCGGAGCTCCGGATGCCCAGGGCTATCCAGGCGACGTGACGATGACCGTGACGTGGCGCACGCCGCGGACGACCGGAGTCGAGATTCGCGTGTTCGGGGTGACTCAGTGCTTCCCCGCTCCGGCCGACTCGGGCAAGGACGACGGGCCTTGCCTCGTCGAGCACACGCCGCTGCCAGAAGCGGTCCGGAGGCTGGTCGCTGACGCTCCAGCCTCCGCGGGCGTGGCGAAGTGGACGTGGCCCGGTTGGGAGAACATCGGCTCGTCGGTGATGATGGGACCGGACGGCACGACCTACGAGTCGGTCGTGATCGCGGCATACAACGCGTCCGGCCATTCGATCTTCGCGATCGCGGCTCCTGGGTACTGGTGCTCGGACTGCACCTATTAGGCGTCAGCGGCGGTCGAACCGCCACGCCTCGCGTTCGATTCAGCTTGAAGGACTACGCCAAGGGGCACGAGGCGCAAACAAGAAGCCCGTCGGATGATCCCGGCGGGCTCGTTCGTAGTCAGGGTGCTGGTGAGCCGGGGGAGACTCGAACTCCCAACCAACTGATTAAGAGTCAGTTGCTCTGCCATTGAGCTACCGGCCCAGCGAGCGCGAAGGATACCCCAGACCGGCCGCGCGACGCCCGCGGCCGTTCGTGCGGGCGCCCGGCCGACCGAGGGCGCTGCGATCAGACGAGGACGCGCGTCCTCGCGGGGTCCGGCCGTCGGATCGGACGGAGCGTCGGGACGGCGGGGCTGCGGCCGATCGCGTCGACGAGGACCCGGACGTCGCACGGCCACGGGCGGCCGCAGCTCCGGCACACGCGTCCGTGCTCGGTGGGATCCGGGTGATGACGGTGGACGATGGCATCGAGCGTTGCAGTCGTCATGCCCGCAGTCTGCGCGCAGGACCCGACCGAGACATCACCCCCACGTCGCCGTTCGATGAACAAGCCGTGAACGCCGGGCTCGCCGAGGCCGGCAGCGTCTCCGTCAGGCCGGCCCGGCAGCCTCCGCCACGTCGTCGACGTGGCCCTCGATCGTCACCTCCGGCAGCCAGCCGAGCCAGCGCGGCAGCCACCAGTTCCACTCGCCGAGGAGCCGCATCGTGGCCGGCAGGAGCACCGAGCGGACGACCGTCGCGTCGAGGAACACCGCGACCGCGAGCCCGAACCCGAGCTGCTTGATGATCGTCAGCGGCAACGTCACGAAGACCGCGAACACGCAGACCATGATCGCGGCTGCGCTCGTGATCGTGCCCGACGTGATCGAGATCCCGCGGGCGACCGCCTCGTTCGACGACATCCCGTGGTCGCGGGCCTCCTTGATCCGGGTCAGGATGAAGACGTGGTAGTCCATCGAGAGCCCGAACAGGATCGTGAAGATGAAGACGGGCACGAACGACTCGACCGGTCCGGGCTTGAACCCGAGCGGGCCGTCCAGGAACCCCTCCTGGAACACGAGCACCATGAGCCCGAACGCCGCGCCGGTCGACAGCAGGTTCAGCAGGATCGCCTTGATCGGGATCACGATCGAGCGGAAGGCGATGAGGAGCAGCACGAACGACAGCCCGAGGACGAACGTCGCGACGAGCGGCATCCCGCGGGCGTAGAAGTCGACGACGTCGAGCGTGTACGCGGCGTCGCCCGTCACGAGCTTGCGGACGCCCGGGTCCACGCCCGCGAACGCTGACGGGATGACGCTCGTCCGGACCTGCCGGACGATGTCCTGGTTGCGCTGGTCGTTCGGGTCGCCCGACATCTGGAAGTTCACCGACGCGGTGTGGCCGTCGGCGGCGAGCCTGGTCTCGCCGGTCCCGCCGAGGCCCGGGATCGCCAGGATCGCCTCGCGCATCCGGGCGATCGCGTCCTTCGTCGGCGCCTCGTCGGCTCGCGTCACGACGACGTTGAAGTCGAGTCCCACTCCGGCGCCCGCCGGGTACTTCTCGTTCAGCAGGTTCACGGCCTGGACGGTGTCGAGCGTGTCGGGGAACGACGCGAAGTCGGCCGTCCCGAGGTGGAGCCGGACGACCGGGACCGCGAGCGCGACGAGCGCTGCGCCGGCGATCAGGAACGACACCACGGGCTGGCGCATCACGCCGCGGACGACCGTCGCCCAGATGCCGCTCCCCTCCTCGCGGTCGCGCCCGATGATCGGGATCCGGAGCCGGCTCACGCCATCGCCGACGATCGCGAGGGTCGCCGGCAGGAACGTGAGCGAACCGACGACCGAGATGACGACGACCGCGATCGTCCCGATCGCCATCGAGCGGAAGAGCGGGTCGTCGAGGAGGAACAGCCCGCCGATCGAGATCGTCACCGCGAGGCCCGAGAAGAACACGGCCCGACCGGCGGTCGAGCTCGAGGCATCGATCGCGGCGAGCTTCGGCCGTCCGTGGCGGCGCTCCGTCCGGAACCGCGTGACCATGAACAGGGAGTAGTCGACCGCGACGGCGAGGCCGATCAGCACGACGAGCTGGCTCGCGTAGGGACTTACCGCGGCCACGGTCTGGCTGTAGATCGCCAGGACGCCGAACGCGGCGAGGAGCGCGGTGACCGCGAGGACGAGCGGCACGATCGCCGCGATGACCGCGCCGAACGCGATCAGGAGGATCGCGAACGTGATCGGGATCGTGAGGAGGAGCGACTTGTCGAGCCCGCTCGTGATCAGTTCGCTGATCTCGTCGTTCGCGAGCGCGTTGTTCAGCGCGTGGATCGTGTACGTGGGGTACGCGGCGCGGATGGTGTCGATGGCGTCGGGCACCGGCTCCAGGCGCTCCGTGATCACGATGCCGTCGCCGAGGACCTGGCCCGGAATGCGGACGGTCGTCCCATCGGGCGAGAACAGGCCGGCTGCCGGCGGCGCGGTCGTCGGATCGACGAGGTTCGTGAACACCGGACCCTTCGTCCCGTCCACCGTCGATCGGACCGCGTTGAGGCGCGCGACGATGTCCTGGATCGCGGCCGCGCTCGCGGCGTCCGTGAGCGATCCGCCCGGGTTCGAGACGAGGAGCACGAACGATTGGCTGGCCGGCGCCCCCGGGCCGGCGTTCACGTTCGCGTCGAGGTAGACGAGGTTCGCCTCGGTCGACTCGTACTTCGCGCGCTGATCGCGCGACACCGCGTCGACCGCCTTCGTCCCGCCGAGGGCGAGGCTGGCCGCGAACGTGCCGATCGTGGCGAGGAACCACAACGCGAACACGGGCCAGCGGTGGGCTGCGCTCCAGGCAGCGACGCGGACGGTCCAGGGACGACGGGCGGACGGGCTCGAGCGGGTGACGGTCACGGCGGCTCAGGGTACCTGACGAGGGGCTCCGGCTCGGTCGTCCGGTCTCGTGCCGGGTACGCCGTTGGCCGCCCGGTGGTTCCCCTCAGCCGGTCCTCCTGGCGACCCAGACCTCCTCGCTCGGCCATTGCGCCGCCCACTCGGGCGTCACATATGGGAAGTCGGTCGTCGCGCCGGGCGCCGGGTACAGCTCGGCGAGGCGCTCGACCTCGAAGCCGTTGTCGCGAAGCAGCGCGATCCAGGCACCGTGGCTCAGATGGAAGTTCACCGACGTGTCGTCGCTCCATTCGAGCCGGTGGAGCCCACGGAGCGGCCGGAGCAGCTCGTTCGTCGCCGGTCGCTCCTCGTCGGGCATCGCGAGCATCAGGAGCAGGCCGTTGACCAGGAAGGTCAGCTGGCCGCCGGGGCGGACGACGCGCGCGGCTTCGGGGACCCACTGGTACGGATCGGCCCAGATCGACGCGCCGTACTCCGAGATCACGAGATCGAAGCTGCCGTCGGCGAACGGGATCCGTTCGGCGTTGCCGTGGATCAGCGGGAACTCGATGCCGTGCTCGGCCTGGAGGCGGCGCGCCGTGACCAGCTGCTGTTCGGAGTTGTCGATGCCGACGGGCCGCGCGCCGCGCCGGGCGAGCCAGGCTGACACGTAGGCGGTGCCGCAGCCCAGCTCGATCGTGTCCTTGCCGGCGAGCTCGTCCGGAAACAGGCGCAGCTCGCGTTCCGGGACCTCCCAGATCCCCCACTTCTCGTCGCCCGGCGCCAGGCGCCAGCTCCGTTCGCCGTTCGCGACGAACTCCTGTGCCCAGGAATCCCATTCCTCGCGGTTCCGCCTGACGTGCTCGGGCAGCTCCTCGGTCGTCATCGTCCGTCCAGCGTCGCCGCGAGCTTCCTGGGCGCGGTCCGCCGCCAGGCGTCGCGGAGGAGAGACTCCAGCAGCTCGGGCGCGACCCGCCCGAGATCGACCGTCACCCAGCCGAACCGGCCCACGTAGGCCGACTTGGCGAACGTCCTCGGGTCCATCTCCAGGAGCTCGGCCTGGTGCTCGACGCTCGCCTTGATCGACACGCCCGTCGCCCCGTCCCCGCCGATCGCGAAGATCCGGTCGCGGACGCGGAACGTGACGTCCGTCTCCCAGGTGAGCTTCTCCTCGACCTCGGGAAGCGCGAGCGCGAGCCGGCGGACGTCGTCGAACGTCATCGCGCCGTCAGCGACTTGAGCATGGCCCGGTCGTAGTCGCGGTAGCCGAGCGCGTGGTACAGCCGGATGGCGCCGTCGTTCGCCTCGCTGACGTTGAGGATCATCCGCTCGACACCGTGCTCGGCGGCCCACCGCTCGCAGGCGGCGATCAGCGTCCGCCCGATCCCCAGACCGCGGAAGCCGTCGATCACCGACACGCCGAACTCGGCGGTCGGGACCGAGCGCGCCATGTTGCCCGGGCTCGGCGGGTCGGCGAGATCGACCGACGCCGAGCCGGCCATCACGCCGTCGACGATCGCGGCGACGTATTCCCCGGTCTGGCCGCGGCCGTCGATCCGGCGCTGGAGTCGGACGGCGACGTCGGCGCGCGACGGGACGTGGAACACCTCGGGGTCGATCGCCGCGTGGTGCCGGGCGGTGTCGAGGTAGATGTCGATGAGCGTCTCGAGGTCGTCGGGCGTGACCGGGCGGATCTCGATCGCCGGCGGCGCGGCGGTCACGCCTGGTTGTCGATTTGCGCCCGCTGCAGCCGGCCGCTGAAGTCGACGTAGATCGCCTTCCACTCGGTGAACGTGTCGAGCGCAGCGTGGCCGGCTTCGCGGTGGCCGTTGCCGGTCTCCTTCCAGCCACCGAACGGCAGGTGCGTCTCCGCCCCGGTCGTGCCCGCGTTGATGTAGACGATGCCCGTCTCGAAGTCGCGCATCGCCCGGAACGCGGTGTTCGCATCGCTCGTGAAGATCGACGAGCTCAGGCCGTAGCGCGTCTGGTTCACCGCTGTGACGGCGCTGGTGTAGTCGTCGACCGGGATGACGCTGAGGACCGGCCCGAAGATCTCCTCCTGGGCGATCCGGTCCATCGGCGCGACGTCCCGGAAGATCGTCGGGGCGAAGAAGTGGCCGTTCGCGAGGTCGCCCTCGCGCGCGGCCTCGCCACCGACGACGAGCTCGCCCTCGCCGCGCCCGATCCCGACATAGCCGGCGACCTTGTCGACGGCGCCCTGGTTGATCAGCGGGCCCACGTCGGTCGATTCGTCGAGGCCGGATCCCAGGCGGAGCGTCCGCGCTCGCGCCTCGAGCCGTTCGAGCAGCGGGTCCACGGCGCGACGCTCCACGATGACGCGGCTCGCGGCGGTGCAGCGCTGGCCGGTGGTCCCGAACGCGGACCAGAGGATCCCGTCCGTCGCGAGGTCCAGGTCCGCATCGGCCATGACGACGATCGCGTTCTTGCCGCCGAGCTCCAGGCTGAGCCGCTTGAGCTTCGCCCCCGCCCGCGCCGCGATCCCCTTCCCCGTCGTCGACGAGCCGGTGAAGGAGATCACCGAGATGTCGGGGTTGTCGACGATCGCGTCACCGACCTCGCCGCCGCTGCCGGTCACGAGGTTGACCGTCCCGGCCGGGAAGCCGGCCTCGGCCATGAGCTCCACGAGAAGGGTCGCGCAGTGGGGCGTGTCGCTCGACGGCTTGAACACGACCGTGTTCCCCGCGACGAGCGCCGGCATCATCTTCCAGCACGGGATGGCCATCGGGAAGTTCCACGGCGTGATGATCCCGGCGGTCCCGATCGGCTGGCGGATGCTCATCGCCCACTTGTCGGGGAGCTCCGACGGGACGGTGTCGCCGAACATCCGACGGCCCTCGCCGGCCATTAGGAAGGCGATGTCGATCCCCTCCTGGACGTCACCGCGTGCTTCGGCGATGACCTTTCCCATCTCGCGCGTCATCGCCCGGGCCAGCCGTTCCTTGTGCTCGGCCATCAGCGCACCGAAGCGATAGAGGATCTCGCCCCGCTTCGGCGCCGGCGTCCGGCGCCACAGTCCGCCGGCCATGTCGGCCGCGCGGACGGCCATCGCGACGTCGGCGGGCGTTCCCTGCTGGAACCGGCCGATCACGTCGCGGGTGTCGGCCGGATTGCGGCTCTCGAACGTCGCGCCGGACGTGGACTCGCACCACTCCCCGGCGATGAAGTGACGGAACGTGGGCGGGTCGCCGGCCGGCGCGTCGGCCGCGGTTCGGAGGGCGGTGTCGGTCATGGCCGCGAGTGTAGACCCGCCGTCAGGCCGGGACGGGCGTCCGGTCCTCCACGGGACGGGCATTGCGGAGCGTCCACGGCTCGAGGATCGCGTAGGCCGCGTCGAGGGACGGGGTCGGGATGCCGTGCTCGCGACCCAGCCGGATCGCGGCGCCCTGGAGCGCATCGGTCTCCATCCGGTGTCCGGTCACGAGATCGTGGTAGAGGGAGGCGGTGGCATCGTCGTTCCGGCTGAGGAGCAGCTTCATCTGGCGCTCGACGAGATCGTCCGCGAGCGGGACGCCGGTCGCGCGCCCGATCGCCCATGCCTCGGACATCATCGCGCCGAGCATCGCCCGAGCGGCAGGCGCCTCGCGGATGGCGCCGATCCCGAGCCGGACCGACGCGCTCATCGCCGAGAAGGCGACGAGGAGGACGTACTTCTCCCAGATCGCAACGCGGACATCCGGCGCGGCGACCACGGTGAGCCCGCCGTCCCGGCCGAGATCGACGATCCGCTGCACGCGCTCGGATGGCTGTCCGGGCTCGAGCTCGCCGATGACGATCTGGCGGGGACCGCCGGCCTCGACGACACCCGGTTCGCGGACGGCGGCGAGGATGTAGGCCGCCCCGCCCACGACGTGCTCACGACCGATCGCGGCGGCGATCCGGTCCTCGTTGTCGATCCCGTTCTGGAGCGAGATGACCGCGGTGTCCTCGCGCAGGAGCGGCCCCAGCCGTCGTGCCGCCTCGTCCGTGTCGTACGACTTCACGCAGAAGAGGACCACATCGACCGGGCCGATCCGGGCCGGATCGTCGGTGGCCGGGAGCCGCGTGGTCGACGTGCCCTCGGGCTCCACGATCGTCAGGCCATCGCGGCGGAGCGCGTCGAGGTGGCGGCCGCGAGCGATGAGCGTGACCTCGGCGCCGCCGTCGCCGAGCCGCTTGCCGTAGTAGGCGCCGACGGCGCCGGCACCGAAGACGGCGACGCGGATCGACGACGAGGCACTCACGATCCGACTCTACAGGGTGATGGACCACGTAAGCGGCCGGTGATGGCCACCCGCCATGCTGGCCACGTGGATGACCAGCGGATCGGCTCGTCGCTGCGTTCCCTGCGGATCCGACGGGGATTGCGGCAGCGCGACGCCAGTGCCTCAGCCGGCGTCCCGCGCTCGGTGGTCATGCAGGTCGAGGCGGGTCGGCTCGACCGTCACGCTCGAACACCGGCCCGGACGGCCCACCGGGCGACTGGCAGCCGCGGATCGGGGTCACGTTTCGGGCCTAAGGTCGGCCTGGACGACCTGTGATCCGGCACACGTCGATTGCGTTTGGTGCGGCTACCCCAGGACGTCGTCCGCAACGATCAGGCGGTGGATCTGGTTCGTGCCCTCGTAGATCTGGGCGCCCTTGGCGTCGCGCATCAGGCGCTCGATCCCGGTCTCCCGCGAGTACCCGCTGGCGCCGAACAGCTGGACGGCCTCGGTCGCGACCCGCATCGCGGTGTCCGAGGCGGTCCACTTCGCGAGCGACGACGCGACCCCGATCGGCTCG
>DASSMI010000314.1:0-5345 GCA_035688935.1 Candidatus Limnocylindrales bacterium | reverse complement strand
GCGCGGCCGCGGACGAGGCGACGGCCGCGCTCCTGCGTGCCGTGGACGTCGCCGGAGCCGAACGTCAGGCCGTCGCCGCGACGCGGGCACGGGCGAGGGCCCGCGGGGCGGGGCCGCTAGGCGCGGTCACGTCGCGCCTGTTCCGGTGGTCGGGCCGGGAGGCGCGCATCGCCGATCCTGCGGCCTTCCTGGCACGGTGGCGCGAACGAGGTGGGCCGGCGGCGGGGGCCGCGGCGGTCCGGGCGCGACTCGCCGAGCCCCTCCGGACGGCGCCACCCGCGATCCGCCGCGGGCTCGTCCATGCGGCCGACACCGGCGACCTCGAGCGGCGGCTCGGTTCCGCGGTGGACCGTGCCGTCGCGGCCGATCGGGGAACCGCGCCGACGAGCGCCTGGTGGACCGTCCTCGGCTTCGCGCAGACCGCGGTCACCGGCGCGCTCATCCTCGTGGCGGCCTGGGTCGCCCTGTGGATCCTCATCCGATTCCCCGTCGACAGCGTCCCGATCCCGGTCCTCGGCGCGATGCCGGTCCCGTTCGTCGCGCTGGTCGTCGCGCTCGTGGCCGGATACCTGATCGCCCGCCTCCTCGGTGCCCACGCCGGCTTCGTCGGCCGGCGCTGGGCGGGGCGCCTCGCCCGCGACATCCGCGCCGGTGTCCGGGCCGAGATCGACGACGTGGGGTTCGCGGCGATCGACGCGATCGACCGGTCGCGCCGCGACCTCGCCGAGGCCGTCCGGTCGGTCGAGCGCTGCGGCTGAGGTCAGACCGCCGCGAGGACCTCGCGGGCCAGGCGGGCACGCGAGGCGTCGTCGGTCATCACGGTGTCGGTGACGACGACCCCCATCCCGAGCGCCTCGATGTCGGGCGCCAGCGCCGCATCGACGCGGTCGATCACGAACGCATCGATCAGCCCGGCATAGCCGCGCGCCACGCCGAGCGCGCTCGACTCGTGGCCGAGCGAGGCGAGCATCCGGTCGGCCGGGCCCTTGAGCGCCTTGCCCCCGATGATCCCGGAGACGGCGACGATCCGAGCGCCCCGCGCGCGCGCCGCCGCGAGGAGCTCGGTCATGCCCGGAACGGCGAGGATCGGACCCACCGACACGAGCGGGTTCGACGGCGCGACGACGATGACGTCGGCGGCTTCGAGCGCCCGGGCGACCTCGGGCGTCGGTCGGGCCGCTTCGATCCCGTCGAACGCGATCTCGCGGACGTCGGGCGCCTGGCGCAGCCGGACGAAGTAGTCCTGGAACGCCAGCCAGCCGTCGTCGGTGCGGACGCGGGTCCGGACCGGCTCGTCGGCCATCGGCAGGATCGTCGCCGCGATGCCGAGCGCCCGCTGGAGGCGGCGCAGGACGTCGGTCAGCCGCCCGCCGGCACGGATCCGCGCCGTCCGGACGATGTGGGTCGCGAGGTCCTGGTCGCCGAGCCGGAACCAGCCCTCCTCGCCGTACCGCTCGAGCGCGGTCATCGTTGCCCACGTGTCGCCGCGCAGCCCCCAGCCGAACGCCTCGTTCTCGAGCCCGGCCAGCGTGTACAGGACGGTGTCGTGATCCGGGCACACGAGGAGTCCGTGACGCTCGGTGTCGTCGGCCGTGTTCACGATGACGGTCAGCCGCTCGCCGGCGACCGCCTGGAGGCCCTCGGCGAGCTTCGCCCCGCCGACGCCGCCCGCGAGCTCGACGACGTGGGGGTCAGGCATCGAGCCGTGCGCCGACCTCGGGGATCCGGTCGAGGGTCTCCTCGTCGAACGGCGCGGGGAGCCGGACGATCACGGTCGTGAACCCGAGATCACGGAAGGGCGCGATCTCGCCGGCGATGGCGTCCGGCGGACCGGCGAGATGCGGGCCGGCGCCGGCGTTCTCGACGCCGTTGAACGCGAAGCGCTCGGCGTGCGCGGCCCGGGCCGCGGCTTCGGTGTCCCGGATCGAGATCGGGAAGCTGATCGTCAGCTCGATCTCCGAGCGGTCCCGGCCGACCGCGGCGCAGTGCTCGTCGAGGATCGCCAGCTTCGCCCGGACCTCCTCGAGCGTGCCCGAGGTGTTCCAGGCGTCGGCGCGCTGGGCGACGGTCCGGAGCGTCTTCTTCGGCCCGGAGCCGCCCACGAGGATCGGCAGCGGCCGCTGGATCGGGCGCGGCTCGCACAACGCCTCGCGGAACGTGTAGAAGCGACCCTCGTGGGTGACCCGTTCGCCGGCCAGCAGGCGGCGCATGAGCATGACCGATTCGTCGAGCCGGTCGAGTCGCTCGCCGAAGCCCGATCCCCACGTCTCGTCGAAGCCGAACGCATCGTGCTCTCGCTCGAACCAGGCGCCGCCGATCCCGAGCACCGCCCGGCCGTTGCTGACGTGGTCGAGCGTCGTCGCGAGCTTCGCGGTGAGCCCGGGGTTCCGGAACGTGTTCGCCCCGACCATCAGGCCGAGCCGAACACGCTCGGTCAGGGTTCCGAGCGCCGCGAGGACGCTCCAACCCTCGAAGATGGGCTGCTCCCACGGCCCGAAGATCGCGTTCAGGTGGTCCCAGGTCCAGACCGAGTCCCAGCCGTTGCGCTCGGCCCGGAGCGCCGCGTCGCGGAAGTCCTCCCAGGAGGTGTGCTGCGACCAGAGCTGCGCGCCGAACCGCATCCTCATCGGGAGAGGGCGTCGCGGAGCTCGGGCAGCCTGTCGATCGTCTCGGGGTCGTACGGGCCGGGCATGTCGACGATGACGTGCCGGAAGCCGAGCTCGACGATCGGGCGGAGCCGGTCGGCGACCTCCTCGACCGTCCCGACGTAGACGTCATCGTCGTCCTCGGCGAGCGGATCGCCGTTCGCGGCGGCCGCCTCCTCGAGGACCCGCCGGGCGGCCTTGGCGTCGTCGCGGATCGCCAGCCAGACGCTGCAGGTCCGCTCGATCTCGTCCGGGTTCCGGCCGACCTCGGCGCACCGCTCGCGGAGGGTGGCGTCCTTCTTCCGGAGCTCCTCGACGGTGCCGCCGCTGTTCCATGCGTCGGCGTACCGGGCCGTCGTGCGCAGCGTCTTCTGCGGGCCGGAGCCGCCGATGAGGATCGGGAGATGCGGCTGGACCGGCCGCGGCTCGCAGAGCGCGTCGTGGATCCGGTAGAAGCGGCCCTCGTGGTTCGCGATCCGCTCGCCGTCGAGGAGCCGGCGCAGGAGCATGACCGACTCGTCGAGACGGTCGAGCCGCTCGCCGAACCCCGAGCCCCACGTCTCGAACCCGAACGCGTCGTGCTCGCGCTCGAACCAGGCGCCGCCGATCCCGAGGATCGCCCGTCCGCCCGACACGTGGTCGAGCGTCGTCGCGAGCTTCGCGGTCAGGCCGGGGTTCCGGAACGTGTTCGCGCCGACCATGAGCCCGAGCGTGGCGTGGCTCGTGATCGGTCCGAGCGCCGCGAGCGTCGACCAGCCCTCGAGGATGGGCTGCTCCCACGGCCCGACGATCGCGTTGAGGTGGTCCCACGTCCAGAGGCTGTCGAGCCCGGCCCGGTCGACCCGGACGGCGGCGTCCCGGAACGGGGCCCACGACTGGGTCTGGGGCCACAGGAGGACCCCGATCTTCATGTCGGTCACGCGAGACCTCCGCTCAAACGGTCAGCTTCGGCAGGACGTCGCGCCCGAACACCTCGATCCACTCGGCCTGGTTGCGACCGACGTTGTGGAGGTAGATCTGGTCGAAGCCGAGGTCCAGGAACTTCTGGATCTGCTCGCGGTGCCTCTCCGGGTCGGACGAGATGAGCATGCGCCCCTCGAAGTCCTCGGGCCGGACGAGCTTCGCCATCTGCTCGAAGTCGAGCGGGCTTCGGATGTCCTGCTTGGGGAACTTCATGCCGCCGTTCGGCCACTCGGTCATCGCGTTCTGGAGGGCCTCCTCGTCGGTGGGCGCCCACGAGAGGTGGAGCTGGAGGATGTAGCGAAAGGCGTCGGGGTCCTTGCCGGCCTCGCGGCAGCCCTCCTCGCACTTCGCCCGGATCATCTCGAGCTTGCTCTCCGGCGCGCCGACGGTGATCAGGCCCTCGGCGTACTGGCCGGTCTTCTTCGCGGTGACCGGGCCGGCCGTCGCGATGTAGATCGGCGGCGGCTCGTCGGGCATCGTCCAGAGGCGCGTCGACTCGAGCTTGTAGAAGCGGCCGTCGTGCTTGACGTCCTTGTCCCGGCTCCCGAAGAGCTTCTTGATGATCTCGATCGCCTCGAACATCCGGTTGATCCGCTCGGGCGTCTCGGGCCAGTAGCCGGCGACGATGTGCTCGTTGAGCGCCTCGCCGGAGCCGAGCCCCAGCCAGTGCCGGCCGGGGTACATCGCGGCGAGCGTGGCCGAGGCCTGAGCGACGATCGCCGGATGCATCCGGAAGCTCGGGCATGTCACGCCCGGGCCGACATCGCCCTTCGTCCGCTCGCCGATCGCGGTCATCACGTTCCAGACGAACGCGGCGTTGCCCTGTTGGGGCACCCACGGCTGGAAGTGGTCGGCAGCCATGACGCCGCTGAAGCCGGCCTCCTCGGCCGCCACGGACAGGTCGACGACCTCGCGCGGGCCGAACTGCTCGAGCATCGCCGCGTAGCCGATCGTGGGGGTCGCCATCGATCAGTCCTCCAGGTGGTCGTGGACGCGGTCGATGGCGATCCGGAACGTGATCCGCGGGAACGCGCGATAGCTGGCCAGGTCGGCGGGCGCGGCGCCCTCGGGGTGGTAGCGGTCGGCGAGGGCGAGGATGTCGGCCAGGGCTCGATCGTGGTCGTCGTCGACCTCCACGACGCGGCCGGTCAGCCCGAGCCAGGAGTAGCCATCGGTGCCGAGGACGGCAAGCGAGACGCGGCCGTCGCGCTGGAGGTTGGCGGGCCAGAACCGGCTGACGCGGCTGTTGACGAGGATCCGGCCGTCGTCCTCGAGGCGGTACCAGATGACCGCCTGGCGCGGCGCCCCGTTCGCGTCGGTCGTCGCGAGGGAGGCGAACAGCGGTTGGGCGAGGAACGCGCGGTGGCGCTCGGTGAGCGGGGAATCGATCGTGGGGGAGAGGTGGGCAGGCTCCATCGGGTGATCGTACGCGAGGACTGCTTCGGGGGCTCGGGGCGGCGCCGGGCGGACGCATCGTCCGCGATACGGCTGCCCGAGTCGCCTCCGTCTCGCGCGCCGGGGTGAGGGCCGGGCGCGTCCGTGCGCGAATGGCTCGTCGATGTTCCGTGGCCGACGGGCGGTGACCCCGTCGACGGTCCCGACGCGATCCGCCTAGCCGAGACGCTCGCCCGCGCGGATCGGGATGTCGAGGCGGTTGGCCGGTGGCGCGAGCGGGCACGCCCATTTCGGGTCGAACGCGCACGACGGCTGGAAGGCGAAGTTGAAGTCGAGGATCAG
>DASSMI010000313.1:0-3915 GCA_035688935.1 Candidatus Limnocylindrales bacterium | reverse complement strand
CGCGGTCCAGCCGACCCGGGGCCTCGACGTCGGCGCGATCGAGTCGGTCCACCGGCTGCTCATCGAGCTTCGCACCGGGGGGACGGCGATCGTCCTGATCTCCGAGGAGCTCGACGAGGTCCTCGCCCTCGCCGACCGGGTCGAGGTGATGTACGAAGGCCGCTTCGTCGGCTCGTTCGACCGTGCCGAGGCGGAGATCGGCCGGATCGGGCTCCTGATGACCGGCGGCGGGGACGCCGACGGCGGGGCCGGCGGGACCGAGGCCGCCTCGTGACGATCCGCCTCGAGCCGCGGCTGGCGACGCCGCGGTGGCTGTCGCCGGTCCTGACGGTCGGTGCCGTCGTCGTCGCGCTGACGATCTCCGGGCTGATCATCGCGTTCGTCGGTGGCGACCCGATCCGGTCCTACGTCCACATCCTCGAGTCGTCGTTCGGGAGCGTGGGCGTCCTGTCCGACACCCTCGTGAAGGCGACGCCGTTGATCCTCACGGGCCTCGCCTGTGCCCTCGCGTTCCGGATGCGGTTGTGGAACATCGGCGCCGAGGGGCAGTTCCTGATGGGCGCCTGGGGCGCCAGCGCGATCGTCCTGATCCCGGTGCTGCCGGCGGGCAGCCCGGCGATCCTCGTGATCCCGGCGATGATGCTCGCGGGGATGCTCGCGGGCGGGCTGTGGGGCCTGATCCCCGGCGTCCTCCGGGCCCGGCTCGCGGTCAACGAGATCATCGTCACGCTGATGCTCAACTACGTCGCCCTGGCCTGGATCCAGTTCTGGGTCTTCGGGCCGTGGAGCGAGAGCGGCTTCCAGCAGACGAAGACGTTCCCGCGCGAGGCGTGGCTGCCGCGGCTGTCCGACTTCTCGTCGATCGTGTCGGGGTTCGGCGGCCTGACGGTCCATCTCGGGCTCGTGTTCGGGCTCGTCGCGGCCGGGCTGCTCTGGCTCTTCCTGGAGCGGTCGCGGTTCGGCTACGAGATCCGGCTGATCGGGGATTCGCCGCGCGCCGCCCGCTACGCCGGGCTCGACATCGCGAAGCGGCTGATCGTCGTGTTCGCGATCTCGGGCGCGCTCGCCGGTCTCGCCGGCATGGCCGAGGTGAGCGGCGCCGTGCACCGGCTCCAGGACCACATCTCGCCCGGCTACGGCTTCACGGCCGTGATCGTCGCGTACCTTGCCAAGTTCCGGCCGGGCCGGGTGATCGCGGCGGCGGTCCTGTTCGGCGCGTTGATCCTGGCCGGCCGCGAGATCCAGCCGTCGGGGATCCCGGCGATGATCCAGGGGATCATCCTGTTCACCCTGATCATCGCCGACGTCCTCGTCCGGTACCGGGTCCGGATCGAGGGCGGCGGGCCGTTCCGCCGACGGGCGGCGGACGTGGCGGCCGAGGCCGGCGGTCCGGCGGGCGGCGCCTGATGGACCTCGGGCTGATCGCGACGGCCGGCATCGCGGCCGGGACGGTGCTCCTGTTCGCCGCCATCGGCGAGATCCTCGCCGAGCGTGCCGGCGTCCTGAACCTCGGCGTCGAGGGGATGATGCTCATGGGCGCCGTCGCCGCGTTCTCCGTGACGCTGTCGACCGGCAATCCCTGGCTCGGGCTCATCGTGGCGATGGTCGTCGGCGGGCTGCTCGGCCTGCTCCACGGCGTCGTCACGATCCATCTCCTCGCCGACCAGGTCGTCTCCGGCCTCGCGCTGACGTTCCTGGGAACCGGTCTCGCGCGCGTCCTGGGCGAAGGCCTGACGAACGCGAGCGCGGCCCGCCTGCCGAGTGCCCGCATCCCACTCCTCGCCGACCTGCCGGTCATCGGGCCGATCCTCTTCAACCAGAACGTCCTCGTCTACGTCGGGTTCCTGCTCGTTCCGGCGACGTGGTTCTGGATCGAGCGGACCCGGCCCGGGCTCCACCTTCGCGCGGTCGGCGAGGCGCCCGCCGCCGCCGACGCGCAGGGGATCGGCGTCCATCGCCTCCGGCTCTGGTACGTCGCGATCGGCGGGATCCTGGCCGGCCTCGCCGGCGCGACGATCACGATCGGGGTGAACCCGGGCTGGTTCGGCGACCAGACCGTCAACGGCCGCGGCTGGATCGCGGTCGGACTCGTGATCTTCGCCCGGTGGAGCCCGATCCGCGCCGCCTTCGGGGCCTACCTGTTCGCGGCGATCACGCCGTGGATCCTTGCGATGCAGGGCGTCGACACGATCCTCGGGCTGCCGAACCCGTTCCTGCCCGGCCGCTCGGCGACGTTCTTCCTCGAGATGCTGCCGTACCTGTTCGTGATCTCCGTGGTCATCCTCGGGTCACGGGGCGCGTTGCGGCGGCGGATCGGGGCGCCGGCGGCGCTGGGGGTGCCGTACGTGCGGGGAGAGCGCGGGCACTGACCCGGGCCCACGCCCGGCGCTCGGGCTCAGGCTTCGGAATCGGTCGGGCCCAGGCCCTGGAGCTCCATCTGGACGAACCCGCTCGTGTCGAACGTCAGCTGCCCGGGCGCCGGCGCCAGATCGTCGACCGGCATGACGAGTGGCGCGTACTCGATCACGACGCGCTCGTCGCCCTGGACGAGGCTGTAGACGAGGAGCTGGTCGGGACGGGTCTCGAACTCGAGATGCTCGAACGAATCCACGTTGAGGCTGATCGAGATCGGCGTGAAGTAGGTCGAGGTGTCGGGGTCGTCGACGACGATCCGCTCGACCCAGCCACTCCCGTGGGCGATGAGCTCACGGCCCCGCTGGTAGCGGTACGAGACCGTCTGCTTGAGGAGCGGCCGCAGGAGGTTCTGCATGTCGGTGCGGCTGGAGACGACGCCGTGGTTCACGAAGAACTTGGCCGTCGGGGCGCTCGACACGGCGGGTCTCCTGGGGAAGACGGGCGGCGGTGGGTGTCGCCGATGGTATCGCAGCGGCACCCACCTCCGAACCCCCGAATCGAGGGGCCGGCCCAGCCGATCTCCGTGATCCGGTCGTGGGCGCGTCTCGAGACGCCGGGCGGCAGAGCGATCGAAGACCGGACCCCGATGCGACGGCCCGTATGATCCGCGCATGCTCCTCGCGGTCGACATCGGCAACACGAACATCACGATCGGGCTGTTCCGCAACGGCTCGCTGGCGTCGACTCGCCGCGCCGGGACGCATGCCCGGACGACCCCCGACGAGCTCGAGCATCTCCTCGCCGGTCTCCTCGAGCTCGACGACGCGTCGTTCGCCGATGTCTCCGCGATCGTCGTGGCGTCCGTCGTCCCGAGCGTCACGGCTGCGCTCGAGACGGTCGCGACACGCCGCGAGCGGACGCTCGTCGTCGCGTCGGCCGGGACCGTTCCGATCGCGGTTCGGACCGAGCGGCCGGCCGACGTCGGGGCGGACCGGCTCGTCAACGCCCTCGCCGCATCGCGGATCCACGGCGTCCCGGCGATCGTGGTCGACCTGGGCACCGCCACGACGTTCGACTGCGTCGACACCGACGGCGCGTTCGTCGGCGGGGCGATCGCGCCCGGTCTCGAGCTCGGGCTCGACGCCCTCGCATCGCGCACCGCGAAGCTGCCCCTCGTCGACCTCCGCGAGCCGGACCGGGCGATCGGCCGCGACACCGCCGGCGCGATCCAGAGTGGCGCCGTCCTGGGCTACGGGGCGCTCGTGGGGGGTCTGCTCGATCGGTTGCGACGCGAGCTCGCGGAGGGGTCACGGGCGACCGAGGCCGACGTTCGCGTCATCCTGACCGGCGGGCTGTCCGGAGCGGCATGGGCTCGCTCGATCGAACGGGTCGACGCGATCGATCCCGACCTGACGCTCAAGGGTCTGGCGATCCTCCATGCCGAGGTGGGCGGAGGCCAGCCGCTCGAGCTGGGGCTGCCCGGGTGAGCGGCGCGAACCACCGCCTCGAGGGGAGGCTCATCGCGGTCGGCGTCACGGGCTCGATCGCCGCGTACAAGGC
>DASSMI010000312.1:0-12887 GCA_035688935.1 Candidatus Limnocylindrales bacterium | reverse complement strand
TCGGGATCCGACGGCGGGGCGGGCGGCGGGGCCGGGATGCGCCTCAGGTCCATCGGCTCTGGTCGAGGACGAGCCGCAGGCCCGGACCGACGACGGTGTGGCCGCCGAGCACGACGGGGATTCCGGCATCCCGTGCGGACGTCGTCAGGGCCCGGAGCCACGGATCGGCGATCCGATCGGCCAGGAGGAGATCCGATGCGAACCGATCCTCGGGCGCGGGCCAGCTCGCCTCGTCGGCGCCGAAGCGATGGGCGATCAGGACGCGCGTGTCGACGATCGCGGCGTCGCCGAGCTCCGCCAGCCGCGGCCCGAGCGCGTCCGGGCCGTCGCGATCGAGGACGAGCCCGAGCGCCGAGCGGACCGGTCGCTGGCCGCCGGCTCGCGTCCGGAACCCGCGCTCTTCGACGAGGGCGCGCGTCCGCGACGCGGTGGATCGCTCGAGCCAGCGGAGGCCGGTCGACGACGCGCGCCCGGCGACGACGAGCTCCTTCGTCGGGTCGGTGGTCGTCGCCGCGACCCGGCGGATCGCCTCGAGGACGAGCCGCGCGTCCGCGCCGGCATCCCGCAGCACGCCCCGCGTCCCATCCGGGTCGATCAGGAGCGCGTCGAGCGGCGAATCGAGGTCGAGCTGGAGGCGCCACCGCGACCGGAGATCCCGGACGTCGACGCCGGCATCCGCCGCCAGCCAGCGCGGCAGCCCGTTGTCCGACGCGACGTCGCCCAGGCGGCCGAGGACGTCGGCGCCCGCGACGGCGACCACATCGGCCGAGTACCGGTTGTTCGCGAGGGCGTGGCCGGCCGGTCCGGCCGCGACGTCGACGAACAGCCTCCGCTCCGGCAGGCCGGCGATCGGGATGCTCCCGGAGCCCAGGACGACGAGCCCGTGCGGGCGATCCTCCGTCACGACGGTTCGGACGCGCTCGCCGAACGAGCCACCGGTCGGCCGGTCGTCGACGATCGGAGCCGCACCGGCCGTCTCGAACCCCGCTGCGTGACGCTCGGCGGTCTCGCGGCGGATCGCCTCGAACGCGCGACCCAGCGGTCCGGCGCCGGGCGCGAGCGGAGCGTGGAGAATCAGGGCGACGACGCGGGGCACGCCGCGAGTCTACCGAGGGAGGTGCGAGGAGCCATGCGCCGCGTCCGGGCGTACGTGGGGCTCGGGGCGAACCTCGGCGACGCCGCGGTCACCCTTGCGGCCGGGATCGGGGCGCTCGGCGCGCTCCCCGGCGCCCGCCTCCGTGGCGTGTCCCGGCTGTTCGAGACCGAGCCGGTCGGCGTCGTGGACCAGCCGGCGTTCCGGAACGCCGTCGTCGCCCTGGACGTGCCGGCCGGCCCGGACCCGGCGACCGGTGCGATCGCCCTCGTCATCGCGTTGAAGCGGCTCGAGCGCGCGTTCGGCCGTCGCGACCGCGAGCGCTGGGGGCCGCGCGAGCTCGACCTCGACCTCATCGTCTTCGGGCGCGCCCGCCTCGAGCTCGACCGGCCGCCGGCCGGGATGTCGCTGGATCCGGGCAAGGCCGACCGGCTCCTCGTCGTCCCGCATCGCGACGCCGCCCAGCGGCTGTTCGTCCTCGCCCCGCTCGCCGACCTCGCCCCGGGGCTCGTGCCGCCGGGCTGGCACGAGACCGTGGCGACCGCCGCGGCCCGCCGGCGCGCGATCGAGGGGCCGGCGGCCGCTCGGCCCCTGGCGACGTGGGACGCGGCCACGCGCTCCTGGAAGCCGCTCCCCGCCTGACCGACGGCTCAGGAGCGGTCGGGATCCGGGCAGGTCCGCGGACGCTCGCGCCTGGGCCGGTCAGCCGCGGAAGAAGCGGATGAGCGCGATCCCGGCCACGATCGCGACGGAGCCGAGGACCGCGATGAGGACGCGCTCGTCGGTCGCGCTCGCGGCGCTTCGAGCGGCGGCCGTCATCACGGGCGAGACCTCACAGGCGGACCGCCGGCGGCCGGTCGCGGTCGAACATGTGGACCGTGTCGACGAAGCGGACCTGCTTCGCCTGGTAGGCCATGACGAGCGAGTGCGTCCGCGCGCCGCCACCGAAGTACCGGACGCCCTGGAGGAGGTCGCCGGCGGTCACGCCGGTCGCCGCGAAGACCAGGTTCTCGCCCGGGGCGAGGTCTTCGGTGTGATAGACCCGGTCCTCGTCGCCGTGGCCCATCCCGGCCCCGCGCTCGTGCTCCTCGGGGCTGCGATAGCGGAACCGGGCCTGGATCTCGCCGCCGAGGCAGCGCAGGGCGGCGGCCGTGATCACGCCCTCCGGGGCGCCGCCGATGCCCATGACCGCATGGACACCGGTGCCGGAGACGGCGCACGCGATCGCGGCCGACAGATCGCCATCCGTGATCAGCTTGATCCGGGCGCCCGCGCCACGGATCTCGTCGATCAGCGCCTCGTGGCGCGGCCGGTCGAGGATGACGACGGTGATGTCGCCGACCGTCCGACCGAGGGCATGGGCGATCCGGCGGACGTTCTCGGTCGGCGTCTCGCGGATATCGACCCTGCCGGCCGCGACCGGTCCCACGCACAGCTTCTCGAGGTACGTGTCGGGGGCGTGGATGAGCCCGCCCTGCTCCGATGCCGCGAGCACGGTGATCGCGCCGGCCTGGCCATGGGCGACGAGGTTCGTCCCCTCCAGCGGATCCACGGCGATGTCGATCCGCTGGACGTCGTCACTGGCCGCGGGCCCGCGCAGCCCGACCGGCTCGCCGATCCAGAGCATCGGCGCCTCGTCGCGCTCGCCCTCGCCGATCACGATCCGCCCGGCGAACTCGATCTCGTCCATCGTCCGGCGCATCGCCTCGACGGCGGCGCGATCGGCCTCGTCCTTCTCGCCGCGGCCCATGAACCGGGCGCTGGCGATCGCCGCCGCCTCGGTGACGCGGACCATCTCGAGAGCGAGGAGCTGTTCCACGGTCGAAGTCTCCGTGCGGTGGATCGGGCCGCGCGACGTTGCCGCGGGACTAGTGTCGGAAATGCCGCCGCCCAGTGAACACCATCGCAAGGTGGTGTCGATCGGCGACCTCGATCGCCATCTCGTCGCGGATCGATCCGCCCGGCTGGATGATCGCCGTGACGCCGGCCTGGGCCGCCATCTGGATCCCGTCGGGGAACGGGAAGTAGGCGTCGCTCGCCATCACCGCCGTCTTCGCCCGGTCGCCGGCCTTGCGCAGCGCGATCTCGACCGAGGTCTGCCGGCTCGCCTGCGCCGCGCCGATCCCGACCGTGGCACCGGCACGCGCCAGGACGATCGCGTTCGAGCGGACGTGGCAGACCGTCCGCCAGGCGAACAGGAGGTCGTTCAACTCGTCGAGGGTCGGGCGCCGCCGCGTCACGACCTGGAGCCGGCCGCGATCGAGCCCGACCTCGTCGAGGCTCTCGACGAGCACGCCGCCGGCGACCCGCTTGAAGTCGAGGTTCGCGATGCCGTAGTCGCGCATCCCCTCGGTCGGGTCGGGCGGGACCGCGAGGATCTCGAGGCCGGCCTTCTGCTTGAGGATCCCGAGCGCTGCCTGGTTGTAGCCGGGCGCGACCACGGCTTCGTACGAGTTCGCCGCGATCTCGCGGGCCGTCGCGCCGTCCATCTCGCGGTTGACGCCCACGATCCCGCCGAACGCCGCGACGGCGTCCGTCTCGAGCGCCTTCCGGTAGGCCTCGACGAGCTCGTCGCCCGACGCGACGCCCACGGGGTCCGTGTGCTTCACGATCGCGACGGTCGGCGACGTGAAGTCGCGGGCGATCCGGTACGCCGTGTCGAGGTCGAGATAGTTGTTGAACGACGGACGGTCGCCGCGGATCTGGGTCGCGTCGGCGAGGGTCCCGCTGCGGTGCGTCGTCTCGCGGTAGAACGCAGCGCGCTGGTGGGGGTTCTCGCCGTAGCGCAGGTCGTCGACCTTCTCGAGGACGACGGCCAACCGCTTCGGGAAGGTCGTGTTCGAGATCTGGTTCAGGTAGGCGGCGATCTCGGCGTAGTAGGCCGCGACTGCGCCGAACGCGTCCGCCGCGAGCTGGGCCCGGAGCTCCGCGCTCACGGCGTGGTGGCGCTTCAGCTCGGCGATCAGCTTCGGGTAGTGCTCGGGGCTGCCGACGGCCGCCACGCCCGCGCCGTTCCGGGCGGCCGCGCCGAGGAGCGCCGCCCCGCCCACGTCGATCATCTCGATCGCCTCGTCGATCGGGACGAGCTGGGCCCCGACCGCCGGCGCGAACGGCGCGACGTTGACGACGACGATGTCGATCGCGCCGATGCCCTGGTCGTCGAGCTCGTCCATCTGGGCCTGGACATCGCGTCGCGCGAGGATCCCGCCGTAGATCGCCGGATGGAACGTCTTGACCTGGCCGCCGAGGAGGCTGGGAAGCCCGGTGAGCTCGGAGACGGGCTTCACCTCGATCCCGTCCTGGGCGAGGTGGTCCTTCGTGCCGTCGGTCGCGTAGACCTCGATGTCGAGTGCCTGGAGGTCGCGCGCGAGAAGCGAGATTCCGTCGCGGTTCGCGACCGACAACAGGGCTCGCAACCGGACGCTCCTCCTCCGAAGCCGGATCGATGCCGGGCACGGGCGCCGGCGATCGCGGGCACTCGCGCACGCTCGACTGGGACGCCGAGTATAGCGCGGGGTCGTGGCATACTCCGACCTCAGCGGCCGCCCGGCCGCCCTCCCGATCGCCCGCGACGGAGCGTCACCGGCGGGCCCCGGAGCACGAGGACCGATCGTGACACAGGCGCCCTGGGTCTACCTCCTCAAGCCCTTCGACGCGCACGAGTTCCCCGACATCTATACGATCACGTGGGTCGCGACGCTCGTCCTCCTCGCCGTCCTCGTCGTCCTCTACAACGTCCGGACGCGGGCGCTCCACCGCCACGCTCCGTACCTCGACATGTGGGAGTGGATCCTCTGGACCGGGATCAGCCTGTTCGGGCTCGTCCTCGTCGCCGCGACCTTCCGGTTCTACCTGCTCGTCCTCCTCGTCATCCTGTTCAGCGGGCTGGCCGTGCTGCTGTGGGTCCGGTTCGTCCGGTTCCCGCCGCTGTTCGAGGTCTACGAGCAGAAGATGGCGAAGCAGCGCTATTTCACGCGCTCCAAGTTCGCCCACCCCGAGTCGACGATCCGCCCGAAGACCTCGAGCACGAGCGCGAAGCGAGCGGGCGGTCAGCGCGCGCGGTCGAGCCGCAGCCGGCGCCGGCGCTAGCGATCCGTTGCCGATCGAGATCCGCCGGTTCGGCGTCGGCAACCGCCGGCCCGATGGCCCGCCCGGGACGACGAACGTCACGGGCCAGGTGATCCACAGCGACGCCCGCGGCACGATCAGCGAGCTCGCCTTCGGGCGTGACGGGCGTCTCGAACCGCACACGAACCCCAACACGACCTGGTTCATCGTGATCGAGGGCGGCGGCTGGGTCGTCGTCGACCACGAGCGGATCCGGGTCGCCGCCGGCGAGGCCGCGCTCTGGCCCGCCGGGGTCCCCCACGGCGCGTGGGCCGACCACGGGGCGATGCGGGCGTTCGTTGTGGAGCTGACCGGCGCCGACGACAGCTGGGTGCGGGGGCTGCTCGAGGAGCCGGCGGCGATCCGCGAGCTCGGTCCGGGTGGCCGCGTCGCGCGCGGCGAGGGACATCTGGCCGGGCCGGGTCACGCGCCACCCCCGGACCCGGAGGCCGGCGAGCCGGCGTAGGAGTTGCTCGGGCGGCCCGGAGTGCGTGAGTCTCCTGGACTCGGAGACGTGGGTCAGCGACCGTGGATCTCGTCCCCGCCTGCACGTGAGCGGCCGATCTGAGCGTGCTGGTCGCCGGAATGGAGTCCACGGGACTCGCGTCGCGCAGCGCAGTGGACGCGAGAACGCCGGCCGGCATCGCTCCTCCTCGACACCGGCCGGCGTGGGTGGATTCGCTGGTGAGCGCGCTCCGGAGTCAGCCCCTCCGTGCGAGCTGATCGAGCAGCTCGAGGAACGTGTGGACCTGATCGGTGAGTGGCAGGTCGCGTGACTCCTCGCGTGCGACATCGGCGACATCTCGAAGCGAGGTCTCGGCGAGCTCGCCCCGATGGAGGATCTCGGCCGTCGCCGCCACGATCGCGTCGAGCCGGAACGTCGAGGAGGTGGCATGGAACGTTTCGGCCAGATCGCCGACGGACACGCGCCGGCCCGTCTCGGCCGGGCGGTTCCGCTCGGGATCGGTCCAGCGGAGGCTGACCGTGGCGATCTCGTCGTCGAGCCGCGCCTCGGGCTCGAGCTGCAGTGCGTACAGCGCGGTCACGCTGTGGCCGGACCCGATCGCACCGGCGTCGACTCGGTCGTCGGTGAAGTCGCGGTCGTCGATCGCCCGGTTCTCGTAGCCGAGGAGCCGGTACGCCGTCACGACGCGAGGGTCGAACGCGACCTGCGCCCGGGCGTCCAGGGCGACGACCTCGAGCGTCTGCGTCAGGTCCTCCGAGAACAGCTTGCGTGCCTCGTCGCGGCTGTTGATGTACGCGTAGAAGCCGTCGCCATCGTCGGCGAGCTGCTCGAGGAGCGCGTCGTTGTAGTTGCCCATCCCGACCCCGACCGAGACCAGCTCGATGCCGGCCGCGGCATCGCGTCGGATGCCGCCGAGGATGCCTTCGGCGTCGGTCAGGCCGACGTTGGCGACGCCGTCGGAGGCGAGGACGACCCGATCGATCCCATCCTCGGTGAGGCTCCGCCGCGCCTCGTCGTAGCCCATCCGGAGACCGGCCTCGAGGTTCGTCGAGCCGCCCGGCTGGAGGGCATCGATCGCGTCGAGGATCTCGAGCTCGTGATCGACGGACGTCGACTCGAGCACGACCTGGGCGTCGCTGCCGAACGTGACGATCGCGACCCGATCGTCGCGGTCGAGGCGGTGGACGAGCAGCCGAAGGGCGTCCTTGACGGTCTCGAGCCGGTCCTCCATCCCCATCGACCCGGACGTGTCGACGACGAACGTCAGGGATGCGGGCTGGCGCTGCCGCTCCCCGACGGCGCGGGCCTGGATGCCGATCCGGAGGAGGACCTCGTCGCGGCGCAGGAACGGGGTCGGGCCACCGTCCGCCACGATCGCGAACGTGTCCTCCTCGGGCGGCGCGTAGTCCTGGTCGAAGGCGTTCACCCACTCCTCGACGCGGACACTTGCCGGATCGGGGACGTTGCCGTCGGCGACGTAGCGCTGGGCGATCGTGTACGAGGCGGTGTCGACGTCGAGGCCGAACGTCGACTGGTCGTCGCGGGCCGGATCGACCCACGGGTTGGTCCCCGGATCCTGGTACGTCACCCCTCCGTAGGGTGTCGCGGCTGGCCCACGCGGTGGCTCCGTGGGGACGTGGTGGTCCGAGGTCGGACCGCTGGCCGAGGGCCGGTAGGGCGTGGCCGCGCTGTTGCAGGCACTCGCGAGCAGGGCGGCCGAAGCCAGGGACAGGAGCAGCTTGCGCATGGCGCAGTCCTCCCAGGGGAGGCGTCGGCCGGGCGGGCCACGTCTCCCGGTCCACGAGGCGGGGCCGGCGGCCCCGCAGGTCCCGGATCGGTGCCACTCGGTGCGCCGTCGGGCCGGCGCCACCTTCTCACCGCCCGAGCGCTGGTTGGTGAAGGCTCGACGCCGAGTCGGTGAAGAATTCTTGCCGCCGGCGCGTGAACCTTTCCGGCGGTCCGCGAGTAGTGCGGCGTCGCGGGCTACGAGCCCAGCACGGCCCCCAGCTGGCCGAGGATCCGCGCCGTCGCGCCCCAGACGTGGAGCCCGTCGATCCGGTAGCCGCCGTAGCGGAGCGGCCAGTCGCCGATCGTCCGCTCGACGACCTCGATGGGCGCATGCGGCAGGAACGCGTCGAGCGGCGGGGTCAGGATCCGGGCGACCTCGCCGGGATGCGCGACCAGCCGCGGCTCGCCGTCCGCGAGCGCCACGACGGGCGTGATCCGGAAGTCGCTCACCGGGATGAACACCTCGTCGAGGCGGCCGATGACCCGCACCCCGTGATCTCCCGGGACGAGGCCCACCTCCTCCCCGGCCTCGCGGATCGCCGTCGCGGCCGGATCGCCGCCGTCGACCGGTTCGGCCTTGCCGCCCGGGAAGCTGACCTCGCCGGAGTGGTGGCCGTCATAGCTCATCCGCTCGGTGAGGACCAGGCGGGCCTCGCCGTCCGGGTCCGGATAGAGCAGGACGAGCACCGCCGCGGCGCGCGCGGTCTCCGTGGGGGCCAGGCGCGGCCGCAGCCGGCCGTCGACGAAGACCGGCAGCAGCTCGGGCCGGCCGGCGGGCAGCGGCGAGGGCAGCGCCGCCAGCCGCGCGACCGCGTCCGCGAACCTCAGTTGACGAGCTCGCCGCCGTCGCGGTCGCGCTTCGGCTTGTCGTCGATGTCCGGGACGTCGAACGCGCTCTTGCGGCGACCGCCCGCCGCGGCCGCCGCCGGCTCGGACACGGCGTCCTCGTCGACCTCGTCGCGCCGCGCCCGAGCATCGCGTCGCGTCCCCGCCTCGGCGACGACCGTCGAGCGCTCGGTGGAGAACACCAGCGTCCCCGACACCGCGTCCGCGTCGATCTTGATCGTGTCGCCCGGCGCGAACTCGCCCTTGAGGAGGGCCCGTGCGAGCGGGTTCTCGACGAGTCGCTGGATCGTCCGCTTGAGCGGGCGTGCCCCGAACGCCGGGTCCGTGCCCTCCTTCACGATCAGCCGCCGGGCCGCCGGCGTCAGCTCCACCCGGAGGTCCTGGCCGGCCAGCCGCCGGTCGAGCCCCGCGAGCAGCAGATCGACGATCCGCTCGAGCTCGGCCTCGGACAGCGCGTGGAAGACGATGATCTCGTCGATCCGGTTGAGGAACTCCGGCCGGAACTGGGCTCGGAGCGCGTCGGTGACCTGGCGCTTCATCGCCTCGTAGGCCGCGTCGTCCTGACCGCGTCCGCCGCCGCCGACGGCGCTGATGAGCTGCGACCCGACGTTCGAGGTCATGATGATCACGGTGTTCCGGAAGTCGACCGTCCGGCCCTGGCCGTCGGTCAGCCGCCCGTCGTCGAGGACCTGCAGGAGCAGGTTGAACACGTCGGGGTGGGCCTTCTCGATCTCGTCGAGCAGGACGACCTGATACGGCCGGCGGCGAACGGTCTCGGTCAGCTGACCGCCTTCCTCGTAGCCGACGTAGCCGGGCGGCGCCCCGATCAGCCGCGAGACCGAGAACTTCTCGAGATACTCGCTCATGTCGATCCGGGTCATCGCCGCGTCGTCATCGAACAGGAACTCGGCGAGCGCGCGGGCCAGCTCGGTCTTGCCGACGCCCGTGGGCCCGAGGAACAGGAACGAGCCGAGCGGCCGGCGGGGGTCGCCGAGGCCGGCACGCGCCCGCCGGACGGCGTCGGACACGGCCTCGATCGCCTCGTCCTGGCCGACGACGCGGAGGTGGAGGCGCTCCTCCATCTTCACGAGCTTCTCGAGCTCGCCCTCCATCAGCCGGGTGACGGGGATGCCGGTCCAGGCCGCGACGATCTCGGCGATGTTGTCGGCCGTGACCTCCTCGCGCAGGAGCGAGCCGGGGCCCTGGAGCGCGGCGAGGGCCGCCTCCTGCTCCTTGAGCGTCGCCTGGAGCTGCGGCAGCGTCTCGTACTGGAGCTTCGCCGCGGTCTCGTAGTCGGTCTCGCGCTGGGCCTGCTCGATCCGGACCTGGAGGGCCTCGAGCTCGGACTTCGACGCGCGGATCCCGGCGATCGCCGCCTTCTCGGCCTCCCAGCGCTGCTTGAGCGCGCCGGTCGACTCCTCGAGGTCGGCCAGCTCGCGCTCGAGCGCCTCGAGCCGCGCCTTCGACGCGTCGTCGGTCTCCTTGCGGAGCGCCTCGCGCTCGATCTCGAGCTGGATCCGGCGGCGTTCCGCCTCGTCGAGCTCGACCGGCATCGAATCGATCTCCATCCGGAGCCGTGACGCCGCCTCGTCGACGAGGTCGATGGCCTTGTCCGGCAGGAACCGGTCGGCGATGTAGCGGTGCGACAGGGTCGCGGCCGCGACGAGCGCGGAGTCCGTGATCCGGACGCCGTGATGGACCTCGTACCGCTCACGCAGGCCGCGCAGGATCGAGATCGTCTCCTCGACCGTGGGCTCGTCGACGAGGACCGGCTGGAAGCGCCGCTCGAGGGCGGCGTCCTTCTCGATGTGCTTGCGGTACTCGTCGAGCGTCGTCGCGCCGATCGTGTGGAGCTCGCCGCGAGCGAGCATCGGCTTCAGGAGGTTGGAGGCGTCCATCGCGCCCTCGGCGGCGCCGGCGCCCACGACCGTGTGGAGCTCGTCGATGAACAGGATCACCTGGCCGTCGGAGTCCTTGATCTCCTTGAGCACGGCCTTCAGGCGCTCCTCGAACTCGCCACGGAACTTCGCCCCGGCGATGAGCGCGCCGAGATCCAGCGAGATCACCCGCTTGTCCTTCAGCCCCTCGGGCACGTCGCCGCGGACGATCCGCTGGGCGAGGCCCTCGGCGATCGCCGTCTTGCCGACGCCGGGCTCGCCGATGAGGACCGGGTTGTTCTTCGTCCGCCGGCTGAGGACCTGGATCGTCCGGCGGATCTCGTCGTCGCGGCCGACCACCGGATCGAGCTTGCCGGCCCGGGCCTCGGCGGTGAGGTCACGCCCGTACTTCTCGAGCGCCGCGTAGGTGCCTTCCGGGTTCGGCGACGTGACGCGCTGGCCGCCGCGGACGCTCTGGAGCGCGCCGAGGACGGCCTCGCGGTTCGCACCGTGCTCCTCGAGGAGCTTCCGGCCCTCGCCACCGACCTCGAGGACGCCGAGGAGGAGATGCTCGGTCGAGACGTACTCGTCACCCAGGCGCCGGGCCTCGGCCTCGGCGAGCTCGAGGACGCGCTTCGCGCGCGGATCGAGCGACAGCGAGCCGCCCCGGATCCGGGCGCGCTTCGACAGGATCCCGGCGAGCTCGTCGCGGAACGCCGGCAGGTCGACGCCCAGGCGACGGAGCGTCTCGGCGGGGACGCCGTCGTCGGGCTCGACGAGCGCGACGAGGAGGTGTTCCGCGTCGAGGACCGGCGATTCCATGCTCTGGGCGGCCGCCTGGGCGGCGGCGATGGCCTCCTGGGCCTTCTGGGTGTATCGATCGAGTTGCATGCCTTGGGGTTCTCCGGGTGTCAGCCCCTGGGGTCGGGCTGGTTGAGCTTCGAGAAGAAGGCCGCAGCGGCCTTCGCGGTGTCGTCGTCGAGGTGCGTCGGGAGGATGACCCGGGCGCGGGCGTAGAGGTCGCCGGCGCCCTCGCCGCGGAGCTTCGGCATCCCCTGGCCCTTCAGCCGGAATCGGTGGCCGTTCTGGGTGCCGGCCGGGATGCGCAGGAGCACCTTGCCCTTCAGGGTCGAGACGGGGACCTCGGCGCCGAGGAGCGCCTCCTCGAGCGTCAACGGCAGGTCGCGCTCCAGGTCGGCGCCGTGACGCGTGAACACGGCGTGCGGCCGGACCCGAATCGTCACGACGAGGTCGCCGCCTCCGGGACCCTGACCGGTCAGCTTGATCTTCGTGCCGGTGTCGGCACCGCGGGGGATGGTCACGTCGAGCCGACGCCCGTCGACCTCGACCCGGCGCGTCGTGCCGTGCCACGCTTCTTCGAGGCTGATCTCGGCGATCGCCTCGGCCGTCCGGCGGCCATCCGACCGCGCGCCCGGCGCCATCCGTGGACCCCCGGCACCCGTCGCGCCGGCCGCATCGAGGCCCATCCCCGACAGGATGTCCTCGAACGTGGGACCCGCACCACGCCGCGTCGTGCGGCCGCTCCCGCCACCGGGCGCCGCGCCGCCCGGGGCGGCGTCCTCGCCGAAGAACACCCGGAAGAAGTCCGAGAAGTCGCCACCGCCCCCGCCGGACGTGCGGAACTCGTAGCGGACGTTGCCACCACGGCCGCCGCCGTCCGTGCGGAACCCGAACGGGTTGCCGCCGGCGAACGGGTTGCCGCCGGCGTCCGGGTCGACGCCGGCGCGCGAGTACGCCTCCCAGTCCTTGCCGAGACGGTCGTACTTCTTGCGCTTCTCGGGATCGGACAGGACGGCATGGGCCTCGTTCACCGCCTTGAAGCGGCGCTCGGCCTCGGTGTCGCCGGGGTTCTTGTCCGGGTGGTTCTCGCGGGCGAGCTTCCGGAAGGCCTTCTTGATGTCGGCCTGCGAAGCGGTCCGCGGGACCCCGAGCGTCGTGTAGTAGTCCTGGAAGTCCATCGATGTCCTTGAACGTTCGAGGCCGGTGAGGGTCGCTCACCGGCCTCGCATCATCGTCGCCTCACGGCCGGCGGTCGACGACCACCGGTGGCTGTTCGGCCGGCGGGAACGGTGCCCGTCGGACCGGATCCTGGCGGGCCGGCTGATCGCTCAGCTCGTCGCCGGGCTTCACGACCTTGGGCGGTTCCTCGATCGTGAGCGCCTTCGGCTTGCGCCGCAGGGCTGCGTCGAGGACCTGGTCCATCGACTCGGCGAGGATGAGCTTCATCGACTTCCGGATCTCGTCCGGGATGTCGCGCAGGTCCTTCTCGTTCTTGCGCGGCAGGATGACGCTCTTCGCCCCGGCCAGATGGGCGGCCAGGATCTTCGACTTCAGCCCGCCGATCGGGAGGACCCGCCCGCGGAGCGTGATCTCGCCGGTCATCGCGACGTCCTTGCGGACCGGGATCCCGGTCAGCGCGCTGACGATGGCGGTCGCCATCGTGATCCCGGCCGACGGTCCGTCCTTCGGGATCGCTCCGGCCGGAACGTGGATATGGAGCGTGTTCTTCTCGAACGTCTCGCGCGGGATGCCGAGCTCACGGGCGTGGGCCCGCGTCCACGACAGGCCCGCCCGAGCGGACTCGCGCATGACCTCGCCGAGCTGGCCGGTGAGGATGAAGTCCTCGCGGCCCTCCATCTTCGTGACCTCGATCGCGACGACGTCGCCGCCGACCTCGGTCACGACGAGG
>DASSMI010000311.1:0-7927 GCA_035688935.1 Candidatus Limnocylindrales bacterium | reverse complement strand
GCCGAAAGACGACGGAGCTGGACCGGATCAGTGATGCGAGCCGGCCGCTTCGACTTCCTTCTTGTGGGCCTCGATCACCTTGTCGGCGACGTGGCCCGGGACCTCTTCGTAGTGATCGAGCGTGGACGTGAACGTGCCGCGGCCGTGGGTGAGCGACCGGAGCTCCGTCGCGTACGAGAAGAGCTCCGACTGCGGGACGTGGGCCTGGACGATCTGGACGCCGTCCGAGCTGTCCATCCCGAGGACCCGGCCGCGGCGCGTGTTCAGGTCGCGGTTCACGTCGCCCATGTACTCCTCGGGGACGCGGACCTCGACCGACATGATCGGCTCCAGGAGCGCCGGCTTGCAGTCCATGACGCCCTTCTTGAGCGCCATCGAGGCCGCGATCTTGAACGAGAGCTCGTTCGAGTCGACCGTGTGGAACGAGCCGTCGTACAGGGTGGCCTTGAAGTCGGACAGGGGATAGCCGGCCAGGACGCCTTCGGACGCCGCCTCGCGGATGCCCTTCTCGATGCCCGGGAAGAAGCCCTTCGGCACCGACCCGCCGACGATCCGCTCGGCGAACTCGACGCCACCGCCCGGGTTCGGCTCGATCTCGAGCCAGACGTGCCCGAACATCCCGTGGCCGCCGGTCTGCTTCTTGTACTTGCCCTCGACCTGGGTCTTGCCGCGGATCGTCTCCTTGTACGGCACCTTCGGCTGCCTGGTCTGGATGGCCGCGCCGAACTTGCGCTTCAACCGCTCGCCGATCACCGCGATGTGGGCATCGCCCATCGCGACCAGGAGCTGCTCGCCGGTCGTGGAGCGCTCCACGCGAGCCGAGGGCTCCTCCTCGAGCATCCGCTGCAGGGCGGCGCCCATCTTGTCGAGATCGGCCTTCGTCTGGGGCTCGATCGCGACCGCGAGCGCGGGCTCGGGGAAGGACAGCGGCGGGAGGATCACGGGGTTCTCGCGCGACGACAGGGTGTCGCCGGTCTCGGTCGCGCCGAGCTTGGCGACCGCGCCGATCTCGCCGGCCTGCAGCTCGCCGATCGCCTCCTGCTCCTTGCCGTGGAGCAGCAGCAGACCGCCGATCCGCTCGTCCTCGTCGCGGTTCGCGTTCCAGGCATGGGCCTGGCCGTGGAGCGTCCCGCTCAGGATGCGCAGGTACGTCAGCCGGCCCACGAACGGATCGGCCGCCGTCTTGAACACGCGGGCGACGAGCGGGCCGTTGGGATCGGGCGTGATCGTGACGGCGTCGCCGCCCTTCGGATGGGTCGCCTCCACGGCCGGTTCCTCGGCCGCGGTGGGCATGTACCGGATGAACGCGTCGAGGAGGGCGTTCATGCCGATCCCCTTCGCCGCGCTGCCGACGAGGACCGGGGCGAGGATCGAGTCGCGGACCCCGCGATGGAGGCAGGTGTCGAGCTCCTCGTCGCTGATCTCCTCGCCGTCGAGGTACTTCGCCATCACGTCGTCGTCGGCCTCGGCGGCCGCCTCGAGGAGCTGGTCGCGGCGGGTCGCGATCTCGCCCGCCAGCTCGTCGGGGACGGGGATCTCGGTCTCCTTGCCGCCGTCGAGTCGGTAGGCCTTGCGGTGGACGAGGTCGACGTAGCCGGAGAACGATTCGGCCTTGCCGATCGCGAGATGGAGCGGCGCGATCTTGTTGCCGAACCGCGCACGGAGCGCGTCCAGCGCCGCCGACGGATCCGCGTTCTCACGGTCGCACTTGTTCAGGAAGAAGCACGCCGCTCGGCCCGTGGACCGGCCGAGCCCGACCGCCGTCTCGAGGCCCGCTTCGACGCCGGCCGAGGCGTCCATGACGAACAGCGCGCCATCGGCGGCGGCGAACCCCGAGACGACCTCCGAGACGAAGTCGGGATAGCCGGGCGTGTCGACGATCGTGATCCGGGTGCTGTCGTGCTCGAAGGTCGCGACGGCCAGGCTCAGCGACTCCTTGCGCTTCTGCTCCTCGGGCTCGAAGTCGAGATGGGCCGTCCCGTCATCGACCTTGCCGAGGCGTTGGACCGCGCCGGCCCGGAAGAGGAGCTGCTCGGCGAGCGTCGTCTTCCCGCCACCGGCATGGCCGGCGAAGACGACGCTCCGGAGGTGGGCGGGGTCGACGCTCTTCATCGTCATCGGCGGAGTGGACCTCACGACTGCACGTACGACGGTCGACAGAGGGCCCGCGCGAAGGGGCGCGACAGGGCCCCGGTGGGGTTCGGTCGGGCCATTCTATGCGGGAGGGGCAGGGGTCGTCCGCTATACTCCCGCCCGCGATGTCCGGTCATTCCAAGTGGTCCACGATCAAGCGCCAGAAGGGCGCCAACGACGCGAAACGAGGCGCGCTCTTCACGAAGGTCGCCCGGGAGATCAGCGTCGCGGCGCGCCAGGGCGGCGGCGATCCCGACGCGAACTACCGGCTCCGGCTCGCGATCGAGAAGGCCCGCTCCGTGAACATGCCCGCGGACAACATCAAGCGGACGATCGACAAGGCGACCGGCGGCGGCGAGGGCGAGCAGTTCGAGGAGATCGTCTACGAGGGCTACGGCCCGGGCGGCGTCGCCGTGCTGGTCGAGGCGGCGACGGACAACCGGAACCGGACGGCCGCCGAGGTCCGCTCGATCTTCACGAAGACCGGCGGCCAGCTGGCCGGCTCGGGCGCGGTCGCGTGGCAGTTCGAGCCGCGTGGGCTCATCACCGTGACGCGTGACGGCGTCGATCCGGACGAGGTGGCGCTGACTGCGATCGATGCCGGCGCCGAGGACGTCGACACGGACGGCGACGAGTCGGTCGAGATCTACACCGACCCGGGCGGCCTCGAGTCCGTTCGCAAGGCGCTCGAGGGCGCCGGCGTCCCGGTCGAGTCGGCCGAGAGCGCGATGATCGCGAAGAACACGGTCGAGCTGGACTCCGCGAAGGCGCGCCAGGCGCTGCGCCTCGTGGAGCTGCTCGAGGACCTCGACGACGTCCAGCGGGTGACCGCGAACTTCGACATCCCCGAGGACGTCTTCGCCGAGGTCGCCGGGTGATCATCCTCGGGGTCGACCCGGGAACCGCGGCACTCGGATACGGAATCGTCGAACGGACCGGCTCGCGGCTGCGCGCGGTCGATCACGGGGTCATCGTCACGTCACCGGACCTCCCCCTCGGGGAGCGGCTGCTCGCGATCCATTCCGGGCTCGCGGAGCTCGTGGCCACCCACGCCCCGGGGGTGGTCGCCGTGGAGCGGCTGTACTTCTCGCGGAACGCCCAGACCGCGATGGCGGTGGGTCATGCGCGCGGGGTCGTGCTGCTGGCAGCCGCCGAGGCGCGCGTGCCGGTCCGCGAGGCGACGCCGAACGAGGTGAAGGTCGCCGTCGCGGGCTACGGGGCCGCCGACAAGGAGCAGGTCGGGCGGATGGTCGCGCTCGTGCTGGGGATGGCGGCCGTGCCTTCGCCGGACGACGCCGCCGACGCGCTCGCGATCGCCGTGTGCATCGCGAACGGGCTGGGGCAGGTGGGGCGGTCGTCGCGGCCGGACGGGGCGTCCGTGCTGGATCGCGGGGCTTCCGCGCCGATCGCTCGGGGCTCCTCGCCGTACGAGCGGGCCGTGAGAGAGGCGCTGGCGCGCGAGGGCGGGGTTCGGCGACGGTGAGTGTCCGTCCCTCGTCCCGCGGCCCCGTTCTCGCCGGATGACGTCCGGGACGGCAGTGGCCACGCGGCTGGTGCCCGGGGCCGGAGCAGTCAGCCGTGTGAGGCTGATTCTCGACCGGCCCATGCGGTCCCACGCATCACCCGGCCGGCGAATGCCGCCCGGGGCGTCATCCGACAGAAACTCAGTCCTGTGATCGCCTCGGTCGAGGGCCGGGTCGGGACGGTCACGACGGACTCGGTCGTCATCGAGGTCGGCGGGATCGGCTATCGCGTCTTCGCGGCGCCTGCGATCCTCGTCGCCGCCCAGCCGGGTGGCCAGATCAAGCTCCACACCTACCATCTCGTCCGCGAGGACCAGCAGGCGCTCTACGGCTTCCGGTCGCCGGAGGACCTGGGGTTCTTCAACCTCCTCCTGACGGTCACCGGAGTGGGGCCCAAGGTCGCGCTCGCGATCGTCGGCTCGCGGGCCACGCCCGACCTCCAGCTCGCGATCATGCAGCAGGACCAGGCCGTCCTCGTCTCGATTCCCGGGATCGGCAAGAAGCTCGCCGAGCGGATCATCTTCGAGCTCAAGGAGAAGGTCGCTGCGGCCGGGGTCGCGGCGGCTGCGGCCGTGGACGGTGGCGTGGTCAGGGGTGCGACCGCCACGGAGACCGAGGTCGTCGCGGCGCTCCAGGCGCTCGGCTACTCGATGTCGGAGGCGCGCGAGGCTTCCCGGGTGGCCCTCGCCGACGCGACGATCGGCGGCACGCTCGAGGATCGCGTCAAGGCGGCGCTGCGGAGCCTGCTCCGGGACTAGGCTCGACTCCGGCGTCCGGTTGCCCGTCGGACGGATTGGCCAGTCGTGGCCGCGCGCGGCGTGCGCTACGGCGCGCGATGCCACACGTTCCCGTCGGGGTCGCGCATCGTCCCCGTCGAGCGATCCAGCGTCATCGTCACCGTGAACGCGGGCACGTGCCAGGTCGTGCAGCCGCCGCCGTCGCGATAGTCGACGACGAGGCGGTCACCCGCTGCGATCGCCGTCCCGTGAGCGATGAAGTCGACCGACGGGTCGCCATGGTCGGCACAGCCCGATGCCATCCGGTCCTCGAACCGGACCGCCGGCGCGACCCCGCCGCTGATGTCGAGGATCTGGGTCGATCCGTCCCCGACGTCCGTCGACGTCCAGCGGCCCTCGAACGGCGAGCCGCTCCGATTGCCCACGACGCCCACCGAGAGGGCGACCAGGAACGTGGCGACGGCGACGAGCGCGTAGCGGAGCGGGAACAGTCGCCCGAGCTCCTCGAGCGACGACAGCCTCGGCAGCCGCATCCGCCAGGCCGGCCGCTGGGCGAGGTCGGCGGTCCGCGCGAGAACGATCGCGAGCTGATGCTCGGCGGGCGCGACGCGGGCGAGGTCGCGGTAGTACTCGCGCAGCCCGGCCACCGGCTCGATCCGCTCGGTCATGCGAACTGCTCCTGGCGAACGGGGTCGAGCCGCTCGTCCGCCTCGAGGACCGCGCGGAGGAGCTCCGACCCACGCCGTACCCGGGACTTCATCGTGCTCAGGGGGATGTCGAGCGCCGCGGCGCCGTCCTTCAGCGTGAGGTCGAGGAAGTACGTCGCGACGAGCGCGGCGCGGTGCTCGGGCGAGAGGCGGGCGAGGGCTCGCTCGATCTGGTCGCGGCTCTCGGCGCTGCGCGACGTCGCGTCGGGAGGATCCACCGACGGCGTCAGGGTGATCTCCACGCGATCGCGACGCCACTCGCGGCGGGCGCGGACGTGGCAGGCGCGCACGAGGATCCGGTGGAGCCAGGCGTCGAAGCGTTCGGGATCCCGAAGCCCGCGCAGGTCGCGCCAGGCATCCACGAGCGCATCCTGGACCGCGTCCTGGGCGAGGTACTCGTCGCGCAGGATGGCCCGCGCGACGGTGGTGAGACGCCCGATCACGCGCGCCGCGATCTCGGAGAACGCGGCGTGGTCGCCGGCCCGAGCGCGGAGGACGAGTTCGAGATCCATCTCACCGACCGTCGCGCGAAGCGATCACCGCAGGCGGGTCCAGACGATGTCGTCGCTGTCGATCAGCGTGTCAGAACCGGCCTGGTAGAGCCATGCCCCCTCGTACGCCCCGATGGAGAATGACCCGCACCCGCTCTTGTGGAACGCGACGAACAGGACGTCGCCATCCACGGTCCCTTCACCGGCCGACACCCAGTGGGTCGCCGGCCCGCCGAACCGCTCGCAGGCCGAGGCGTAGAAGTCCTCGAACGTCACCGACGGCGTCGCGCCGCCCGAGACGATGAGCATCTGGAAGCTGCCGTCGGTGTCGGTGCTCGTCCAGACGCCCTTGAACGATCCTGGGTCCGCGGCAGACGCGGTGACCGTCAGGAGCTGCGTGACGAGAACCGCACCCAGGAGCGGCCGGAGGAGTCGACGCATCGCGGGGACCTCGTGCGTGCGGCGACGTGCCGCGTTCGCTCCCCTTGTCCGGCGGAGCCCGCGAAAAGGTTTCGTTTTCGTCAGGGCCCTGTGCGGTGCGTAGCGCGTCGAACAAACGTGCGAAATGGCGTGGGTTCGTGGTACGCTCCGGCGGATGGACGACGACCTGTCGCGGATCCTCGCGCCGGACCTCGTCGACGAGTCGGATCGGGTCGTCGAGGGGGCGCTGCGGCCAAGGACGCTCGACGAGTACATCGGTCAGCGCGAGGTCAAGGCGAACCTCTCGGTGCTCCTCGCCGCGGCGAAGGGGAGGAAAGAGGCGGCCGATCACGTCCTTCTCTACGGGCCGCCGGGGCTCGGCAAGACGACGCTCGCGACGATCATCGCCCGCGAGCTCGGGGTGAACGTCCGGTACACGAGCGGGCCGGCGGTCGAGCGGGCCGGCGACCTCGCCGCGATCCTCACGGCGCTCGAGGAGCGCGACGTCCTGTTCATCGACGAGATCCACCGGCTGAACCGGGCCGTCGAGGAGATCCTCTATCCGGCGATGGAGGACTACGCGCTCGACGTGATGATCGGGAAGGGGCCGTCGGCGCGGTCGCTCCGCCTGAGCCTGAAGCCGTTCACCGTCGTCGGCGCGACGACCCGTGCGGGGAGGATCAGCTCGCCGCTCCGTGACCGGTTCGGCGCCACGTACCGGCTCGACTTCTACGACGAGGCCGAGCTCGCGGCGATCGTCGACCGCAGCGCGCGGATCCTCGACGTCCCGATCGACGACGCCGCGGCGCGCGCGATCGCCAGGCGCGGCCGCGGGACGCCGCGGATCGTCAACCGGCTCCTGAAGCGGACGCGCGACCACGCCCAGGTCCACGGGAACGGCCGGGTCGACGAGGCCACCGCGACCGCCGCGATGCGCCAGATGGAGATCGACGACGAAGGGCTCGACTCCACCGACCGCAAGCTCCTGGCCGCGATCGTCCAGAAGTTCGCGAGCGGCCCGGTCGGCGTCCAGGCGCTCGCCGCCGTGCTCGCCGAGGAGGTCGAGACGATCGAGGACGTCTACGAGCCGTTCCTCCTCCGGCTCGGGTTCCTCGACCGGACGCCGCAGGGCAGGATCGCGACCGAGGCCGCGCGCGCCCACCTCGCGAAGCTCGGCTACGAGATCCCGCCCCCGCGCCGCGGCGATGCCGACATGCCGAGCCTGTGGGACGCGCCGGCGGAGCCCGCCGGCGAGTGACGGGCGCCGCCCGCTTCACGGTCGAGGTCCCGCCGCCATCCGACGGCTCGACGGCGGCCCGTCTCGGCCGGCTCGAGCTGACCCACGGCGTCGTGGAGACGCCGCAGTTCATGCCCGTCGGGACGAACGCCACCGTCAAGGCCCTGAGCCCCGACGACGTCCGGGACGTCGGCGCGTCGATCATCCTCGCCAACACGTACCACCTGTACCTGCGGCCCGGCCACGAGCGGATCCGGCGCCTGGGCGGCCTCCACCGGTTCATGGCCTGGGACGGGCCGATCCTCACCGACAGCGGCGGGTTCCAGGTGGTGTCGCTCGGCGATCTGCGCGTCGTCGACGAGGACGGGGTGACGTTCCGGAGCCACCTCGACGGCTCGACCCACCGGTTCACGGCCGAGCACGCGATCGCGGTCCAGGAGGCGCTCGGCTCCGACGTGGCCGTGGCGTTCGATCAGCCCGTGTTTCCCTCGTCCTCGCGCGAGGTCGTCTCGGACGCGACGGCCCGGACGCATCGCTGGGCCGAGCGCTCGCTGCGCGCCCACACGCGCGGTGACCAGGCCCTGTTCGGGATCGTCCAGGGCGGGCTGGAGCCGGACCTGCGGGCCGAATCGACCCGCTTCATCGCCTCCCTGCCGTTCGACGGGATCTGCCTCGGCGG
>DASSMI010000310.1:0-6394 GCA_035688935.1 Candidatus Limnocylindrales bacterium | reverse complement strand
GACACGGGACGAGGGTTCCCGTGACGCCACGCTGAACCGAGGAGGAGCCCGCTCCATGGCCGAAGCCTATTGCGTCAAGGACAAGATGAAGGTCGAAGTCCAGAACCCGCAGAAGATCACGATGAAGAACGGCAAGCCGGCACTCCAGGGCACCTGCCCGAAGTGCGGCGGCAAGGTCTTCAAGATCGGCGGCTGACGCTCAGCATTCGAGCACGCAAACGGCCCCTGCCGAGATCGGCAGGGGCCGTTCCATGCCCGCCTGCAACCTCACTGCAACCGGCCTGCCACCGGCGGGCCGGACGGCCCTCGTCCCCCGACAGCGTACGATGACATCATCAGATCGAGGGTCACGCGCGACCCCACGGGGACCGCGCCGATGTCGGCCCGACCACGGATGACCAACCGCGGGTGCCGCGGCGCCCGCTTTCGCGGAGGTATGGATCGATGGCAGTGCGTGTCGGGATCAACGGCTTCGGGCGGATCGGCCGCCAGTCCCTCAAGGCGCTGATCGAGCGGACCCCGGACGTCGAGGTCGTCGCGGTCAACGACCTGGTCGAGACCTCGCTGAACGCGCTGCTGTTCAAGCACGACTCGACGTACGGCGCGTACGAGGGCACCGTCGACCACACCGATGACGCCCTGATCATCGACGGCCGCGAGATCCAGGTCCTCAAGGAGAAGGATCCGGCCGCCCTGCCGTGGGGGGACCTGGGCGTGGACATCGTGCTCGAGTCCACCGGGATCTTCACCGACGCCGACAAGGCCAAGGCGCACATCGCCGCGGGCGCCAAGAAGGTGATCATCAGCGCCCCGGCCAAGGGCGAGGACATCACGATCGTCCTCGGCGTGAACGAGACTGCTTACGACCCGGGCAAGCACGATGTCATCAGCAACGCGAGCTGCACGACCAACTGTCTCGCACCGGCCGCGAAGGTCGTCCACGACCTGCTCGGGATCGAGCGCGGGCTGATGAACACGATCCACAGCTACACGAACGACCAGCGGATCCTCGACGTCGCGCACAAGGACCCGCGCCGGGCCCGCGCCGCCGGCCAGAACATCATCCCGACGACCACCGGCGCCGCGAAGGCCCTCGCGCTCGTCATCCCCGACCTCAAGGGCAAGTTCGACGGCTTCAGCCTGCGCGTCCCGACGCCCACCGTCAGCGTCGTCGACTTCACCGCCGACGTCTCGCGCCCGACGAGCGTCGAGGAGATCAACGACGCGTTCCGGGCCGCAGCCGACGGACCGATGAAGGGGATCCTCGGCGTGAGCGACGACCCGCTCGTCTCGATGGACTTCAAGGGCGACAGCCGCTCCTCGATCATCGACGCCGCTTCGACGATGGTCCTCGGCGGGACGATGGTCAAGGTGATCAGCTGGTACGACAACGAGTGGGGCTACAGCTGCCGCTGTGCCGACCTGATCGGCTTCGTGGCAGCTCGGCTGCCGGTCGCAGCGTAGGGCGCGGCGATCGCGGAGACGGCCCCAGCATGGACAAGCTCACGGTTCGCGACTTCGACGCCGCTGGCAAGCGCGTCTTCGTCCGCGTCGACTTCAACGTCCCGCTCGCCGATGGGAAGGTCACCGACGATTCCCGGATCCGGGCGGCGCTGCCCACGATCACGACGCTCCTGAACGAGGGCGCGAAGGTCATCCTCGCCAGCCACCTCGGCCGGCCCGACGGGAAGGTCCAGGACGGCCTTCGCCTCCGACCCGTCGGGCAGCGCCTGAGCCAGCTGCTCCAGCGGAACGTGCCGGTGACCGGCGACGCGCTCGGGGTGGGGACCGAGGACGCCGTGAAGCGGATGCGGAACGGCGAGGCGATCCTCCTCGAGAACCTCCGGTTCCACGCCGAGGAGGAGAAGAACGATCCGGCGTTCGCGGCCCAGCTCGCCTCGTACGCCGACGTCTACGTGAACGACGCCTTCGGGACGGCGCACCGCGCGCACGCCTCGACTGTCGGTGTGGCGAAGATCCTGCCGGCGTACGCAGGGCTCCTGATGGAGCGCGAGATCAACGCCCTGAGCAACCTCCTCGAGGATCCGAAGCGGCCGTTCGCCGCGATCCTCGGCGGGGCGAAGGTGAGCGACAAGATCAAGGTGATCGAGCATCTCCTGACGAAGATCGACCTGCTCGTGCTCGGCGGCGGGATGGCGAACACGTTCCTGCTCGCGCAGGGCAAGTCGGTCGGCAAGAGCCTCGCCGAGCACGATCGCGTCGACGACGCGAAGCGGATCCTCGGCCTCGCGGAGGCCGGCGGCGTCCGCGTCGTCCTGCCGATCGACGTCGTCATCGCGAAGGAGGTCACGCGAGGGACCGAGTACAAGACCGTCGGCACGGAGAAGTTCCCCGCGTCGTGGCACATCGTCGATCTCGGCGAGCAGAGCCGCGCGGCGATCGAAGCGGCGCTCGCCGACGTCAAGACCGTCTTCTGGAACGGACCCCTCGGCGTGTTCGAGATCCCGTCGTTCGCCCACGGCACCAAGGCGGTGGCCCGATATCTCGCCGATCGAGCCGAGCGGGGGGTGACGGTCGTGGTGGGCGGCGGCGACAGCGTCGCGGCGATCGAGCAGCAGGGTCTCACCGCCAAGTTCACCCACATCAGCACCGGCGGCGGCGCATCGCTCGAATTCCTCGAGGGTCGCGAGCTGCCGGGGATCGCCGTCCTCCAGGATCGCGAGCCGGTCGCCGCGGGGGCGAAGGCATGAACACCGTCATCGAGACGATCGACGCCAGGGAGATCCTCGACTCGCGTGGCAATCCGACCGTCGAGGTCGACGTCCTCCTCGCGGACGGGTCGGTGGGCCGGGCGGCGGTCCCGTCCGGTGCCTCGACCGGTGCGCACGAGGCCGTCGAGCTCCGTGACGGCGACATGTCCCGGTTCGGCGGCAAGGGCGTCCTGAAGGCGGTCGCGAACGTCACGGATCGCATCGCGCCCGAGCTCGAGGGCCTGGACGCCGCGGACCAGGCCGGCGTGGATGCCCTCCTCCGCGAGCTCGACGGCACGCCGAACAAGGCGGAGCTGGGGGCGAACGCGATCCTCGGCGTCTCGCTCGCCTGTGCCCACGCGGCCGCAGCGGCGCACGACGAGCCGCTCTACCGGTACCTCGGCGGCGTCGGCGCCCGCGTCCTTCCCGTGCCGATGTTCAACATCCTCAACGGCGGCAAGCACGCGCAGGACTCGACCGACTTCCAGGAGTTCATGGTCATGCCGGTCGGCGCGGCGACGTTCACGGAGGGTCTCCGCGCCGGGGCCGAGATCTTCGCCGCGCTCCGGACGATCCTCCAGGACGAGGGCCACGCGACCGGGCAGGGCGACGAAGGCGGCTTCGCGCCGTCGCTCGGTTCGAACCAGGCGGCGGTCGAGGTGATCCTGCGGGCGATCGAGAAGGCCGGGTACCGCCCGGGCGAGGATGTCGCGATCGCGCTCGATCCCGCGACCACCGAGCTCGTGGAGGAGGGGAGCGGCGGCGACGTCGCGACGACCCGCTATCAACTCGCGAAGGAAGGCCGGACCCTCGACTCCGGCGAGCTCGTCGACCTGTGGGCCGACTGGTGTGCCCGCTACCCGATCGTGTCGATCGAGGACGGGCTGGCCGAGGACGACTGGGCGGGCTGGACCGAGATGACGCGCCGGCTGGGCGACCGCATCCAGCTCGTCGGCGACGATCTGCTCGTCACGAACACCGAGCGGATCGAGCGGGCGATCCAGGGTGACGCCGCGAACAGCGTCCTGATCAAGCTGAACCAGATCGGGACGTTGACCGAGACGATCGAGGCCATCGCCCTTGCCCGACGGGCCGGCTGGACGGCGATCGTGTCGCACCGCTCGGGCGAGACCGAGGACACGACGATCGCGGACCTCGTCGTCGCGATGGGCACCGGCCAGATCAAGACCGGCGCACCATCGCGCAGCGAGCGCGTCGCCAAGTACAACCGGCTCCTCCGGATCGAGGGCGAGCTCGGTGACGGTGCCGTCTACCTGGGCCGCGCCGCCCTGGGTCGCAGGGCCGCGGGTCCCACCCGCGCCGCCGTCGAGGTGGGCGCCGGCTCGTGAGGCGGTTCGTCGACCGCGGCGCGCTCACCGCCGCATACGTCGGCATCGGGATGGCGGTGACGATCGGCGTGAGCTTCCTCCTCGTCATCCCGATCGAGCCGATCTACTGGCTGCTCGCGCTCCCGGCCGGGCTCCTCATCGGCTACTACGCGAACCAGCGGAGCGATCGCCGCGGCGGGCCGTGGGGCCGGATCGTCGCGAACGCCCTGTTCGCCGGCGTCGCGACCGGGCTGACCCTGGCCGCCCTGCTCCTCGCGGTCAAGGGGCTGTTCTTCTTCGCCGACAACGGCTATCCGACGTTCAACCGTGCGGACCCGGAGACCCTTCAGCCGATCCCGCCGTTCTGCGAGGCCGGAGGCGGCTGCGTCTTCGCGCGGTACGAGGTCGACCACGCGGCCGAGCTGACCGCAGCCGGGATCACCGACGCCAGCAGCTTCACCGGGTTCTACTGGGGCCAGCAGGCTGCGTCGGCCGAGACCGTCCTCGTCCTGACGATCCTCGGAAGCCTGGGCGGCGGGGTCCTGTTCGGGACGTTCGGACCGAAGACACGGACACCGGGCGGCGTCGTCCGGACCAGCGCGCCGCCGATCGCCTGACGACTCCTGCGGCGGACATGCGAACGCCCCGGATCGCTCCGGGGCGTCTGTCGTCGAGCGGGGCTCGGAGCGACTAGCTCTTCGCGGCAGGCTTCTTCGCGGGAGCCTTCTTGGCGGTCGCGGTTTTCACCGCGGTCGCCTTCGTCGTCGTCGACTTCGCGGCCGTCTTGGCGGTCGATGTCCTGGCGGTCGGCTTCGTGGTCTCGGTCGTCGCCGGGGTCGAGGCCGCCGCGGCCTCGGCTCGGGCCGTCTTGGAGACGGCGGCGCGGGCCTTGCCGGCGGCGGTCTGCGCGCCCTTCGCCTTCGTCGCCTTGCCGAGCGCGATCCGGGTCTTCGCGGCCTTCGCGGCCTGGGCCTTCGAGGTCGTCTTCACGACGCGGCCGGTCGTCTGGACCGCAGCGCCACCGGTCGCGGCGTTGAACTTCAGCGTCAGGCGCGACTTGCGGCGCGCGGCCGCGTTCGGATGGATCGCGCCGACCTTCGCCGCGCGGTCGAGGGCCGCATGGGCCTCGGCGAGGGCACGGGCGGCCGTCTCGGGATCGGCGTCGTGGGTCGCGACACTGAGGGCGGAAGCGACGAACGTCTTCGCGGCGCTCCGCCGCGGCTGAAGGATGTCGCGCCGGCGCTCGGCCTGACGGACGCGCTTCAAGCCCGACGGCGTCCGGGCGCCCGACCAGGTGCGGGGCGTCTTGGCCAAGGGATCGAACCTCTTCGAACGTGGGTTGGCGGGTGGGCCGTGTCAGCGGCGATCTCGGCGGAAGGGTGCCGAGCCGAACGCGGATGGTAGCAGGTGGAGCCTCCGGGCCGCCACTCCCGGCCGAGGCGAACCGGAGACGCGGCTGGAGCGGACTTCTCGCCGGACGAGCAACCGCGGCGCCCTGGACGACCGACACGCTGCGCCTGCTCGCGCAGCGATCGAGGAGCGGCGAGTCGCTCGCGGCACGAGCGGAGCTGTCAGAGTCGCTCACCCCACGACCGTCGGCCGCGCGGTCGCGCGGGCCGTCGTCGCAGTCGCTCGTCGCACGAGCGAATCGCCGGCGAGGGCCGTCTGGCAGACTTCGCGACCGTGCTTGCGATCCTCGGCGGCTTCGGCGCCGCCCTGTGCTGGGCGACCTCCTCGATGGCATCGGCCCGCGCATCGCGGGCGATCGGCGCGTGGGCGACGCTCGGCTGGGTGATGCTCATCGGGACGGCGCTGTCCGTGCCGGCGACGATCCTCTGGGGCGGCGGTGCAGACCTGACCGGCGAGGCGCTCCTCCTTCTCGTGATCTCGGGCGCCGCGAACGTCGTGGGACTGCTCCTCGCGTACGTCGCGTTCCAGCGAGGCAAGGTGGCCGTCATCGCGTCGATCCTCGCGACCGAGGGGGCCACGGCGGCGGTGATCTCGATCGTCTTCGGCGAGCAGCTCGCGATCGGAGCCGTCGTCGTCCTCGGCGCGCTCGCCGGAGGAGTCGTCCTCGCGTCGGCCGCCGGTGACGACGAGGAAGGGGCCGCCGCGGAGCCCGGCGGCCTGGCCGCGGAGTCGCATCCGCCGAGCGCGGACGGCTCCGCGATCCCGTTCGCGCTCGCCGCGGTCGCCTGCTTCGGGATCAACCTGTACGCGACGGGCCGGTTGGGCGCGACGCTGCCGATCGTCTGGTCGCTCCTGCCGGCAAGGCTCGGCGGCGCCGTGTTCGTCGCGCTGCCGTTGCTCGCGATGGGCCGCCTCACGCTCGTCCGACCCGCCGTTCCCTTCGTC
>DASSMI010000309.1:0-2091 GCA_035688935.1 Candidatus Limnocylindrales bacterium | reverse complement strand
GATCGCGATCGACACGATCATCAACCAGACCGGCAAGGGCCTCGTGTGCATCTACGTCGCGATCGGCCAGAAGCTCTCGACGATCGCCCAGACGGTGGCCGTCCTCGAGCAGCACGGCGCGATGAAGCACACGATCGTCGTCGTCGCCGGCGCGGAGGACCCCGCGCCGCTCCAGTACCTCGCCCCGTACTCCGGCGTCACGTTCGGCGAGGAGATCATGGAGAACGGCGTCGAGGTCGAGGGCCAGGGCCTCGTCAAGGACGCCCTGTGCGTGTACGACGACCTCAGCAAGCACGCCTGGGCGTATCGCGAGATGGCCCTGCTGCTCCGCCGGCCGCCCGGCCGCGAGGCGTATCCCGGCGACGTCTTCTACCTCCACAGCCGGCTCCTGGAGCGCGCCGCGCGCCTGAACGAGGAGAACGGCGGCGGCTCGCTCACGGCGCTGCCGATCATCGAGACGCAGGCCGGCGACGTGTCGGCGTACATCCCCACGAACGTCATCTCGATCACCGACGGCCAGATCTTCCTGGAGACCGACCTGTTCAACGCCGGCCAGCGGCCCGCGCTGAACATCGGCATCTCGGTGTCGCGCGTGGGCTCGGCGGCCCAGACGAAGGCGATGAAGTCGGTCGCGGCGCCGCTGAAGCTCGACCTCGCGCAGTACCGCAGCCTCGCCGCGTTCGCCCAGTTCGCGTCCGACCTCGACAAGGCGACCCGCGACCAGCTGACGCGGGGCGAGAAGCTCTCGGAGATCGTCAAGCAGCCGCAGTACGAGCCGCTCCCGGTCGAGAACCAGGTCGCGATCCTCTATGCGGCCACGAAGGGCAAGCTCGACGACGTCCCGACGCCCAAGGTCCGGGCGTGGGAATCCGGCTTCTACCGGTTCCTCGACACCGAGCACCCGAACATCCTCAAGAGCCTCGGCGAGACGAAGAACCTGACCGACGAGCTCCGCACCGAGCTCGATCAGGCGATCGACTCGTACCGGCAGACGTTCGCCGACTAGTGTCGGTCTCGACGATGTCCGCGATGTTCAGTGGCCGCGTTCGCCGTCCGACCAGCTCGCGTCCCGCCGCGCGGGAAGACGAGCGGCCGAGGGCACGCGCGACCCGCCGACGCGCCACGTCGAGCGTCATCTGGCCCGGCGCGCCGGACACCGAGCCGCTGACGGCGCTCATGGCGCGGCCGACGACCGGTTCGGGCGTCGGAATGCCCGCCGCGCGGGACACGCGGCGAGCGCGCGCGCGGAGCGGGATCTAGATGGCGAGCCAGCGCGATATCCGCCGGAGGATCCAGTCCTCCAGGAATATCAAGCAGATCACGAGGGCGATGCAGTTCGTGGCTGCGTCGAAGCTGAAGCGCGCCCAGGAGGCGACGCTCGCCTCGCGCCCGTACGCCGAGAAGCTCGACGAGGTCCTCGCCGACCTGGCCAGCGTCCTCGGCGGCGAGGACCATCCGCTGCTCGTCCGCCGCGAGGGCGGAAAGCGGCTGATCGTGCTGATCACGACGGACCGCGGACTCGCCGGCGCGCTGAACACGAACGCGATCCGGTTCGCCGCCCAGCAGATCACCGAATCGGGCGGCGACCTGACGGTCGCGACCGTCGGCCGCAAGGGGCGCGACGCGATGCGTCGCGCCCGCGTCCCGCTCGAGGCCCACTTCGAGGGCTTCGGCGATCGCCCCTCGTTCGCCGACGTCCTGCCGCTGGCGCGGCTGATCAGCGAGGACTACCTCGCCGGGAAGGTGAACCGCGTCGACATCATCTACAGCCACTTCGTCTCGACGCTCAGCCAGAAGCCGTCCATGGACGAGCTCCTGCCGATCGTCCCGAGCGAGGACACCGAGGGCATCCCGGGCCACCAGTTCATCTTCGAGCCGAGCCCGGCGGCCGTCCTCGAGCAGCTCCTGCCACGCTACGTCGCGACGCGCCTGTTCCAGGCGGTCCTCGAAGGCAAGGCCAGCGAGGAGTCGAGCCGGATGGTCGCGATGAAGAACGCGACCGAGAACGCCGAGGAGCTCATCGAGGACCTGACCCTCGCCTACAACAAGGTCCGCCAGTCCAACATCACCCGCGAGATGATCGAGATCGCG
>DASSMI010000308.1:0-9026 GCA_035688935.1 Candidatus Limnocylindrales bacterium | reverse complement strand
GCGCCGCCCATCGGCGATCGTTCCTCCCGTGCCCCGAAGAGGGATCGTCGTCCCCCCGCCACAACAGCAGGCCGTGCATGCTGGCACCGCGGGGGCGCGGAGCCCATTCGGGCGAATGCCCTATCGCGCGGCGGCACTCCGTGCTGGACCGCGTTCCGACGTCCGACGCCGTCCCCCCAGCAGCGGCACGAGCTCGCGGATGTCATCGATCTGGACGTCGGCCTCGTGGGGACCGGCACGCTCGCTCGACGGCAGCGGCGAATCGTCCGGCCGGGCCCGGAGCCAGGCCGCCCTCCACCCGACGTCGAGCGCGCCGACCACATCGGCCGCCCAGTCGTCCCCGACGTGGAGGATCGCCGCCGCGGGCAGCGAGCCGAGGGCCACCCGCGCCGCTTCGAAGATCGCGGGATGCGGCTTGATCGTGCCGACCCGCTGGCTCACGACGATCGCGGCCAGGACGTCCGTCCAGCCGTGGGCCTCGGCATAGCGATCGACCGTCGCGGCGAGCGGCCAGTTCGACAGGATCGCCACCGAGCGATCGACGGCGAGCGTCCGGAGCAGCTCGCCGGCGCCGGGCATCGGCCGCAGGCCCGCGACGAACGCCCGGCTGTAGAGCTCGACGGCGCGGTCGACCTCGGCCGGGTCCGACAGCGAAGCCGCAGCCTCCTGGTCCCAGCGCTCGTCGGCCGGCGGCGGCGTCATCCCGCGCAGCCGGGCGTAGACCCGGACGAGGCGTTCCGCGAGGTCGACCTCCCGGAACTGGGGCACCTCCTCGCGGAACTGCCGCTCGCGCTCCTCGCCCCAGAGGCGGAGGAACGCGGCCCGATCGATCCGCGGGTCGGCCTCGACGACGCCGGATGCCGTGTGGTCGACGACCGCTCGCAGCCCGTCGCGACTGACCGCCACGAGCGTGTTCCCGAAGTCGAAGGTGACCGCTTCGACGTCTCGGAGCGCATCCGTCACGTCGCGACGCTCGACGGGCAGATCGCCTTGAACGGGCAGAACCCGCAGGTCGAGCGATCCGGCCGCGCCTCGAACGCGTGCGCTCGGATGCCGGCCGCCGCGGTCGCAATCCGTTCGCGGGCCTTCGCCAATCGCTTCGGATCGACGTCCACGCGACCCGTCACGCCCGTGTCGAGGAAGTGCAGCGCGACCTGGTCGGGGAGCCGGCCGGTCGCGGCCTCGTACCCCATCGCATAGATCTGGAGCTGCAGCGACTCCCGGGCTCGCTGGCGCGCCTTGCCGTGGTCGCGGACATCGCTCGTCTTGTAATCGGTGATCGTCACCCGCTCGCGTCCCGTCAGCTCGAGCGTGGGCGCGATCGTGTCGGCATGGGGTGTCGAGTCCGCCGGTGGGCCGGCCGCGTCGCCGGCGGGCTCGATGTCGACGCGATCCCACCGGCCACGGATCCGGTCGCCCGCGAGGCTGAAGCTGAACTCCCGCTCGACGTAGGCAGGGATGACCGCGCCGTCCTCGAGCTGCGCCGCGCGGAACCGTCGGAGCGTCTCGCGACCGGCGTCGAACCGAGCGTCCTCATGGTCACGGGAGAGGAAGCCCTCGTTCGACCACGCCGCCTCGAACGCCTCGACGAGCTCGTCCTCCGACATCACCTCGCCGCGAGCATGGCGCCGATGGAACTCCTGGACGGCTCGGTGCAGCGCTGCGCCGTAGACCATCGCGTGGTGCGCCGGCACCGGGACACGGACGACGTGCCCGAGCTTGTACTTCAGCGGGCAGGACAGGTAAGCGTCGATCCCGGAGAACGACAGGACGAGTGGCTCGGTGCCCGTCCGTGGCGCGTCACGCGCGTCCGTGGACGCGGGCACGGCGGCCGCGGCCGCCTCGATCCGCTCCGCGGCGGTCGCCGCCCGGCCGACGCGGTCGGTCGACGGCGGCCGATCCAGCGCCTCGAGGACGAACGGCGAGACGCGGCGCGAACCGGCCGTGCCGTCGTCGACGGCGTGGGACAGCACGAGCTCGTCCCGGGCGCGCGTCATCGCGACGTAGAACAGCCGTCGTTCCTCCCGCAGCTGGATCTCCTCGTCGGTCCCCGCGACCGCGTCCACGAGCGAGGCCGGGAGACCGAGGGAATCCCGGCGGCTCGCGATCGGAAACCGTCCCGCGACGAGCCCGGGCAGATAGACGATCGGGAACTCGAGCCCCTTCGCCTTGTGCACGGTGAGGACGGCTACGGCGTCCGCGTCGGGATCCAGATCAGCCGTCGCCGGATCGTCGCCTGCCTCGATCAGCGTCTGCAGATGGCGTGCGACGAACGTCGCGCGATCGTCCGCCAACAGCGCCGACTGGCTCCGGACGATCTCGAACAGCCGCGCCACGTTCCGGAGCTGCTCCTCTGCGGTCACGCTCGTCTCCCCGGCCAATCGCGTGAAGGTCCCGGTGGTCCGGAGGAAGGCGTACAGCACCTCGGCCGCCGGCCGCTCGTGCGCCATCTCGGAAAGGCCGCGGAGATCGGCGACGAGCCGTCCCGCCGCGGCCCGCGACGCCGGCCCGATCCGGAGGATCCCGGGCTGGCGGTCGAGCTCCTCGAGGACGTCCCAGAGGGTCCGATTCCGGCGTCGGGCGCTGTTCACGATCGCGGTGAGGTCCTCGCCGCCGAGGTGGTACGGCTCGCCGGTCGCGACGCCGTAGAGATCGACCGACGATCCGAGGTCCGCGATGACCCGCAGGAACGCGAGCAGGCGACGGACCTCCGGTCGCGCGTAGAGCCCCGACACCCCCGAGAACCGCCACGGCACACCGGCCGCGTCGAGGCTCCGAAGGATCGGATCGGCCTGGCCGTTCGCGCGGACGAGCACCGCGATGTCGCGAGGCGGCGTGCCCGACGCGACGCGGTCGCGGATCTCGGACGCCAGCCGGTCGGCCTCGTCATGCGTCGACGGGTGCGTCTCGAGGCGGACGACCTGGGCCGAGCCCGTGCGTCCCCGCTCGGCGACGAGCCGCTTGCTGATCCCGGCCTGGATCTCGAGGCGATCCGGGTCGTTGAACTGGATCAGGCGATGGGCGGCTTCGAGGATGTCGGGCCGCGAGCGATAGTTCCGCCGGAGCACCACGGTCCGCGTGTCTCGGTGCCGGTCACGGAACCCGAGGATGTTGCTGATCGCGGCGCCCCGGAACCGGTAGATCGACTGATCGTCGTCGCCGACGACCGTCAGATTGTGATGGCCCGCCGCGACGATCTCCACGAGCTCGGACTGCGCCCGGTTCGTGTCCTGGAACTCGTCGACGAGGACGAACCGGAACCGCCGCTGGACCTCGGCCCGCGCCGTGGGCGACGTCCGGACGAGGCGCAGGGCGAGGGCGACCTGGTCACCGAAGTCGATGCAGCCGTTCTCGGCGAGCAGCTCCTGGTAGCGGGCATAGGCCGTCGCCAGCTCGCGCTGACGGCCTGCGTCGTCCGCGAGCGCCGCGTCGTCGGGCGCCGCGGCGGACGCGAGCTCGAGCCGTCCCGCGTGCGCCGCGTACGCGTCGGGCGAGACGTCCTCGTCCTTGCAGCGGCTGAACAGCGCCGCGAGCGCGGCGAGGAATCGCGTCGGATCGCCGAGCGGCCGGTAGCGCTCGAGCTCGAACGCGAACAGGTGCTCGCGCAGGAAGATCACCGTCTCGGCGCGGCTGAGCACGCGGACGTCAGTCGGAAGGCCCAGCTCCAGGGCGTAGTCGCGGATCAGCCGATCGCCGAAGGCGTGGAAGGTGCCGATCGTGGAATCCGTGTACCCGTACGGCACGAGCTGGTCGACGCGCAGCTGCATCTCGGCGGCGGCCTTCTCCGTGAAGGTCAGCGCGAGGATCTCCGACGGCTTCGCGCGCCGCGTGGCGATCAGCCAGGCGATCCGACGCGTGATGACCTGGGTCTTGCCGGTCCCGGCACCGGCGACCACGAGGAGCGGACCCTCGCCGTGCGTGACCGCGCGGAGCTGTTCGGGATTGAGCCCGCCGAGGAGGGCATCGAGCCCCGCCGGCGGATCGCCGGTGACGGGCTCCGCGGCGAATGGTCCGAACCCCTCCCAGACCGGGATCTGTTCGAGCGGCACCGGCTCTCGCCGGCTTCGGGATCGATTCACCTCGGTCGCTGGAATCGGGTCGGGTGCCATGAGCGGAGCATCGAACGACCCCGTGACACCTAGGCTGTCAGGCCGGCCCGGCGATGCGGTCGCGGCCCGTCGGACGACCCCCCGGTGAAGCGGGTGGAGGCGTCGCGAGCGCCCGTCCGAGCGCATCCGTCTCCTCCTGTGAGAGCGCGCCGTCCGCTCGGCCGTCGGTCACCGCCTTCGCGTACACGCGCGTCCCCGTCCGCGAGTGGAGGCTGCTGACGACGACCCCCGACCCGGCGCCATCGATCAGGGCGATCGCGAAGCTCTGGTTTCCGCCGGTGTCCTCGAACGGGTTGAAGCGAACGAGGCCGACGCGTTGGATCGATCGCCGCCCGACGGCCTCCTGCACGGCCGAGCGGGCCGACAGGACGTCGAGCTCGCGGCCGACCGCGATCACCTTGTCGAGATGGGCGTGGAGCACGGCATCCAGGCTCTGACCCTCGACGCCGCGCGTCAGGCCGTCGATCCGGCGGCGGAGGCGGCCGATCCGCCGCGCCTGGAGCAGGGCGAGGATCGCGAGGAGGAGCACCGCGACGCCGAGGCCGACGATCGCCGCTCCGAGGTAGGGCGCGACGGCGGCGTTCAGGTCGATCGCTCGGTCCTCCGGTCGCCCGGACCTCCGGGGCCACGGGCGGGCCGAGTCTAGCAGGTGGCACTTCACGCCCGATCACGCCAACCGGGCGCGTGCGCGCATCGCGAGCCGGGGAGTGACGACCGGCGCGCGAGCGCACGATGCTATCCTCCGCCGCGACCACCGAACCCATCCGAGGCAGCACGACCCGATGGCCAAGCGCTCACGTCTCGCCGCCCGTCCCGGCCAGCGCCGGCCGCTCCAGCGCCCGCCGGCGCGGCCCGCCGGGACGAAGCCCGGCGGCTTGACCCGTGACGAGCTCCTCCGCGCCGCCGAGCTCGAAGCCGCGATCGTCGCCGAGGAGAAGGCGGCCGAGGACACGCGGCGGGTTCGCGATCGGGGCCGTGAGACCAGCCCGGCCGAGCCGAACGCGGTCGGGGTCCGCTACAGCTCGACGCCGCTCGGCGTCCGGGCGGCCGAGGAGTACGCCTACGTCCGGCGCGACGTCCGCCGGATCGCCATCGTCGGCGGATTCCTGATCGCGATCCTTGCCGTGCTCGAGGTCCTCGTCAACGGGATGCACCTCTTCACGCTCTGATCCCCGAGGCCCGGGTGGGCGGCCCGGGCACCGATGACATCGACCGTGACGGCAAGACGCCCCGGGCCATCGGTCCGGGGCGTCTCGGTCTGGTCCAGCCGCGGCGTCAGCTGCCCACGAGGAACGCGTCGAGGTCCATCCGCTGGCGACCCGCCGCGCCGACGAGGACGATCTTGACCGTGTGCGTCCCCGACGACCACCAGGTTCGCGAGAACACGATCCGGCGGGCCATGTTCGTCGACGTCCGCAGGTCGATCTTCGAGATGAGCGCGCCGTCGACGTAGACCCGGGCGATCCCACGACCCGGCCCGGTCCACGCCACCCAGCCGATGCTCCTGCCGACGAACGTGTACCTGGCGCTCGCGTTCAGCGCGGTCGTGTACTTGAGCGACCCACCCGACGCGTACGTGTTGTACGACGTCCGCCAGGTGCCGCTGTAGAGGATGGACGTCGACGTCTGTTGCACGCGGGTCAGCTTCAACGGGGTCACGCGCGTCGAGACGACGCCCTTCTTGTCGAGCGCCTCGGTCTTGAACCAGTACGTTCGCGAGATCGCGAGGGAGCGGGTGATCGTGGTCGACAGCGCGCTCGGCAGCGCGATCTGCGTCCACGGGCCCGTGGCGCTCGTCGTGGAGTAGTAGAGCCGGTAGCGAGCGATCCCCCAGGGATCCGCGGCAGACCACTGGAGCTTCGTCAACGCCGTCGTGGAGCCCATCGTGCTGCGGACGTAGTACGCCTGCCGCAACGGGTCGACGTCCGGCGCCGCGATCGAGGCGTGGAGGTAGCGCAGCGTCGTGATGTCGTCCGCGACGACGAGCTCACCCCAGCCGCGGCCGATCGGCTGCTTGGTCGATGTGGCGTCGTTGACCTGCGGGTCCGACGCGCTCGAGATCGTGAGCGTCCCGAGGGCCGGGGTGCCGAAGTCGAGGGTCGTGAGCGGCGCGGAGCGGCGATAGATCGACTGCGCCCCATCCGCGGCGAGGGTCGGCGACGTGACGAACACGTCCGCACGGTTCGCGACGGGATTGACGACGAGGACCGGCCTCGTCGCGTCGAGATTGTGCGTCGCGACGGTGTGCGCCTCCCACGATCCGGCGACCGTCCGCCGCAGGACCACGATGCTCGGATCGGCAGCGCCACCCTTGGCCGTCTTGACCGCCGCGAGGAAGTTGCCCGCGAGATCGGTCTTCGCGCTGATGTGGTTGTCGGCGCCCTTCGTCCCGGACCCGCCGTACGCCGTCTCCTTGGGCTGCCACGCCCCGACGGCATTCGCGTTCAGGTGCGCCGAGAAGTAGAACGCCTCGTCGCCGGCGTCCTGATCGCTCCACATGACGCCGACGCCGGGGCCCGCGCTCGTGGTGACGGGCGAGACGACGGCGAGGTCCTCGTCATGGACGGTGCTGTCCGCCGTCGGAAGCACCGCCGGCGTCGACCACGTCGCGCCGCCGTCCGACGACGTCGCGAACTCGACGTTCGATTGATCGACCGTTGCGGTCTTCTGGGTGAAGACGATCCAGAGCCGCCCGCCCGCGTCGCGCGCGAGCGTCGCGTAGCCCGTGCCGGTGGCCGTGTTCGCGAGGGTCTTCGGGAAGCCGGCGTCCTTCGCGTACGTGTGGCTCGTCGCGTTGTAGGTGAACGAGTAGAAGCGAACGTCGCCCGTCCGATGGGACGACGCGACGTAGAGCTTGTTGCCGACGGCGAGGACGTCGGCGTGCGATCGATTGCGATCGTCGATGCTGACGCCGGTGTTGACCCAGTCCTGGGTGGCCCAGTTGAACCGGAAGATCCGGAACGTCGCCTGGACCCCCGACGGGTCGAACAGGTCGCCGAACCAGTAGCCGTCCTGGTACCAGAGCTTGCTCTGTGCGGTGCTCGCGGTGGCGTCATCGGCCCCGGCCGCGATGAAGTAGCTGAAGTCGCGGTAGCCGGCGGTGACCGGGGTCGCCGCCGCCGCGGGGATGGCCGCGGACCCGATCGACGCCAGGACGAGGGCCGCGGCGAGAACGATTCGAGCGCGGACGGAAGGCGCGGACGAGTTCACTGGCAAGACAGCGTTCCCCCAAAGGTCTGCGGACGATTCCGGATGAGGTCGGTCATGATACGTGAGGGTTCCGGTTGAGGGCTTCTGTCGGGAGATCACCGGTGCGGTCGGGCAACGTGGGGTCCACCTCCCGGCGCCTGCACGCTCGCGCCCGAGCTCCGGGGCATCGGGCGCGCGGCGCCTCGTAGACTGGCCGCGATGCCGTCCGTACGTCCCCGGGCCGGTGGCGCGAAGCCCGAAGCCCTGTTCCAGCCGCCGCCCGAGCGCCAGCCGCTCGCGGCCCGGATGCGGCCGCGCAGCCTGTCCGAGTTCGTGGGCCAGGAGCATCTCGTCGGTGAGCGCGGCCCGCTGCGCCGGAGCGTCGCCCGCGGTCATCTGAGCTCGACGCTCCTGTGGGGACCGCCCGGCACCGGCAAGACGAGCCTCGCCCGGTTGCTGGCCGCAGAGATCGGGGCGGAGTTCGTCTCCCTGTCGGCGGTGATGTCGGGCGTTGCCGACGTCCGATCGACGATCGCTGCGGCCCAGGACCGGCTGGCCCTCAACCAGCAGCGGACCGTCCTGTTCCTCGACGAGATCCACCGCTTCAACAAGGCCCAGCAGGACGCCCTCCTGCCCCACGTCGAGGACGGCACGATCACGCTCATCGGGGCGACGACCGAGAACCCCTACTTCGAGGTCAACTCCGCGCTCCTCTCGCGGATGCGCATCTGGCGGCTCGACAGCCTGTCGGACGAGGAGGTCGCGACGGTCGTCCGGCGGGCGCTCGCGGACGAGGAGCGCGGCCTCGCGGGCGTGCTCGGGCCGGAGGGTGGCGTGGCGGTGGACGACGCCGCGTTCGACCACCTGATCTCCCTCGCCGGCGGCGACGCGCGGACGGCGATGAACGTGCTGGAGGGCGCCGTCGCGCTCGCCGAGGCCGAAGGACGGCGCGACGCCACCGGGCGGGTCTCACCCAGCCTCGACGACGTCGAAGGGGCCGCTCAGCAACGGGTCCTCGCCTACGACCGGGCCGGCGACGGCCACTACGACACCGTCTCGGCGTTCATCAAGAGCCTCCGCGGGAACGATCCCGACGCGGCGCTCTATTGGCTCGCGTCGATGATCGCCGCGGGCGAGGACCCGCGGTTCATCGCCCGGCGGCTGATCATCAGCGCGTCCGAGGACGTCGGGAATGCCGACCCGCGCGCGCTCCAGGTCGCCGTCGCGGCCGCGGCCGCCCTCGACCATGTCGGCCTGCCGGAGGCCCAGTACGCCCTCGCCCAGGCCGCGACCTACATCGCCACCGCACCGAAGTCGAACCGCTCGGGGCTGGCCTACTGGGCGGCGGCCGGCGACGTCGAGGCGCGCGGCTCGCTGCCGGTTCCCCTCCACCTCCGGAACGCCGGCGACCGGCGGATGAAGCACCACGGGATCGGCGTGGGCTACCGCTATCCACAGGAGTTCGAGGGCGCCGACGTCGAGCAGCAATACCTGCCGGACGAGCTCGTCGACCGACGCTACTACCTCCCGACCGAGCAAGGCTACGAGGCGACGATCGCCGCCCGCCAGGCCGGGCGGGCCGAGGCACGTGCGCAGGCGAAGGCGACCGGGCGCCCGCGACGGAACCCGAACCCGTCCCCCGAGGTGGGCCGGAGCGACCTGATGCGAACGCGCGAGACGAACCGGAAGAAGCTCGCCGAGACCGAGCGCGAGGACGCCGCGGGTTAG
>DASSMI010000307.1:0-2716 GCA_035688935.1 Candidatus Limnocylindrales bacterium | reverse complement strand
GAGCAGACTGTGACGATGCCCCGCGGCGTCCCGGGGGACTCGCTCCAGAGCCCGCGACGGACGAGCCGCGGGGAGACCTGCCCACCCTCGGCGTCGAGCTCGAGGGTGGCGTCAGCCGGGATCGAGCCCCGTCAGGGCGTGATGACGACCGTCCCGACCATGCCGTACGCCTCGTGACCCGGCAGGTGGCAGATGAACAGCTCGCTGCCGGGCGCCGCGAACGTCACGGTCGTCCGGCGCTCGGTCCCGGCCGGGATCGTGATCTCCGTCGGGCGCGCGTCGTGGACGGGCTCGGTTCCCGTCCGGTGGCGCTCGTGGGTCGCCGCGTCGCCGACGATCCACTCGTGATCGATCGGATCGGTGTTCGTGATCACGAAGGTGATCGGCAGGCCCGCGGGGACGCGGACCGTCGCAGGATCGAAGTGCGAGTAGTGGATCGTGATCGGGATGACGATCGGGTCGCGGGTCCGGGCGACGACCGCGGCGGCGATCGCAGCCGTGGCCGCGATCGCCAGCCCGATCCCGAGCGTCGCGATCGTCCGTCGCCGCGTCATCGCGTCACCGCGCTCGTCCGGACGGTCGGCCGGCTACCAGCCGACCGGGCGCCCGCCCGCCGGCCGAGCCCGGGCCATCAGCCCGACGCCGGCGATCCCGAGTCCGACGAACCCGAGCGCCAGGAAGAGCCGGCTCAGATCGACCGGTGACGCGGGGACGATGGCGCCGGGCATCGTGAACCCGGCATCGATCGCAGACGGTCTCCCGGCACCCGACGCGTCGATCGCGAGGTCGTAGCCGAGTTGCGCCGCGGTCGAATCGACCGCGATCTTCGTCAGCCAGCCCGATGTCGGGACCCAGGCCATGCCGCGATCGGCTCGGAGGTCGTCCAGGAGGCTCGCGCTCGCCGCCTGCTGGACGTCGAGCCGGATCCCGTTCTCGCCGGTGGGGGCGGGGAGGAGTGCCGGCGCGCGGTCGGTCAGGAGGTAGACATCGGCCTGGACCGTCTCGTTGGCCGTCTTGCCGAGGGCGAGGATCCGGAGCGGGACCCACGGGTTGTCGGTTGGGATCGTGATGTGGACGGGCGTCCCGTCGCCCACCTGCTGGCCGCGGCCCTTCGCGGCGTCCGCATCGAACGCGGCGGCGAGGAAGATCTGGCTGCGCTGGGCGTAGAAGTCGAGGACCTCGGGCGCGTCGGGTGGGAGCCGGAAGCCATGGTCCTTCGCCCAGGCACCGATCGCCGCCGAGCCGCCCTGGAGGACCGTGAGATCGAGGGCGTCGATGCGGACTTTCTGGAGCTCGATCGCGTCCGCCGAGGCGGACGCCGCGGGGACGGCCGCTTCCCGCAAGAACGCGGGGGTCGTTTCGCGGACGAGTCGCTGGAGGGTCCAGTCGCCGCCCTTCTCCACGCTCGACGGGATCCCGGGAAGCGGGGTGATCGAGCCGAACGCCCCACCGCCGCCGGCGAACTCGAACGCCGTGACGTAGTGCTCGACGCCGTCGTGGTACGCGGCCAGCGTCGACGTCCTGAGGAGGTTCACCGCTCCGTTCGGGCCGATCAGTCCGCCACAGGCGAGGATCGGGGTTGCCGCGAGGAAGAGTCCGACGAGTGCCGTCGAAAGGCCGAGTCCCACCCGACCGAGGCGCCGTCCGTGCCGCATGGCATCGCCCTCCGGGGCTGGCCGGCCCCAGACGGCCGGCGGTTGCGGCCCCTGACGCCCTCGGTCCGCGGGCAGTTCCCCGGGGCTGGCGAGCCCCGGCGGCGCGGTCAGCCGGTCGCGCGCTCGATCCGAACGTCGTCCACGACGACCTCGACGAGGCTGTTCGTGCCGCCGTCGGTCGCCTGGATGACGATCCGGATGTTCTGGCCGGCCCAATCGGTCATCGGCACGGCGGCGCGCACCCATTGCGCGGCCTTCACGCTCGAATCGCCGGCGATCGACCAGACGAGCGTCCGGTTCTTCGCCTCGTCCTCGACGAAGACCTGGAGCGTGTCGTCGGCCGAGCTCGGGCCGTGGGCGAAGACATATCGGAACGACAGGTCACCCGGCGTGGTCGGGAGCGCGATCGGGACGCTCCGCACCGTCGACCGGCCGTCGAGATCGTTGCTGTTCGCGACGCTCCCGGCCGAGGCGCCGGTGACCAGGGCATATCGTCCCGACACCACGCCGGTCGGCTGGATCTTGACGCCGTATGCCGTCGTCGCCTGGGGATCGGCCCGCGAGAAGCGGGCGTTCGCCGGCGCCGTGTCGGTCCCGTCGGGGTTCCCGGCCCACCCACGCGAGATCTCGAAGTCGTCGAAGAACGGGCCGCAGTCCGCGATGGTCCGGTTGATCGTCTGATGCGGGCACGAGCCGACCGTCAGGAAGTAGAGGAGGGCGCTCCGATTCCTGGCCGTCTGCGTCGCGATGACCTCGTCGGGCGGGTAGTGATCGCCCCAGACCGTGGGGGTCTCGGTCGGGTACAGCTCCCAGGTGAACGAGAAGATCCGCTGGGTTCCATAGAGCCAGTCGATCTGGTCGCCATCGGTGATGTACAGATCGGACGACTGCTCGGCCGTGTAGCCGTTCCGGGCGGCCATCGCCCGGCCCATCGTGACGAATGCCTGATAGTCCCCGGCGGTCATGTCGGCCGGGATGTTCGTCTTCGTGTACCCATACGGCCAGAGGATGAGCTCGCCGTTCGTGTGGAACGTGATGTGGGCCTTGATCTGCTGGATCCC
>DASSMI010000306.1:0-2479 GCA_035688935.1 Candidatus Limnocylindrales bacterium | reverse complement strand
GCGGGCAACCTCGATCGCTCGGTCGCGAAGGGTCGGATCGGTCGGGCCGAGCGCGACGCGATCCTCGGGCGGCTGAGTGCGACGGCCGATCTCGCGGCGGGCGCGCGCGATGTCGACCTGGTCGTCGAGGCCGTCTTCGAGGACGTCGCCGTGAAGACGCGGCTCTGGGCCGAGCTCGACCGGCTCGCGCCGGCCCCGGCGATCTTCGCGACGAACACGTCGTCGATCGCCATCGATCGGCTGGCGGCGGCGCTCTCCGAGCCGCGCCGACCGCGCTTCGTGGGGATGCACTTCTTCAGCCCCGTGCCCGTCATGCCGCTCGTCGAGCTGATCCGCGGCTCTGCGACGTCGGACGAGACGGAGGCGACGATCCGGCAGCTCGCCGCGGACATGGGCATGCAGGTGATCGTGTCGGCGGACCGTCCCGGTTTCATCGTCAACCGGATCCTCATGCCGTTCCTCGGCGAGGCGATGCGCGCCTATGCCGAGGGGCTCGGCACCGCGGAGGACATCGACACCGGCGCGAGGGTGGGGCTGAACCACCCGATGGGCCCGCTCGCGCTCGCCGACTTCATCGGCCTCGATGTGTGCCTCGGGATCATGCGCGTGCTCCACGAAGCGTTCGGTGAGGCGCGGTTCGAGCCACCCCGGGTCCTCGTCGATCTCGTCGACGCCGGTCACCTCGGCCAGAAGACAGGCCGCGGGTTCCACGAGTACCCGAAGCGCTGAGGGTCGCCCCGAGGCGCTCTACGCCGGCTCCGCGAGCAGCGCACCGACCAGGCGTTCGACCGTGGCCAGGTCGAACGGCTTCGCGAGGAGATGGATCCCGTGATCGGTCGCGAACGCGCGAAGCTGCGGGTCCAGGACGTCGCCGCTCATGAACGCGAAACGGCGCGACAGTGCCGGCACGATCTCGCTGACGGCGGCGTGGAACTCGGTTCCGCTCATGCCGGCCATCCGGTGGTCGCACAGGATGCCGGCCGGTGGGTCGGCCCGGACGATCTCGAGGGCGGCGGGCCCGGTGCTCGCGAGGACGGGCTCGTAGCCGTACCGGACGAGAGCGCGCGACAGGAATTCGCGGATCGCCGGCTCGTCGTCGAGGACGAGGATCCGTGGGTGCAGCGCGCCGCGCGCGTCGTCGGGCGGTAACGGCACCGACGGTCGCGCGGCCGGCGTGGGGGCGGCCGGGTCCGCGGGCGCGGAGCTCTCGACCGGGAGCTCGACGACGAATGTCGCGCCGCCATCCCCGTTGCGCTCGTGGCGCAGCGTCCCGCCGTGCGCGGTCACGATCCCGAACGACACCGACAGCCCGAGCCCGGTTCCCTCACCCGGCGCCTTCGTCGTCGCGAACGGCAGGAACAGCCGGTTCGCGATGTCCGGGGACACGCCGGGTCCGTCGTCGATCACCGCGATCCGGACCGTCGGCCGGGCGCCGTCGCCGGATGACGCACGTCGGGCCTGGATTCGGATCGTCCCCGAGCGCCCCGCCGCGTGGATCGCCTGCGCGCTGTTGAACGTGAGGTTCACGAGCACCTGCTGGATCTGGCCGCGATCGACGAGGAGCGCGGGGACGTCGTCGGCGATGTCGATCTGGGCGGTGATCTGGTTCCGCGACAGCACGTACGACTGCAGGGCGAGGATCCTCTCGACGAGCGGCCGCAGCTCGGTCCGGACGCGCTCGGGCGGCCGCTGTCGGGCGAAGTCGAGGAGGTTCTGGACGATGACGCGGGTCCGGTTCGCCTCCTGGACGAGCAGGTCGGCCTGGGTCCGGAGGTCGGCGGGCAGATTCGGGTCCGAGCGGATGAGCTGGCTGAACGCCACGATCGACGCGAGCGGGTTGTTCAGCTCGTGGGCGACCCCGGCGACGAGCAGGCCGATCGCCTCCATCTTCTGGGCGTCGACCAGCGCGTCGAGGGATTGGCGAACGATGTCGTCGTCGACGGCGCCCATCGGGGCGGGGCGGTGCGCGGCAGCGGCCTCGTCGGCGGTCACGCGGCTATCCTAGCGACGGCTCCCGCGTCTCCAGCGCGTGCCCAATCGCCCACCCTCCACCGAGGACCGAGCCCTGAGCTGGCCGCTGACCGAGGAGGAACGGCTCCTCCGGGACACCGTTCGCGAGTTCGCTGCGCGATCCGTCGCGCCGACCGCGATCGAGCGTGACGAGACGGAGCGGTTCGACCGATCGATCTTCGCGGCGATGGGCGAGCTGGGGCTGGCCGGGGCTCCGCTGCCCGAGTCGGTGGGCGGCGCCGGGTTCAGCTACGTCGGCTGGACGCTCGTCATGGAAGAGCTTGGCGCTGCCGACATGGCGACCGCCGTGTCGCTATCGGTCCACATCCTGTCGCAGTACCCAGTCGTCACCTGGGGCTCGGAGGAGCAGTGCGCCCGATGGCTCGGGCCGATGGTCGCCGGCCAGGCATTGGGTGCATTCGCGCTGACGGAGCCGCATGCCGGATCGGACGCTGCCGCGATCCGGACG
>DASSMI010000305.1:0-15903 GCA_035688935.1 Candidatus Limnocylindrales bacterium | reverse complement strand
AGCTCCGTCCCGAACACGGCCGGCTCGGCCATGAACGAGGCCGCGAGCCTGCGGTCGTCCGACGAGCGCACCCGGAACGTGTGCGGGCGATCGGTCATCAGCCGGCGGATCTCGCGGAAGTCGCCCGATGCCGCGAGCCGGCCGGCGTAGATGACGAGGATCCCGTCGGCGACCCGCTCGACCTCCTCGAGGATGTGGGAGCTGAAGAGGATCGTCCGGCCCGCTGCGGCCATCCGCCGGAGGAGATCCATCATGTGGAGGCGCTGGCGCGGGTCCATGCCGTTGAACGGCTCGTCGAGGAGCAGGATCGGCGGCTCGTGGACGAGCGCCGCCGCGATCTTCACCCGCTGCCGCATCCCCTTCGAGTACGTGCCCACGGCCCGGTCCGCGGCGGCCTCGAGGTCGACCGTCGCGATCGCCCGTGCGGTGGCCGCCCGCGGATCCGGCACGCCCTGGAGGCGCGCGGCCATGTCGACGAACTCGCGGCCCGTGAGGAACGGGTAGACGGCCTCGCGCTCCGGGACGAGGCCGATCCGGCGGTAGACGGCGGGCTCGCGCCAGGCAGGCCGGCCGTCGACGAGGACGCGGCCGCTCGACGGCCGGAGGAGGCCGGCCAGCATGTGGAGGAGCGTCGACTTGCCGGCCCCGTTCGGGCCGAGGAGCCCGGTGATCCCGGCGCCGATCGCGAAGCTGATGTCGTTGACCGCCACGACGTTGCCGTACCAGCGGGACACGCGGTCGACGACGAGCGGCGCGGCGGGGTCGATGGCCACCGGCGCCGGCGTGGCGACGGTCGCGGCCGCGTCGCTCACGTCGTGATCCGCTGGAAGCGGCGCACGATCAGCGCCACGACGATCGCGACCTCGACGACCGCGCTGACGAGGAACGCCCCGATCGGCAGGTCGATGAAGAAGTACTCGGCGCCGAGCTCCCGCCCGAAGAACAGGGCGTTCGTGCCGTCGATGACCGTGTTCGGGGCGACGAGCGTCAGCGCCGTCCCGATCCCGCTCGATCCGATGCCGATCACGATCCCCGTCACGAGACCCGGCAGGACGAACATCGCGATGATCCCGGCCGTCGCGTACGCGCGGCGCGGCGTGTACGCGGAGATCGCCATCGCCAGCCCACCGTAGAGCGCCGAGATGACGATCGCCTGGGCGAGCACCGGCGGGAGGTTCGGAAGGTTGTCGCCGAACGCCCCGGCGATGTCCGTGGAGAGGAAGACCTTCCCGACGAACAGGATGATCATCGGGGTCATCAGGAGCGCCAGCACGCCGATCCAGAACCCGACGAGCCGCCCGATCGCGTAGTCGGTCCGGCGGAGCGCTCGGGCGAAGTACAGCGGCAGGACGCCGTGACGCTGGTCGCGACCGAACAGCTCGGGCGCCTGCGCGGCGCAGAACAGGGCGATGATCGCGTTCACGGCGCTGAAGTAGTTGCCGAAGCTCACGACCTGCATCTGCTCCATCGCCCGCTCCGCGCCGAAGCGGGTGGCGATCGTGAGGACGCCGACGATCACGACGGCCGGGAGCACCGCCATCCCGCCGAACACGAACGGCGCGATCTTCGAGCGGCCTCCCCGACCGATCCCGTACGTGGAGCGGAAGCTGTGGCCGATGAGCGACCAGATCGCGTGGGCGCGTCCGAGGCGCGGTCCCTCGTAGCGGCGGTAGCCGAGGTCGTAGATCGAGCCGGTGCGGGTGATCGGCGGCCGGACGGTCATCGCACGGGCCCCGCAGGCGTCGGGGCCGGCGGAACCGTCGCGCCCGAGCCGGACTCCGGCCCGTCGCGGAAGAGATCCTCGAGGCGGTGCCGCCGCTGCTCCATCCGGACGAGCGACAGGCCCAGCTCGACGACGGTGTCGCGCACGACGTCGAACGGCGTCTCGTCGACGAGATCGACGAGGATGGCCGGCCCGTCTGCGGCGACCCGGAGGCCGCGCCCGGTCAGCCGCTCGGCGAGCCGATCTCGGCCGTCCTCGACCTCGACCGCCAGGGTCCCGGTCCGCTCGGTGAACGCCCCGAGCGGCGCGTTCCGGAGGAGCTTGCCGTCCTCGATCGCGACGAGGTGGTCGCACACGCGCTCGATCTCGCCGAGGAGATGGGAGGCGACGACGACGGCGATCCCGAACTCGGTCCCCGTCCGGCGGATCAGCTCGAGCATCTCGTCGCGACCTGCCGGATCCAACCCGTTCGTCGGCTCGTCGAGGAAGAGGAGCCGGGGGTCGTGGACGAGCGCCTGGGCGAGCTTGACCCGCTGCCTCATCCCCGTCGAGTAGCCGCCGATCGCGCGATACCGCTCCTCGTACAAGCCGACGTGGCGGAGCACCTCGGCCGTCCGTTCCCGCGCCGCCGTCCGCGGCAGGCCCGAGATCTCGGCGAGGTGGGCGACCGTGTCGGTGGCGCTGACGTCGGGGGGGAGACAGTCGTGCTCGGGCATGTAGCCGACGCGCTCGCGGATCGCGAGGCCCTGGGTCGCCACGTCCAGGTCGAACACGGTTGCCGATCCGGATGTCGGCTCGAGGAGCCCGAGGAGGATCTTGAGGAGCGTCGACTTCCCCGCCCCGTTCGAGCCGACGAGCCCGATGATCCCGGGCTCGAGCTCGAACGTCAGCTCGTCGAGGGCGAGGATGCTCGAGCCGTAGCGCTTCGTCAGGGCCTGCGTCGCGATCAGCGTCACGCCGGTCAGGGTACCGTGCGATTCCGGGTGCTCGGGCGCCGAGGTCGCTCCGGCGTCACCCTTCGGACAGCGGGACGACCCAGATCGAGTCGCCGTTCGTCGCCACCCGCTCGACCCGGTCGCCGACGGTGATCGTCATGCCGTACCCGCTGGGTCGGATCCGGAGCCCGCTCACGTCCGGGCTGGGGCGGCCGGTCGCGACCGCGATCAGCGTGAGGTAGCGGACGGTCCGGCCCCGGAGGATCGCCTCCGCCACGGGCGCCTGGAGCTTCTTGCCGTAGTGGTACGAGATCCAGCCCTGCACCGGCGAGGTGATGCCGCTGACGAGCCGGAGCGTCGGCTTCCCGGTGAGCTGCTGGATCTCGACATTCCCGCGCGCCCGCCGCGTCCAGACGGAGGAGGCACCGACCGCGGGGTCGCTCCCGTCCACGAGGTGCCACAGCTGGCGGTAGGTGCGCGGCGTGGACGAGGTCAGGACGTCCTCGACGAGGACGACGTCGAGCCCTCGAAGCCACGTGATGCGGCGGGTCTGGACGACGCCGGGATAGCCGCTCGTCCGGAGCCGGAGGTCGACGAACACGGGGTCCTGATGCCAGTTCACGAGGTCGGTCCGGGCCGCCGGGTTCCACGGCACCCCGTCCACGGTGACGACGTTGTGGGCGCTCCGGCCCTTGAAGAACGAGCGGAACGGACCCGGCGTGTACGAGTACGCGCCGGGGTCGACGACCAGCCGCGATCCCCAGGCGGCCATCGTCAGGGCGAGCCCGTCGGGATGGCCGTGGAACCGCTGGCCGTCGCCCCAGCGGACCGACAGGAACGTCTCGTCGGCCGGTTTCCGGAGCTCGCCCCAGCCGGACCGTGCGAACAGGAAGCCGGCGCCATATCGGGCGACGGTCTGCGTCGGGCGCGTCCCGCGGGTGCCGCGCGTCGCGGCGTACTCGGCGGCCGTGTGAGGGATCGCGACGACCGGGCTGGCGACGGTGTCGCCGAGCATCTCGTACTGGCCATTGGGAAGGGTGGCGTTCGCGAGGAACGCCGGCATCTTCGCGATCCGACGGAAGGCGGGGCTGGGCGCCAGGCCGGCGGCGATCATCCGCGCCCTCGCCTGGACATACCGCTGGTAGTTGAACAGCTCGTACTTGACGGACTGCTCGTTCGTGACCCCCTGCCGGTCCACGCTCGCCTCGATCAGGTCGTTGATGCGGCGGCCGGCCAGCAGCGTCCAGTCGCGACGCCCGACCACGCGACCCACCTCGAGCAGCGCGATCGCCTGGTTGAGCGCGTGGTTGCCCTCCCGCCGGGCGAACGCCGGATCGGCGAGCGTCGCGCCGTGGAGCAGGAGCGAGGCGCGCAGCCACTCGGGCAGCCCGCGCTGGTCTGCGACGCACGCCAGGACGAGGGCTCGGAGCGCGGTCGTGTGGTCGTTCCACGCCCACGGCGACGGGGCGCCGCGGCGCGGGTTGTCGGCGATCCAGTCCCGGACGAGCACGACGGCCCGGCGGGCGAAGCCGGCGTTCCCCGTCAGCCGCGTCGCGCTCAGGAGGTCGAGGACGTAGCGCATCCCGTGGAGGTCGAACTGCCAGTTGTGGTCGTGGAGCGGGTCCTCGGTCCACGACAGGTCCGCCGGCAGGGTGACGGCGCGATGCGGACCGATCCGGTACACGTTGTGGACGAGCTCGGTCGCGCGATCGACCGGCTGGTTCGTGCCACGGCAGTCCGGGTTCGCCGGCGGCGGCCCGGGCGGCCGGACGGTGTCCCCACCGGCGAGGCTCGGCGTCACCGTCGCGAGTGCCAGGGCGATCGCGACCGCGAGCGACCGTCGAGCGCTGCGTGCCGGCATCCGACTCCCCTCCCGACGCGGTCGTGGCGACCGCCGTCGATCGTGGCCGAACGGCGCGGCGATGCGCGTCACGATCTGGTTACGAGTTCGGGATCGCCCCGCGGGAGGGCGCCGCGAACGAGCGGCGCGTCAGAGGCGGTCGGCCTCGAGCTCGCTCCGGCGCAGCCAGTCCTCGGCTCGGCCCAGAACGCCGGCGGCGAAGTGGCGTGCCCGACGGACGGCCGTCCGGCGGGCGCGTCGACGCCCGATCCGCGCGACGATCGCGTTCGACACCGGATCCGGCGGCGTCGCGACGACGGCCGCTTCGGACGGGACCGGCGCGGTGAGCGCGGCCTCGATCGTGGCGGCGCCCGACTCGACGGCCGCGATGATCGGCAACCCGTCGTCCGTGCCCTCCGCGGCGGCGAGCGTCGCCGGGATCTCGGCCGGTGCCGCGACGACGGCCGCGGCAGCGGGAACCGGCTCGGACGGAGCGGGCCCATCCGGGGGGACCCGTCGGAGGACCCGATGCCCCGCGAGATCGACGACGTCGCCCCAGGCGCGGGGCCGGGACGTGGCGGCTCGCCACTCGTCGCCGGCGGTCGGGACCTCGCGTCGACCGTCGAACAGCTCGTCGAAGGTCGCGCCGTCGACCCGCTCGTGCTCGACCAGGTACGCGGCGAGCCGGCGCAGGATCTCGAGGTTGGCGATCAGCGTCCGCGATGCCTCGGCATAAGCGTCATCGAGGATCGCGCGGACGGCTCGGGTCGCCGCCCCCTGGACCTCCGATGGGAGCGAGCGACCGCCGGTCGGGACGAGGAACGACAGCGATCCCCGGCCCGAGACGCCGCCATCGGCTGCCTCGGGATCGCGGCCCATCCCCCACTTGGTGACCATCATCGTGGCGATCCGGTTCGCCTGCTCGAAGTCGTTCGACGCGCCGCCGGTGACCTCGTGGAAGAGGATCTCCTCGGCCGCGCGGCCGCCCATGAGCGCGACGAGGCGGGCCCGCAGGTCGGACTCGGACGGAAGGTCGTTGTCCTCCTGGCTGCTGACCGTGACGCCGAGCGCCTCGCCGTGGGCGAACAGCGAGATCTCCTCGACCTTGCGCTTGTCGCCGTGGACCTTGCCGCAGATCGCATGGCCGACCTCGTGGGCCGCGATGATCGAGCGCTCGCGCTCGTCCATCGATCGCCGCCGGGACGTCCCGACGGCGACCTTCAGCCAGCCGGCGTGGAGGTCGTCGGCCTCGATCGCCTCGGCCCCGCGGCGGGCCGCGAGGATCGCGGCCTCGTTCAGCAGGTCGGCGAGCATCGCGCCGCTGAAGCCGTATGTCTTGCGCGCGAGCTCCTCGAGATCGGTCGTGAGCCCGAGCGGCTTGTTCCGTGCGTGGACCTCGAGGATCTCGCGGCGGCCCTTCACGTCCGGCATCCCGACATGGATCTTCCGGTTGAAGCGGCCCGGCCGAAGGACCGCCGAGTCGAGGATGTCGAGCCGGTTCGTCGCGGCGATGACGATGACGTCGTCGGTGGTGGAGAACCCGTCGAGCTCGACGAGGAGCTGGTTGAGCGTCTGCTCCCGCTCTTCGTGACTGTTCGGGCCGCCGCGGGCCTTGCCGATCGCGTCGAACTCGTCGAAGAAGATCACCCCGCGACCGAGCTTCCGGGCCTGCGCGAACAGGTCGCGGACGCGCTTCGCGCCGACGCCGACGTACTTCTCCACGAACTCGGAGCCCGAGGCGTAGTGGAACGGCACGCCCGCCTCGGCCGCGACGGCGCGGGCGAGCATCGTCTTGCCAGTGCCGGGCGGGCCGAAGAGCATCACGCCACGCGGGATCCGGGCGCCGAGTGCCCGGAAGCGCTCCGGCGCGCGCAGGAACTCGATCGTCTCGGTGAGCTCCAGCTTCGCCTCGTCGCAGCCGGCGACGTCGGCGAGCCGGACGCCGGGGACCGGCCGGCTCGCGCCGTCGGCGACGGCCGATTGAGCCGTGTCCGTTGCGGCCGGATCCGGCGGCATGATCGTCGTGAAGGACGAGGCGGCGTCGCGCCCGGTCGACGTCGCGCGGCGCGAGAGCCGGATGACGATGACGACCGTCAGGGCCAGGATGGCGAGCGGGAAGAGGACCGCGACGAAGCCCGAGAGCGGGCTCGAGCTCGACGGCGGCCGGGCCGCCCCGATCGCCTCGGTCGTCAGGAGGTTGCCGTAGCCCAGCGCGCTCAGGGAGCCGATCGCCTCGGACGGGGCGATGGACAGGTCGATCGTGACGACCTCGCCGCTGCGCGTCCGGGCGAGGACCTGGCCACCGGGGGTCGTCGCCGACGCCGGCGCCGCGGTGACGGCCTCGATCTCGCCGGCCTGGATCCGGCGGACCAGCTCGGCGAGCGTCCAGCCGCTGCGGATCGTGAAGCTGGGAGACTGCGGCGGTGTCGGGGCCGGGCCGCCCCCCACGAGGACCGCCGCGCCGCCGACGGCGAGGACCGTGACGATCACGAGCAGGCCCGCCGCGGCGGTCGTTCGGGGACGGCGCCGGACGAGCGCGGAGGTCGTCGAGAGGCGGTGACGGGTGGCGGCGGCGAGTCTGCGCAGGATGGTCATGGCATCCGGGTCATCGGACGGTGTGGATCCCCCCGTGACCGGGAGCATCCTGATCGTGGCGGCGGTCGTGGCCCTTCGACATCCCCCGAATGCGTGAAACGCACTGAGGACTCTTGGCCACGGTTGCGTCCGGAGCGGTTCGGTGATGTGCACGGGTGACGCCGTGCGGTGACGGTGACCGAACCAGCCTAGATGATGACCGTTCGGGTGGCGTCTTGCAGTGCGGGTACGTTCGCGCCGTGATTCCGGATGCGAATCGAGCGTGCGATCGTGGCAACCGCACCTGTCGGGCGATCTCCGATATCGTGCCGTTCGTGCAGACTCTCGTGGCCGAGATCCTCGCCGCCTGGCGTCGCGCCGACCGCCTCGCGTCGGAATACGCCGAAGGTTCGCCGGAGCACGCCGCCGCCCAGGTCGCCTGCGAGCGGCTGCGCGACCTGTACCGGGATCTCACGAGCTCCGGCGTCGCCGACGCGCTGTCCGAGGCGGATGCGCGACAGCTCCTGACCGACCTCGCCGCGGGCCAGGCGTCGGGCGAGGCGTAGCCGCCCGGGCTACGGCCCCTCCGCGTCCGGCGGCCCGTCCGCGTCCGGCGGCCCGTCCGCGCCCGCCGCGAGCTCGACCGGATCGCCCCACGCGAGATCGCGCGCGATCCGCCACGCGTCGCCGTCGCGCCGGCTGACGATCCGCCGCTCGATCCGGCCGTCGGCGCAGATCCGGAGCTCGACCCGGCCGGGATGGCGGCGGGGCCGGCCCAGGACGACGCGCGGCCGCGGGTCGGCGACCAGCCCGGGGCGCGCGAGCGCGACGTAGCTGAACGGCTCGTCCTCCCAGGACCGCGTCGCGCGCTTGGCGCGGCGATGGACCGGGCTCCGGTCGAGACGGGCGAGGAAGTGGCACCACGCGGGCCGGCCGGTCGCGACGGGGCACGGCTCCGGGCCCGGGCACGGAGCGACGACCGTGGCGCCCGCACTCAACAGCTGGTCGCGTGCCGCGATGATCCGGCCGAACCCGGCGCGGCTGCCCGGTTCGACGAGGACGAGCATGCCACCGGTCGCTGCCCAGAGGGCGCCGACCACGGCCGCCACGCCGGCCGGATCGATCTCGCCAAGGAGGTAGCCAGCCGTCACGAGATCGGCCGGCTCGGCGGGGTCGCCGGCCGAGCCGGCTCGCCACGTCGCGCCGGCAAGGACTGCGTCGCCAGATGCCGCCGCCAGCCGGCGGCCGAGATCGAGGGTCGCTCGCTCGCGATCGAGCACGACGATCGCGGCGATCGATCGCCATGCCGCGCGCGCCGCCCACGCCGTAGCGCCGGAGCCACCGCCGACATCGACGTGCGTCCGCGGCTCGAAGCCCGGAGCGCGTTCTGCCGCCGATCCGAGCGCCCGCGCCGCCGCCGCGAACGTCGCGGGCATCCGAGCCGCCGCATAGGCGGCGACGACGTCGGGCGTGTCGAGCGGAGTCGCCGCGCCATCCGATCGGTAGGCCGCGGACAGCCCGGCAGCGGCGTCGGCGAGGCCGTCACGGTCGGGAACGGTCCGCTCGATCGCGCGGCGGAGGCGCATCGCGCCGTCCGCGATCGAGGTGGAGCGGGAGACGGGGTTCGAACCCGCGACATGCAGCTTGGAAGGCTGCCGCTCTGCCAACTGAGCTACTCCCGCACCGGATCGGGACTGTAGCACGGGCCGCGCGGGCGCCCGGTCAGCCCTCCGGGCCGTCCGTCGACCGGAGGCTCGCGATCGTCGCTCCGCCGAGCTCGCGCAGCATCTCGTCCTGGGCCGCAGCGAACACGGCGTGGACGTCGCAGACGCCGTCGAGCCGGCACGGTCCGCCGCGGAGGACACAGGTCCGGCGGCGGCTGTCGCCCTCGATCGCCTCGATCACGTCGAGGAGGGACTTGCCTTCCGCGGCCGTCGCGAGCCGGTAGCCGCCGGTCCGACCGGTCTTGCCCTCGGCGATGCCCGCCGCGACGAGATCGGCCATCACCTGGGTCAGGAAGCGGGCCGGGACCCGGTGCCGCTCGGCCATTGCCCGGACGCTGAGGAGCTCTCCCGGCTCCGCCCGAGCGAGGGCCACGACGGCCCGGATCCCGTAGTCGGCGCGCTTGGTCAGCTCGAGGCGCATGGGACGGTCGATCTCACTTCAGCGGGTCGCCATCACCGGCCATGAAGATGCCGATCGCACCGCGGCCGACGAAGTTGAAGGCGTGGGTCACCATCGGGTACATCCCGTCCTCGCCTGGGCTGAACTCGATGATCGCACCCTGGGCCGGCGCGAGGTCGACGGCCTGGCTGCCCCAGCCACCGGCATCCCCGCGGGACAGCGACACGCCCTCCTTCACGACGCTGTCGAAGATCGTCCCGACGACGTGGAACGAGCTGTCGACGTTCGGTCCGGCGTCGAGGACGAAGACCCGGACGCGCCCCTTGGTGGTCACCTGGATCGGGTTGTCCTTGTACTGCGCGGCGATCCCGTTGAACACGACGAAGTCCGGGGCCGGGGCCGCCGCGTTCGCCTTGGCGTAGTCGACCGGCTCCTTCTGGGCGCCGAGATACCACTCGCTCTGGACGAAGGCGAACTCCTCGTCGACCTCCGGCAGGCCGCCCTTCGGCTCGACGATCACCATCCCGAACATCCCGTTCGCGATGTGATGGAGCGCCGGAGGCGTGCCGCAGTGGTACATCCAGACGCCGGCGTAATCGGCCGTGAAGGTGTAGGTGAACGTCGCGCCCGGCTGGATCTCGACCATCTGGTGGTTCATCGCGGTCTGGCTCGCGTGGAAGTCGATCGAGTGGGTCATCGTCCCCTCGTTCTTGAGGTGGACGCGGACCGTGTCACCGAGATGGACGCGGATCGTCGGGCCGGGCACCGTGCCGCCGAACGTCCAGGCGTGGACGACGAAGCCCTTCGCGACGGTGATGTCGGTCTCGACGATCGGGAGGTCGATGTCGTGGACGGTGCCGGCGAGGACCTTCGGCGCGGTCGGGTCGCGCAGGACGTACGGCGGCGCGTTCGGGTCCTCGACCGGTGCGGCCGCGGTCCCACCCGATGTCGTCGGCGGCCCGCTCGCTGCCGGCGCGCCGGACACGGTGACCGTGCCGGTCATCCCGGCGGCGCTGTGGCCGGGGATCGAGCACAGGAAGGTGATCCCCGCGGCGGGGACCGCGACGGTGCCGTGGACGGTGGCGCCGGGTTGCGCGGTGAGCTTCGTGCCGTCGGCGAACGTCACGTCGTGGACGGCCGAGCCGGTGTTCGTGAACATCACCGGATAGCTGCCGGCCGCGGCGACCTGGATCGCGTTCGGCTCGAACCCGAGATCGAACGCCTTGATCGTGATCTCGCCGCCGGCCGGGATCCCGCCGCCGGCCGTGGCAGGGGGCGGTGCGGGCGCGCTGGACATCTGCATGGCGGGCTCGGCGTTCGCGGACGCGGTTGCGACGGGCGCGTACGTCCACGTCGGGGCGCCGGCCGCCGGCGCACAACCCGCGAGCGCGAGTCCGAGGACGAGCACGAGGACGAGGACCGTCGTGACGGAACGGTTCCGGCGATTCATCTGGCGGCTCCTGCCCGGATCCGGGCGCTGCTGAAACTCATATCGATCTGGTGTGAGTTTCAGTCGTCGGAGCGGGCCGCGACACGTGCCGAATGGCCCGTTTTCGTCGGGCCCTCGATGCGAGAATGCCGGGCCATGACGGGCAGGCTCGGGATCGGACTCGTGGGCGCGGGCCGGATGGGCTCGATCCACGGCCGGCTGATCACGCGGGCGGTGCCGAACGCCCGGCTCGCGGGGATCGCCGATCTCAACCTCGAGGCCGCACGACGGCTCGCCGCGGAGCTCGGCGACCCGCCCGCGTTCTCGTCACTCGACGAGATGCTGGCGGCCGGCCCAGTCGACGCCGTCCTGATCGCGACGTCGTCGAGCCACCATCTCGCGGCGATCCGGGCCGCCGCGGCGGCCGGTCGCGACCTCCTCTGCGAGAAGCCGATCGCGCTGACGATGGACGACACCGCGGCCGCGATCGCGGCGGCGGACGCGGCCGGAGTCCGCCTCCAGACCGGCTTCATGCGACGCTGGGATCCCGACTACGCCCGCGCCCACGCCCGCCTTGCGAGCGGCGCGCTCGGGCGGCCGATCCTGTTCAAGTCGCTCCAGTTCGATGCCGAGCCGCCGCCCGTCGCGTTCGCAGACCCGGCCGTGAGCGGCGGGATCATGGTCGACATGGGGATCCACGAGTTCGACCTCGCGCGCTGGCTCATGGCCGACGAGGTCGCCGAGGTCCATGCGTTCGGCTCGAGCGTCGCCTGGCCGGAGCTCGCGACCGTGGGCGACGTCGACAGCGCCGTCGTGAACCTGCGCTTCCGGGGCGGCGCCACGGGCACCGTCGAGATGGCCCGGACGACGACGTACGGCGAGGACGTCCGGACCGAGGTGCTGGCGACGGCCGGCTCCATCTGGGTCGGCCATCTGCCGATCTCGCATGGCGCCTCGAGCGGCGGCGATGCCGGCTCGACGGTCGCCGCCGACCTCGCGGACGGGGCCGTTCCGCGGTTCGAGGCGGCCTACGCGGCCCAGACGCGCGGGTTCGTCGAGGCGATCCTGGCCGACCGGCCGGTCGCGGTCAGCGGTGCGGACAGCGCGGCTGCGCTGGCCATCGCACTGGCCGCCGATCGCTCGATGCGCGAGGGGGGTCCGATCGCGGTGTGACGTCGGCGGCGCCGGCCGCGGCCGGTCCGCGACCGGGGTTGACGTCGGAGTGGAAACGTTTACACTGCGCCGTCATCGGCGCTCCGGTTTCATCGAGCACCGCCCCGCCGAGCCGTCCGTCACCGTCGGCCCGTCACCGATCGAGGGACCCGCGCATGCGATCCGCGACGTCGAACGACCCGTCGTGAGCGCCACCGGGCGCGTCCGCGTCGCGCTGTTCGGGGCCGGCCTCGTGGGCCAGGCCAGCCACGCGCCGGTGCTCGCCGACGAGACGGACCGCTTCGAGCTCGTCGCGATCGCCGATCCGTCCTCGACGGTCCGGACCGCGGTCGCCGCCCGCTATCGCGTGCCCCACGCGGTCGCGACGCTCGAGGAGGCGCTCGCCCTCGGCGTGGATGCGGTCGTGATCGCCGTTCCCGATCCGGCGCACAAGGCGGCGGTGCTCGGCGCGCTCGCGGCGGGCGTCCATGTGTTCTGCGAGAAGCCGCTCGCGGTGAGCGTCGCGGAAGTCGACGAGATCCTGGCCGCCCGCGGCGATCGCGTCGTCCAGGTCGGCTACATGAAGCTCTACGACCCGGCCGTCGAGCGACTCGTCGCTCGGCTCCGGGACGGCCCCGTCGAGATCGTCCACCTCACTGTCGAGGTCAACGATCCGGACCAGGCTCCGTTCGTCGACCACCTCGGTCTCGTCGTCGGTCGTGACGTCCCGCGCGACCTCATCGACACGACTCGTGCCCGCGGCGCGGCCGCGGTCCGCGAGGCGCTCGACGGGCGCGAGCCCGACGCCGCGGAATCGCGGGCCTTCGAGGCGTATCTCAGCTCCCTCGTCCACGACGTGAGCCTCGCCCATCATCTGCTCGGCGCGGTCGGGATCGCCGCTCCCCTGCCCCTCGCCGATGCGGCGCTCTACGACGCCGGCCGCGGCGTCAGCCTCGACTGGCTCCTCCCGGGCGACGGGCGGGCCCATCTCGAGCACCTGAACCTGCCCGGCGTCGCCGACTACCGCGAGCGGCTCACGGTCTACGGCCGCGACACGATCCTCGAGCTGACGTTCCCCTCGCCGTACCTCCACCACTTCCCGACCCGCCTGGTGGAGCGGCGCTCCGACGGCACGACGCCCGGGCTCGAGCAGGTCGATGTCCGGGTGTCGTACGAGGAGGCCTTCCGGAACGAGCTCCGGGCGTTCCACGCCTCGATCACGACCGGTGCGCCGGTCCGGTCCACGGTCGAGGCCGCCCGGGCGGACCTCGTCGCGCTCCTCGCGGCCTTCCGGCTTGCGACGAGCCGCCGCCGAGCGGCGGCGGGCTGAGACACCCAGGGAGACGACGTGCGCATCGGGCTCTTCACCGACGGGCTGAAGCACCGGACCAGGCGGGACGCGCTCGCCTGGGCCGCCGGCCACGGCATCACCGACGTGGAGATGAGCGTCGGGACGTGGGGCGCCCGGACCCACCTGGACCTCGACCGGCTGCTGGCGGACGCGGGCGCGCGCGACGAGCTGCGGCGCGACCTCGACATGACGGGGATCCGCTTCAGCGCGGTGAACGCGGCGAGCAACCCGCTCCACCCCGACCCGTCCGCGCGCGCGGCTGCGCAGCACGCGGTGCGCGGCGCCGTAGAGCTTGCCGCACTCCTCGGGATCGATCGCGTCGTGACGATGGCCGGCAGCCCGGGTGGCCGGACCGGGGGCGGCATCGGCGTGTTCGGCCTCTGGTCCACGAGCAACGACGACGAGCCGATCTGGGCGTGGCAGATGGAGGCCGAGGTCGGGCCGTACTGGAAGCAGATGTCCGGGTGGATGGAGAGGGCCGCGCCGGACGTCCGCGTCTGCCTCGAGCTCCATCCGGGCGTCTCGGTCTGGACGCTCGAGACGTACAAGGCCCTTCGCGCGTACGCCGGCGCGAACGTCGGCGTGAACCTGGACCCGAGCCATTTCTGGTGGCAGGGCGCGGACCCGATCCGCGTGATCGACGCCCTCGCCGCCGAGGTCGGTCCGGTCATCGGCTGGTGTCACGGCAAGGACACGACGCTCTACCCGGAGCGGATCGCGCTGCACGGCGTCCTCGACCATCGCTTCCCGGTCGACGCCAGCGTCGTCCCGTGGCACTTCTCCGCGATCGGCGACGGCCACGACGCGACGACCTGGACCCGGCTGATCGCCGCCCTCCAGGCGGCCGGCCACGACAGCGTCGTCTCGATCGAGCACGAGGATCCCAGCCTGGAACCCGAGGAGTGCATCCGGCGCTCGGTCGCAACCCTCCAGACGGCCATCGCCGCCCTCCCGGTCGGAGCCGCGTAGGGATGGCCGAGGTCGAGCTGGCCGGCGTGGAGAAGCGGTTCGACGGCGTCCTCGTCCTCGCGTCCCTCGATCTCGCGATCCGCGACGGGGAGTTCGTCGTCCTGCTCGGACCATCCGGCTGCGGCAAGACGACCGCGCTCCGGATCATCGCCGGACTCGAGACCCCGTCGGCCGGCCGCGTCCGGATCGGCGGCCGGGACGTCACGTCGCTCGCGCCGCGCGAGCGCGACGTCGCGATGGTCTTCCAGAGCTACGCGCTGTACCCGCACCTGTCGGTCGCCGACAACATCGGCTACCCGCTGAAGATCCGGGGCGTCCCGCCGAAGGAGCGGGCCGAGGCCGTCGAGCGGGTCGCCGCCTCGCTCGAGGTGGGCCACCTCCTCAAGCGCAAGCCGCGCCAGCTGTCCGGCGGCCAGCGCCAGCGGATCGCCCTGGCCCGGGCGATCATCCGCGAGCCCGCGGCGTTCCTCATGGACGAGCCGCTGTCGAACCTCGACGCGAAGCTCCGGATCAGCATGCGCGGCGAGATCCGCCGCCTCCAGCAACGGCTCGGCGCGACGACGGTCTATGTCACCCACGACCAGGCCGAGGCGCTGACGATGGCCGATCGCGTCTGCGTGATCAGCGACGGCGTCGTCCAGCAGTACGACCCGCCGCAGGAGGTCTTCGACCGGCCGGCGAACCGGTTCGTGGCCGGGTTCGTCGGCAACCCGCCGATGAACATCCTGCCGATCGCCCTCGACCCGGAGCGGAGGGCGATGGTCGTCGCCGGTGCCTCGGTGCCGCTCGACGGCCGCTACGACGCGTGCGCCGAGGGCGGCGTCGGACAGATCGGCGTCCGAGCTCGCGACCTCGCGATCGCGCCCGCCGGCGAGCCGGGGACGCTCGGGGGAACCGTCTATGTCGTCGAACCGATGGGGGACGAGGTCTACGTGGAGGTGCTTATCGGTGAGTCTCGCGTCACGGTCCGGGCCGATCGAGGCTGGACGGCGCCGCTCGGCGCACCCGTCGGGGTGCGCGTCGATCCCGCGCGCGCGTGCTTCTTCGAGCCGGGCGGGACGACCGCGGTCCATCGGGTCGGCGACGCGCCGGCCCTGGTGACAGGAGGAGTGAGCTGATGAGCGAGGACGAGATCCTGACTCGCTATCTGACCCGGCGCGATCTGTTGAAGCTCGGCGTGGCCGTCGGCGGGGTCGCCGGCGTCGGCGCCTTCCTCGCCGCGTGCGGCGCGGGCACGGCCAGCCCGAGCACGTCCGCGTCGGCCGTCACGCCGAGCGCGACTGCGGCGGGCGCATCGGCCAGCGCCGCCGCCCCGAGCGCCAGCGCCGCCCAGGCCGGCGGCAAGCTCGTGATCGGCGCGTTCGAGGACGGTGCGCTCGTCCCGTTCAAGGAAACGATCCTGCCGATGTTCACGGCCGCGACCGGCACGAAGGTCGAGTTCCTGACCGAGCCGTACGACTCGTTCTTCGCGAAGGCGTTCCAGGACGGGACGTCGAAGGCCGGCCAGTACGACATCTACATCATGGACGACCCGTGGATCCCCCAGTACGCGGCCGCCGGCATCCTCGAGGACCTCGGCCCGCACGGGATCGAGATGGACGCCGACTATCCGAAGCCGTTCGCGGACCTCGGCTTCTGGCCGCCGCGGGAGGGACCGCGCGTCAAGGGGTTCGAGAGCGAGACGCCCAAGCTGATCGCGCTGCCGACGATCGGCGACCTCCAGACCCTGACCTACCGGAACGACGTGTTCTCGGCCGCGCCGGCGACGTGGGACGACCTCGTCGCGCAGGGCAAGGCCGGCGTCGC
>DASSMI010000304.1:0-2901 GCA_035688935.1 Candidatus Limnocylindrales bacterium | reverse complement strand
GCGGGCCCGCCGCTCGATCGATCGGGCGAGCTTGACGGCATCGTGCTCGGCGTCCTCGCGGACGGCCTCGAGGAGCAGGCTCTTCGCCTCCTCGGCGCTGACGCCACTGACCCGCTCGAGCGCGGCGACGTGCTCCTGCTGGGCGCGGGCGAGATCCTCGCGGGTCTTGTCGAGGTCGCGTTCGCGCTCCAGGAGCTTCCGATCGCGCTGCTCGAGCATGTCGGTCCGCTGGTCGAGCTGCTCGTCGCGCTGGAGGAGCCGCCGCTCGAGCTGGGAGAGCTCGTTCCGCTTCGCCCGGGCCTCGTCCTCGGCCTCGCGCTGCAGCCGGAGCTTCTCGTCCTTTGCCTCGAGAATCAGCTCCTTCTGGCGCGTCCGAGCCTCGGCCTCGATCCGGCGCGCCTCGGCTTGGGCCGCCTTCATCGACTGCGACGCGAAGAGCCCTCGGATGATGACCCCGAGCACGGCTCCGCCGGCGGCGGCGATGAGCGCCACCGCGACGACAGTCATCGTGTCCATCTGTACCTCCCCATCCGGCGGCGAGCGCGCCGGAGGATCAAGTCGATCGAACGGGTTCGGCACGCCGGGTGCGGCGACATCGACCGATGGGCCGGTCGGGGCGGTGACGAACGCCGGGTCTGCTGGGCCGCACCGCTCCTCGCGGCGCCGTTGAGTTCTGCCCGTAGCCTACACCGGTCCCGGTCCCCGCGACCCGAGGAGGTTGCGGAACGGGTGCGGCGATGAACCGCTTCCGCGGCTCACCCGATCGACGCGCTGACCTCAGCCCGTGGCAGGATGCCGCGATGACCGTTCGATCGATCGAGACCGTGGTCGTCGGCGCCGGCCAGGCCGGCCTGGTGATGAGCTGGCACCTCCGCGACGCGGGCCGCGAGCACGTCCTCCTGGACCGTCGATCCTCGCTGGGCGGCGGCTGGCAGGACCGCTGGGACGCGTTCCGATTCGTGTCGCCGAACTGGATCGCGTCGATGCCGGGCTACCCGTACGCCGGCTCCGAGCCCGATGGATTCATGCCCCGTGACGAGCTGATCGCCCACTTCCGGGGATATGCCGCGGCGATCGAGGCGCCGGTCGAGCTCGAGACCGACGTCACCCGGCTCACGGCGCTCGACGGCAACGGTGCCGACCGGTTCGAGCTGACGACCTCGCGGGGCCAGCTCCGGGCGCGATCGGTCGTCGTCGCCGGCGGTCCGTTCCAGCGCCCGAACATCCCGGCCGCCGCCGACGGCCTCGCCCCATCGATCCTCAGCCTCCACTCACATGACTACCGCAACCCGGACGCGCTCCCGCCCGGCGGCGTCCTCCTGATCGGCTCCGGTCAGTCCGGTGTGCAGCTCGCCGAGGAGCTCATGGCCGCGGGACGCAGCGTGACGATGTCCGTCGGCCGCTGCGGTCGGGTGCCGCGCTGGTACCGCGGCAAGGACATCTTCTGGTGGCTGCGCGCCCTCGGGACGCGAGGCGCTGCCGTCGGGACGCCGCTGCCGACGGCCTCGACGCTCCCGTCGCCGGCTGCCCGGTTTGCCTGCAACCCGCAGCTGAGCGGCCACGGCGGAGGCCACGAGACGAACCTCCATCGGATGGCCGCCGACGGGTTGCGGCTGGTCGGCCGGTTCGAGGGGGTGGACGGAACGCGCGCCCGGTTCCGCGGCGACCTCGGCGAGAACCTCGCGTTCGCCGACGCGTTCTTCCCGACGCGGTTCCGCGACCAGTGCGACACGTTCGCCGAGCGGGCCGGCGAGTCGCTCCCGCCGGCCGATCCCGACGACGACTTCCGCCTCCACGTGCCCGAGGTGACCGATCTCGATCTTGGCGCCGAGGGCATCGCGACGATCCTGTGGACGAGCGGGTACCGTCCGGCGTTCGATTGGATCGAGCTCCCGGTCCTCGACGAATTCGGCTTGCCGGTCCAGGCCGGCGCCGTCCCGAGCGTCGAGGGATTGACCTTCATCGGGACGCCGTGGCTCGTCGACATGGGCTCGGCGAACCTCGTCGGTCTGACCCGCGACGCCGAGGCGATCGCCGCGCACTGGTAGCCCGGCCTGAAACGAAGAACCGGCGCCGCGTTCGCGGCGCCGGTTCGTTCACGGAGTCCGGACGGCGTCAGTCGCCGCCGTGCTTGTGCCCGTGATGCGCCGACTCGCGCTCGGCCTTGCGGGCTTCGCGAGTGGCCTCGCGCGCTGCTTTGGCGGCCTCACGCGCTTCGCGGGCGGCTTCATGGTCCTTCTTCGCGGCCCCGCTGACCGCACCGCCGTGGTTGCAGTTCTTGCCGCCGACGGCGTCGGACTGGGCGACCTCGGCGACCGCCTTGCCGTGGGCGTTGGGCGCGAGGTCCTCGGGGGCGATCGGCTCGACCGTGGCGGGCTCGTCGACCGGTTCGGTCGGCGTCGTCTCGCACTCGGCGGGCGCGTCCTCTTCGGCCGTCGTCGCGTCCGTGCAATCCGCGTCCGTCGTCTCGGTCGCGTCCGTCTCGTCCGTCTCGTCGGTCTCGACGGCGTCGCCGGTCTCGGCGCCTTCCTCGTCGCCCTGCTCCGCGCCATCCTCGTCCGATCCGGACGTGGAGGTGTCCTCTGGGGCGCCTGCCGTGTCGCACTGCGTCGTCGCGACGCCGCTCACATACCCGCCGTGGTTGCAGTTCGTCCCGCCGGTGCGATCACTCTGGGCGGCCTCGCTGACCGAGATCGTGCCGTCTCCGTCGGCGTCGACTGCGGCCTCCGCGGACGCGGCCGCGACGGGATCCGCGACGACGTCGCCGGTCTGGCAGTCGTCGTCGATGCCGTTGCCGTCGACGTCCTCGAACGTCTTCGAGGTGTCGACGACGGGTGCCGTCGGATCGCTGTTGACCACCGTGATGGCCGACAGCACGGTTGCCGCGGCAACGACGCCGCT
>DASSMI010000303.1:0-4387 GCA_035688935.1 Candidatus Limnocylindrales bacterium | reverse complement strand
CTTATCAAGAGTGGCGGAGGGACCGGCCCTGTGAAGCCCGACAACCGACCGGCAGCGATGCCGGCACGGTGCCAAATCCGGGCAGGTCCTCCTGCGAGATAAGGTCCCTCCAGGCCCTTCCTCCGGGAAGGGTCTCTCGGTTTCTCGGGCGGCGAAGCGGTCGGACCTCCGGTGGAGACGACGACCCGATGACCCTCGAAACCCCGACCCGGCCGGCGACGACGGCGCCCGAGGCCGCCCAGACCACGAGCTCGCCCTCGCATGTGCGGGGCCTGCGGTGTCGCGGCTGCGGTCGCGAGGAGACGCTCGGCCCCAGCTATGTCTGTCCGGCCTGTTTCGGCCCGCTCGAGGTGGTCTACGACCTCGACGTCGCCCGTGCGGCGCTGACACCCGAGACGATCGCCGCCCGGGCGCCGGGCATCTGGCGCTACCTCGAGCTGCTGCCCGTCGAGCGCGCCCCGGATCGTGGGCTCGCCGTCGGCTCGACTGCCCTCGTCCGCGCGGATCGCCTCGCGCGCGACCTCGACCTCGGCGCCGGCACGACGCTCCGCCTGAAGGACGACACCCGCAACCCGACATTGAGCTTCAAGGACCGGGTCGTCGCGGTCGCCACCGCCCGCGCGATCGAGTTCGGGTTCGACACGCTCGCCTGCGCCTCCACCGGCAATCTCGCGGGCGCCACCGCGGCCGCGGCCGCTGCTGCCGGTCTGCGTGCGTTCGTCTTCGTCCCGGCCGACCTCGAACCCGCGAAGGTCGAGCATGCGCTGAGCTACGGCGCGACCGTCGTCCGCGTGGACGGGACGTACGACGACATCAACCGCCTCAGCCTCGAGATCGCCGACGAGGAGGGCTGGGCCTTCGTCAACGTCAACCTCCGCCCGTTCTACGCGGAGGGCAGCAAGTCGATCGGGTTCGAGATCGCCGAGCAGCTCGGCTGGCGCCTGCCCGACGTGCTCGTGGGCCCGATCGCCTCGGGCTCAATGTTCACGAAGATCGCGAAGGCGTTCGAGGAGCTCGCCGAGATCGGGCTCGTCGAGCGGAAGACGGTCCGGTTCGTCGGCGGCCAGCCCGAAGGCTGCGCCCCGGTGGCGACCGCCTTCGCCGAGGGCGTCGCCGAGGTTCGGCCGGTTCGCCAGCCGGAGACGATCGTGCGGTCGCTCGCGATCGGCTCGCCCGCCGACGGGCCGTACGCGCTGGAGCTCGCGCGGCGGACGGGCGGCTCGATCGAGTCGATCCCGGACACGGCGACCGCGGCCGCGATCCGGCGCACGGCCGCGAACGAGGGGATCTTCGTGGAGACCGCGGGCGGCGTGACCGTCGCGGCGGTGGAGGCCGCCCGCCGCCGCGGGGTGATCCGCGACGGCGACGAGGTCGTCGCGATCCTCTCCGGCAACGGCGTGAAGACGCCGGATGCGCGCCGGTTCGGCGTCGGGGACGACCCGGTTCTCGAGCCGATCGCGTCGACGTACGACGCGTTTGCGGCGGCTCATCTCGACTGAATCTCGACCGAATCGCAACCGACGAATCGGTTGCATATTCCGCGTCGTCACTGCAAGGTATGCACATGCACCGCCACTTCCTGACCGTCGAGGCCAAGAAGAAGCTCTGGCGGCCCTGCCGGGAGGCACGGGCCCTGGGGCTCTGACGGCGCGCGAGCGATCAACCGACAGGAGCCTCCGGGCACGGAGGCTCCAGGGGCCGCGGCACCAGTGGTGACCGCGGCTCTTCGATTCCTGGCCCCTCCGTTCGACCGGCGGCTCCTCTCGATCACGACGAGGAGGAGCACATGTCCACGATCACGATCCTCGGCGACGGCGCCCTCGGGCACGCCATCGCGCACCGCCTGCGCGAGCGCGGCGACGTCGTCGCCGTCCGGGGCCGTCCGCCGTCCGGTCGCCACGAGCTGGCGACGATCGCCGGCAGCGACGTCGTCGTCGACGCATCGCGCGGCGAGGCGGTCGCGTCGAACCTCACGGTCGCCCTCGCGGCCGGCGTCCGGCGGATCGTCGTCGCGACGACCGGCTGGGACGAGGAGCGCGACCGGGTCGCCGGCGCGGTCGAGCGCGTGGGCGCGACGGCCGTCGTCGCGCCGAACCTGGCGCTCGGCGCCGCGCTCTTCCTGCGGCTCGTCGACGATGCGGCCCGGCTCGCTGCCTCGATCGGCGGCTTCGACCCGTCCGTCGTGGAGTGGCACCGGCGGACGAAGACCGATCGGCCGTCGGGGACGGCGCGGGAGATCGTCCGCCGGCTCGCGGCGGAGCTCCCGATGACCGTCGACGAAGTGGCGGTCGTGCGCTCCGGCTCGATGCCCGGGATGCACGCCGTCGCCTTCGACGGCGCGAGCGAGACGATCGAGCTCCGCCTCACCGCGCGCGACCGCTCGGGGTATGCCGCCGGTGCGACCGCCGCAATCGACTGGCTGCTGGCGTCGCCGCGCCCGTCGGGACTCGTCCCGTTCGACCGCGTGGTCGACGACCTCATCGCGACCCGGGTCGCCGAGCGACCCGCCGCCTGACCGATTCCACATCCGAAGGGAGACCCACGCCATGACCCCGCTCGACCGCACGACCCGCACTCGTCCCACGCTCCGCGGCGCATTCACGGCGCTCGTCACGCCGTTCACGAGCGACGGCCTCGTCGACGACGCGGCACTGCGCCGCCTCGTCCGCTGGCAGGTCCTCGCCGGGATCGACGGGCTCGTCCCCGTCGGGACGACCGGCGAGGCGCCGACCCTGACCGCCTCGGAGCGGGATCGCGTGATCGCGATCACGGTCGAGACGGTCGCGGAGCGCTCGTCCCGGCCGCGAATCCCCGTCGTCGCGGGGACCGGCACGAACGACACGGCCGCCACGATCACCGCGACCCGCCGCGCGGCCGAGCTCGGCGCGGATGCGGCGCTCGTCGTCGCGCCGTACTACAACCGGCCCGACGGGCGGATGCTCGAGGCGCACTTCCGCGCGATCGCCGACGAGGGCGACCTCCCGATCGTCGTCTACAACGTGCCGTCGCGGACCGGCACGAACGTGCCCGTGGACACGTTCCTCCGCCTCGCCGAGCACCCGCGCGTCGTCGCGATCAAGGAGGCGAGCGGCAACCTCGAGCAGATCGCCCGGATCTGCCGCGAGCGGCCGCGCGACGTCGCCGTCCTCGCCGGCGACGACGCCTGGACCCTCCCGGTCCTCGCGATGGGCGGCGACGGCCTCGTGTCCGTCGCGAGCAACGAGGTCCCGGGCGAGCTCGTCGCCCTCTGCGATGCCGCGGCCGCCGGCGACTGGGACGGCGCGCGCCGGATCCACGAGCGGTGGCTGCCGCTGTTCCTCGCGAACTTCGCGGGCGGTCCGAATCCCGTCCCGGCGAAAGCCGCCCTGCACCTCATGGGACTCCTGGACACGGACACGGTCCGGCGGCCCCTCCTGCCGCTCGACGAGGCGCCACGGATGGCGCTCGCGGCGACGCTTCGCCAGCTCGGGCTCGTCGAGCCGGCCGGCGGGCGGATCGGCGAGACGATCGGGGTGCCGGCGTGACGGCGCTCGCGTCGGCGCCCGCCGCGGGGGACGCCGAACCGGTTCCGGCGGGAACAGCCGTCCTGGAGGCGCTCGCCGCGGGTGCGGTTCGGGCGGTCGATCCCGACCCGGACGCTCCGGACGGCTGGCGCGTCCGGCCCGAGATCAAGGCGGCGATCCTCGCGACCTTCGCCGACCGCACGTCCTCGGTGTGGGAGACGGGGCCGCTCGTGTTCCGCGACCGGACCGCGCTCGCGCCGATCGATCCGGGGCCGGATCGCCGGATCGTGCCCGGCGGGACCGCGATCCGGGCCGGGGCGCACCTCGAGCCCGGCGTGATCGTCATGCCGCCGAGCTACGTGAACTTCGGCGCGTGGATCGGCGCGGGGACGATGGTCGACAGCCACGTCCTCGTCGGCTCGTGCGCGCAGATCGGCGCCCGGGTCCACCTTGCGGCCGGCGTCACGATCGGCGGCGTCCTCGAGCCCGCCGGCGCAAGGCCGGTCATCGTCGAGGACGACGCCTTCGTGGGAGCGGGCAGCCGCCTCCTCGAGGGCGTCCTCGTCGGCCGCGGAGCGGTGATCGGAGCGGGCGTCGTGCTGACGGGGACGAGCCGCGTGTTCGACCTCGTCGAGGAACGCGAGCTCACCGGGACGACCGAGCGGCCGCTCGCGATCCCGCCCGGCGCCGTCGTCGTCCCCGGGAGCCGCCCCGCGCCCGGCGCCTGGGGCCGGGAGCTCGGCCTCCAGATCTCGACCGCGCTGATCGTGAAGCGCCGGGATCCGGGGACCGACGCCCGGGTCGCGCTCGAGGCGGCCCTCCGCTAGCGAGCCGGCGGGGGATCGGCGCGCGGACCGGCCGGTCTGGTGCGGTGCAGTCCGCTC
>DASSMI010000302.1:0-12056 GCA_035688935.1 Candidatus Limnocylindrales bacterium | reverse complement strand
GACCGCGACGGCCGGCTCCTGTTCCTCACCCGCGTCCTGCGGATGTTCGCCTACGGGTTCCTCGCCGTCGTCCTCGTCCTCTACCTGGTCGAGCTGGGCCTCGACGGCCTGACGATCGGCGCGATCCTCACGCTGACGCTCGTCGGCGACACGCTGATCTCGCTGTGGCTGACGACCAGCGCCGATCGAATCGGGCGGCGACGGGTCCTCGTCGTGGGGTCCCTCCTGATGGCCGCCGCCGGGATCGTGTTCGCGCTCACCGCCTGGCCGCCGCTCCTCATCCTCGCCGCCACCATCGGCGTGATCAGCCCGACCGGCAACGAGGTGGGGCCGTTCCTCGCGGTCGAGCAGGCGGCCCTCAGTCAGGCGACGCCCGACGCCCGCCGAACGCCGACGTTCGCCTGGTACAACCTCGCCGGCTACGTCGCGACCGCCATCGGGGCGTTGGCAGCCGGCCTGCTGGGCCAGGCCCTCGTCTCCGTCGCGGGCTGGCCGAAGGTCGACGCCTACCGGGCGATCGTCGTCGGGTATGCCGCCGTCGGGATCGCGATGGCGCTCGTGTTCCGGCGGGTCGGCGCCGGAGTGGAGGTCACCGCGCCGGTCGATGACGGCATCGCCCGCCGGCTCGGGCTCGGTGAGCGCTCGCGCGGGATCGTCGCCCGGCTGTCGGCCCTGTTCGCGATCGACGCGTTCGGCGGCGGGTTCATCCCGCAGAGCCTCATGGTCTACTGGTTCGAGGGGCGGTTCGGCGTCGAGCCGGCCGTCCTCGGCGGGATCTTCTTCTTCGCGAACCTGCTGGCCGCGGTGTCGTCGCTCTCGGCGTCGCGTCTCGCGAAGCGGATCGGGCTGATCAACACGATGGTCTTCACCCATCTGCCCTCGAACGTGCTGCTGATCCTTGTCCCGCTCATGCCGAACCTGGCGCTGGCGATCGCCGTCCTCCTGCTCCGGTTCAGCCTGAGCCAGATGGACGTCCCCACGCGCCAGTCGTACGTCATCTCGGTGGTGGAGCCGAGCGAGCGGTCGGCTGCGGCCGGGGTCACCGGGATCGCCCGGACGACGGGCGCCGCGCTCTCCCCGATCGTGTCCGCGCCGCTCGTGGCGAGCGCGTCGCTTGCCTCCGTCCCGTTCTTCCTCGCGGGCGGCCTGAAGATCGTCTACGACCTGCTGCTCTACCGGGCGTTCCGGTCGGGACGGGCGCCCGACGAGCGTGACGAGCGGGGCTAGCTCGCGCGCCGTCGTCCGGGCATCCCGAGCCTCCACCAGACGAAGATCACGACGAGCGCGACGACCGCGACGGCGATCAACAGGTCGAACGGCTGGAGCGCGTGGCGGATGTCCTCCCAGCGCTCCCCGAGCTGGGTGCCGGCCCACACCAACAGGATCGACCAGAGGAATGCGCCGGCTGTCGAGTAGGCGATGAACCGGCCGAGCGGCATCCGAGCGACGCCCGCCGGGAACGAGATGAACGTCCGGACGATCGGCAGGAGCCGGCTGAAGAACGCGGTCGCGGAGCCGTACTTGTCGAAGAACCGTTCGGCGAGCTCGATCTCGTGGTGGCGGATCAGGAGGTACTTCCCCCAGCGCTCGAGGAACGGCCGCCCGCCCCACGCACCGATCGCGTACGCGATGAGCGACCCGATCGTGTTCCCGATCGTCGCCGCGACGACGACGATCCAGAACCCCCACGGCCCCTTCGTCAGCGGCTCGATCTTCGAGGGATCGGAGACGAGGAACCCGGCGTAGGGGAGGATCAGTTCGGAGGGCAGCGGCACCATGGCCGACTCGATCGCCATCGCGATGAGGACGCCCACGTACCCGACGGCCCCATACAGGCTGTTCAGGAACGGGATGACGATCTGGTCGATGAAGGCGAGCAAGGCAGCCTCGCGTGTACCGCAGGAACGTGGGGGTTCGGCCGAGGATAGCCGACTATCCTCGTCGCGTGACCCACCACCCTGAGTCCGCGGCCGCGGATCCGATCGTCCTGACCGGCGCGGACCTCACGATCCGCGACGTCGAGGCCGTCGCCCGTCACCGCCGGACCGCGATCCTCGACGACGCCGCGCGCGGCCGGATGCAGGAGTCGCGCGACCTGATCGAGCGGCTCGTCGCCGCCGGCGAGGTGGTGTACGGAGTGACGACCGGGTTCGGCGCGCTGGCGACGCGGTTCATCGACCCGGCCGATGCGGCGCAGCTCCAGGAGAACCTCCTGATGAGCCATGCGGCCGGCGTGGGTGCGCCACTCGACACCGAGATCGTCCGCGCGATGCTGCTGCTCCGCGCGAACACCCTCGCGTTGGGCCACAGCGGCTGCCGGCCGCTCCTGGTGGACCGCCTGCTCGACTTCCTCCACGCGGGCTTGCACCCGGTCGTGCCGGCCCAAGGCTCCGTCGGCGCGTCGGGTGACCTCGCGCCGCTGGCCCATCTCGCATTGCCGCTCATCGGCCGCGGGTTCGTGGAGCTGGGCGGCCAGCGGCTGCCGGCGCTCGTCGCACTCCGAGAGGTCGGGCTGGAGCCACTCCGGCTCGAGGCGAAGGAAGGGCTGGCGCTGCTCAACGGCACCCAGCAGATGACGGCAATCGGGGCGTTGCTGCTCGCGGACGCGGATCGCCTCGGCGCGACGGCCTCCGTCGCGGCCGCGGTGTCCGTTGAGGCGCTGCTGGGAACCGACGTCGCCTTCGCCGCGGCCTACCAGCTCGCTCGGCCCCATCCCGGCCAGGTCGCGGTGGCCGCCGAGATGCGCCACCTCCTGCGCGAGTCCACGATCCAGACCGCGCATCACGGGGACGCCCACAAGGTCCAGGACCCGTACTCGCTGCGCTGCGTCCCGCAGGTCCACGGCGCGGCCCGCGACGCGCTCGACCATCTCCGCCGCGTCCTGGACGTGGAGATGAACAGCGCGACCGACAACCCGCTCGTCTTTCCCGAGGGCGGCGTCGCGGCCGAGGACGCGCTCGCGACGGGCGGCGGCCGAGTGATCAGCGGGGGCAACTTCCACGGGGAGCCCGTCGCCCTCGCCCTGGACTTCGCGAAGATCGCGATCGCCGAGCTCGGCTCGATCAGCGAGCGACGGACCGCGCTCCTCCTCGATCCGCGTCTGAACGGCGGTCTGGCGGCGTTCCTGGCTCCCGCGAGCGGGCTGGATTCCGGGCTGATGATGATCCAGTACACGGCGGCTGCCCTGGCCTCGGAGAACAAGGTCCTTGCCCACCCGGCGTCCGTCGATTCGGTGCCGACGAGCGCGAACCAGGAGGATCACGTCTCGATGGGCCCGATCGCGGCCCGGCACGCCCGGTCGGTCCTCGAGCACGTCGAGCGGATCGTCGCGATCGAGCTCATCGCTGGTGTCGAGGCGCTCGATCAGCGGGTCGCGTCCCTCGCCGCCGAACGCGGTGACGACGCTCCGCGGCCCGGGGCCGGCGTGGCCGCGGCGCGCGACCGCATCCGGGCCCACGTCGCGCCGCTCGCCGGCGATCGGGAGCCTGGGCCGGACCTCGCGGCGGTCACCAAGCTCGTCCACGACGGCGCGCTCGTCGATCTCGCCGGACCGGGCGGGCACTGATGGCGATCCGGATCGTGGACGTCACCGACGGGTCGTCCTTCGGGCGGATCCCGCTCTGCGCCGACCCCGGCTTCGATCACCGGTCGTGCGACTACTGGGAGGACGCCGATCGCGGCTCGAAGGCGGCCCGTCTGAGCTGGCTCGAGACGGCGCCGGCTCCGGCCGCCCCGGCACGACCGAGCCCCGAGGACAACCCGTTCGCCCCTCCGAGCCGGGAGCCCGCCTTCAACCCGTTCGCGCCACCGTCGGGCGGGATGAAGCCCGGGTTCAACCCGTTCGCCGACGACGACGACGAGCCGCTCGAGAACCCGTTCGCGCCGAAGCCGGCCGCCCGGCCGAGCGTCGGCTCGGACGTCCCGCGGAAGCTGGCGCTGCTCGGCCGCGGGCTGGCGGTCTTCGGGAGCTACGCCAAGGTCCTGCTCGTCGACGACACGCCGGCCGCCTACACGCAGTTCGGACCGCTGTCGGCGTACCCGCGCGCGCAGCGCCTCCGCGAGCTGTACCCGCAGCTTCCGGACTCCCCGCTGCCCGCCGTCATCACGTGCATCGCGACGACCGCGGAGGCGCGCGATGCCGGCCACGCGCGACGGCTCGTGGACGCGGTCTGCGACGACCTCGCGGGGCGCGGATTCGCCGCGATCGAGGCCTACCCGGAGCGGGGCGCCCGCGAGGACGCCACGAGCGCCGCCACCCCGGAGTTCTGGCTCGCCGCGGGGTTCACGCGCGCCGTCGACGACGAGCGCTTCCCGGTGGTCCGGCGCGAGCTCGCCTGACGGTGTACGGTCGCCCCCGAGCCCGACGTCATGGGCGCGGACGATCGCCGGAGGGGCTCGGATGTCGATGATCCAGGCGCTCGGAAACGTCAGCAAGGTCCGTGGCGCGCTGATCTTCGTCGAGGACCCCGAGGCCGAGCTGCGGTTCTACCGCGACGTCATCGGCCTGCGGCTGCTCTACCGGACCCGGACGTTCATCCGGTTCGACGCGACGCAGGGCACGAGCCTGTCGCTGATCTCCGGCGGTCGGGCGTCGGCCGAGCCCAAGGACTACCGGGCGGGCGGTGTCGTGCCGGAGCTGATCGTCGACAACCTCGCGCTCGCGCTCCGCCGGCTCGACGACGCCGGCGTGCGGCACGAGGACATCGTCCGGACCGCGTACGGCTCGTTCTGCTTCCTGTGGGATCCCGAGGGCAACCCGCTCCAGTTCTACGAGTCGGCGTTCACCCGGCCGGTGTCCGACGACGAGCGACTGCTCGGTTGAGGATCCGCGCCCGGCTCGCGGGCTTCGTCGTCGGTGCAGTCGCCGTCTCGGCCGCCTGCGGCTCGCCCGTCTCGCCCGCGCCGTCGTCCGCCGCCCCAGCATCGCGACCGGTCACGATCGCCCCGTCCCGGTCCGCCTCCGGGCCAACCGCGTCGGCGTCGGACGTCGCCGCGAGCGCGGCCGCGGATCCGGATCTGTTCACGGTCATCCCGATCCAACCCGCGGACGGACTCACCTTCCAGTACGACCCCGACACGACGGGCCGGGTGGCGGCCGACAAAGGCCTCGCCAAGGACGCGAGCGCGCTCGCGATCGGGCTCTACACGGTGACCGGGCAGCAACCCGTCGCCGACTACGCGATCACGAGCATCGTGAAGCTCCGCGACCCCCTCGCGAACGAGGACTGGTTCCGCGCATACCGCGACTCCTACGACGCCTCGGCGTGCGCGCAGGCGGGCGGGGTCGTCCGGCACGCCGAGGCGCCGATCGCCGGCCGGCAGGTGTTCATCGGGTCGTGCGCGGGCGGCGCGTTCACGTACCACCTCCGGCTGGACGCGCAGGGCCTCGTCATCTCGATCACCGGCGTCGGACCGGGCAGGCTCGGCGAGCGGGTCGCCGGACTCGTCAAGCCGTGAGCACCACCGGCCGGATCGCTAGGATCGACCGATGAGCGCCACGCTGTCCGGCCCGCGGCCCGTCCGCGCGCCGCGCGGAACCGAGCTGAGCTGCCGTGGCTGGCAGCAGGAAGCGGTCCTCCGGATGCTGATGAACAACCTCGATCCGGAGGTCGCGGAGAACCCGGACGCGCTCGTCGTCTACGGCGGCACGGGGCGCGCGGCCCGGAGCTGGGACGCGTTCGACGCGATCGTCCGCGAGCTTCGCCGGCTCGCCGACGACGAGACGCTGCTCGTCCAGTCCGGCAAGCCGGTGGCGGTGTTCCGGACGCACGAGTGGGCGCCACGCGTCCTGATCGCCAACTCGAACCTGGTCGGGAAGTGGGCGACCTGGGACGTCTTCCGCGATCTCGAGGCGAAGGGCCTGATGATGTACGGCCAGATGACCGCGGGGTCCTGGATCTACATCGGGACGCAGGGGATCCTCCAGGGCACGTACGAGACGTTCGCGGAGCTGGCGCGGCAGCATTTCGGCGGGTCACTCGCCGGGCGCGTGGTCCTGACCGCGGGGCTGGGCGGGATGGGCGGCGCGCAGCCGCTCGCGGTGACGATGAATGGCGGCGTCTGCCTGGCGATCGAGGTCGACGAGGCGCGGGCTCGGCGCCGGCTCGACATCGGCTACGTCGACCGGCTCACGAGCGACCCCGCAGAGGCGCTCGCCTGGGCGCGCGAGGCGGCCGCGGCCGGCCGCGCCGAATCGATCGCGCTGATCGGGAATGCGGCGGAGATCGAGCCGGCGTGGGCGCGCGCGGGTGAGCGCTTCGACGCCGTCACGGACCAGACCTCGGCCCATGACGCGCTCGTCGGCTACGTGCCGGCCGAGATCTCGCTGGAGGACGCCGCCGCCCTCCGCCGGACCCAGCCGGACGAGTATGTCCGCCGCTCGATGCGGGCGATGGCCGATCACGTCCGGGCGATGCTCGCGTTCAAGGACGCGGGCGCGGTCGTCTTCGACTACGGCAACAACCTCCGGGCCCAGGCGAAGGAGGCGGGCGTCGCGAACGCGTTCGACTACCCGGGCTTCGTGCCGGCGTTCATCCGGCCGCAGTTCTGCGAGGGTCGCGGGCCGTTCCGGTGGGCCGCGCTCAGTGGCGACCCCGCCGACATCGCGCGGACGGACCGGGCGATCCTCGAGCTCTTTCCCGACGACGAGGGCCTCCGGCGCTGGCTGACGATGGCCGCCGAGAAGGTCCCGTTCCAGGGGCTGCCCGCGCGGATCTGCTGGCTCGGCTACGGGGAGCGGGCGAAGGCGGGACTCGCGTTCAACGAGCTGGTCAGGACGGGCGAGGTCAGCGCCCCGATCGTGATCGGCCGGGACCACCTCGACGCGGGGAGCGTCGCCTCGCCGAACCGTGAGACGGAGGCGATGGCCGACGGCACCGATGCCGTCGCCGACTGGCCGCTCCTGAACGCCCTGGTCAACACGGCGGCCGGCGCGACGTGGGTGTCGATCCACCATGGTGGCGGGGTCGGGATCGGGTACAGCCAGCACGCCGGGATGGTCGTCGTCGCCGACGGGACGGATCTGGCCGCGCAGAAGCTCGAGCGGGTCCTCACGACCGATCCGGGCCTGGGCGTCGTCCGCCACGTCGACGCCGGATACGACCACGCGATCGCTGTCGCGAAGGAGCGCGGCGTCCGGGTGCCGATGGCCTGACCGGCGCCTCGCGGTCACGGTTGACATGCGGATTTGATGCTTCTGTAACGGTTCGGTGCGGTTTCGCAACCTACGATTCCCGGCGAGCCGCGCGCCGGGGAGGGTGCGCCGGAGGGAGGGCACACCGTGGCCGAGCGCCCCGCATCCCGTCATCGCCTGGGCTCCATCGCGGGCCTCGTCCTCGTGCTCGGCGGGTTGGCCCCGCTGGGCGCGCCCCCGGTCGTCCTTGCCGACGGCAACGCCCAGGCGTTGCCATACGGCCAGGCCTGGACGAACACCGGGCTGATCACCGTCAACGACGACTGGTCGGGCGTGCCCGGCGTGACCGGGTTCCTGGGCCAGGACATCACCACGGCGACGGGGACGGACCCGCAGACGCTGACCGGCGAATCCGCCGTCGCGAGCGACGTCGACGTCATCGCCAACCAGACCAGCCCCGCGATCACGAACGGCGGCGTCGCCGAGTTCCAGGTCACGGATCCCGTCGTCGCGCTCCAGGGCTCGGGCACGGCCGACGCCCCGTACCTGCTCTTCCAGGTCGTCACGACCGGGCTGTCGAGCGTCACCGTCGCGTACAACCTCCGCGACCTGGACGGCACCAGCGACAACGCCGTCCAGCCGGTGGCGCTCCAGTTCCGCGTCGGCTCGAGCGGCGCATTCACGAACGTCCCCGCCGGGTTCGTCGCGGATGCGACGACCGGACCGAGCCTCGCGACGCTCGTCACGGCGGTGAGCGCCAGCCTTCCGGCAGCCGCGAGCGACCAGCCGCTCGTCCAGGTCCGCGTGATCACGGCGAACGCCGGCGGCAACGACGAGTGGGTCGGCGTCGACGACGTCGCGATCACGGGCACGACCAGCGATGCCGCGCCGTCCGTGGCGTCCGTGTCGCCCGCCGACGGCGCGTCGAACGTCGCGCTCAACACGCAGGTCTCGTTCACGTTCAGCGAGCCGGTCGCCCTGAACGGCGCCGGCGTGACGCTCAGCTGCTCGGTCGAAGGCGACGTGTCGGCCAGCCTCGGCGACGACGGCACCGGCACGACCTGGATGCTCACGACGCTGCCGTTCGCGCAGGCCGACCATTGCACCCTGACGATCCTCGCCGGGGCGGTCAGCGACACGGACACGAACGATCCGCCCGACGCGATGGCGACGACCTTCACGTCCAGCTTCGACACGGTCGCTCCGACACCCCACGACGTCGTGATCAACGAGGTCGACTACGACCAGCCGTCGACGGACACGGCGGAGTACCTCGAGCTGAAGAACATCAGCAGCCACGCCGTGGACCTCGACCCATACACGGTCGAGCTCGTGAACGGGGCCTCTGGCGGCACCTCGGTCTATCGCACGGTCGACCTGCCCGCGGTCAGTCTCGCGGCCGGCGACTGGTTCGTGATCTGCGCGAACCCGGCGAACACGCCGAACTGCGATCTCGACGCCAGCCCCGACAGCGACCTCATCCAGAACGGCTCACCCGACGCGATCGGACTCCGCCTGAACGGCGTCCTCGTCGATGCGCTCAGCTACGAGGGTGCGTCCGGAGCTCCGTACATCGAAGGGACCGGTGGCGGGACAGACACGGCGGTCGCCGGCGCCCCGCAGGGCCTGAGCCGGTGCCCTGACGGCCGCGACACGAACGACAACGCGACCGACTTCCTCCTCCGCGACGGCACACCGGGCGTCCGCAACTTCTGTCCGGGCGACGATGCCGCCCCGGCGTTGGTCTCGTCGAGCCCGACGAACGGCGCCGCCGGCGTGAGCCGGAGCGCCTCGATCTCGCTCACGTTCAGCGAGCCGGTCGACTTCGGCGCCTTCACCCTCGCCTGCACGACCTCCGGCACGCACGCGGCGAGCATCAGCACGAACGATCTGGTCACCTGGACGCTCGATCCCACGAGCGATTTCGCGGCCGGCGAGTCGTGCACGTTGACCGTTCCGCAAGGCAACGTCACCGACCTGGACACGACCGATCCGCCGGACGCGATGAACGCCGACGTCAAGATCACGTTCACGACGATCAACGACGTCCGGTGCGGCGATCCGGGCGTCACGTTCATCCACGACATCCAGGGCAGCGGGCTCGCGAGCCCGGTCGCCGGCTCGACCGTCTCGATCGAGGGGACCGTCGTCGGCGACTACCAGCAGCCCGGCGGCTTCGGCGGGTTCTACGTCCAGGAGGAGGACGCGGACGCCGACGCCAGCGGCGCGACCTCGGAGGGGATCTTCGTCTTCAGCACGGTCACCGACGTCTCGATCGGCGACCACGTGCGCGTGGGCGGTCAGGTCCGCGAGTTCCTGAGCAGCGGGACCACGCTCACCGAGCTCGCGAGCGTGTCGGGCGTCCTCGTCTGCTCGACCGGCAACGCGCTCCCGACGCCGGGGACGATCAGCCTCCCGGTCGCGAGCCTCCCGGACTGGGAGAGCGTCGAGGGGATGCGGGTCACCCTCGCCCAGACACTGACCGTGACGGAGGTGTTCAACCTGGGGCGGTTCGGCGAGGTCTCGCTGTCCGGGGCCGGCCGGCTGCCGAACCCGACGAACGTCGTGTCGCCCGGCGCCGCCGCGGTGGCCCTCGAGGACCTGAACGACCGGAGTCGGGTGATCCTCGACGACGGCGACAACCAGCAGAACATCGATCCGACCGTGTATCCCCAGGGCGGGCTGAGCGCCGCGAACACGTTGCGCGTCGGCGATACGCTCCCGGCCGGGCTGACCGCAATCGGCGACCAGCGGTTCGGGGCGTACCGCCTCCAGCCCGAGGCGGCCGTCTCGTTCACCCACACGAATCCACGGTCCGTCGCGCCCGATCCCGTCGGGGGCAACCTCCGGGTGGCGAGCTTCAACGTCCTGAACTTTTTCAACGGCAACGGGACCGGACTCGACGGCGCAGCCGGCGGCTTCCCGACCGCGCGAGGGGCGAGGAGCCTGTTCGAGCTCCAGCGCCAGCTGGCGAAGGAGGTCAGTGCGATCACGACCCTCGATGCCGACGTCGTGGGCTTGATGGAGCTCGAGAACGACGACTCGGCGACCGAGTACAGCGCGATCGAGCAGCTCGTCGACGGCCTGAATTCGGCCACGGCGCCCGGGACGTATGCGTTCATCGACACCGGGATCGTCGGGACCGACGCGATCCGGGTCGGACTGATCTACAAGCCGGCCGTCGTCACGGCGGTCGGCTCGTTCGCGACGATCGACTCGACGGTCGACCCGCGCTTCATCGACACGAAGAACCGGCCATCGCTCGCCCAGACGTTCGAGCTGAACGCGACCGGTGCCCGTCTGACGGTCGTGGTCAACCACCTGAAGTCGAAGGGCTCCGACTGCAACGACGTCGGCGACCCGGACACCGGCGACGGGCAGGGCAACTGCGCCGCGACGCGGACAGCGGCCGCGGAGGCGATCGCCGACTGGCTCACCACGGATCCGACGGGGGCCGGTGACGCGGATGCGCTCCTGATCGGCGACATGAACTCGTACGCCAAGGAGGACCCGATCGCGGCCTTCGAGGCGGCCGGCTTCGTGAACACGATCGACGAGTTCATCGGGCCCGCGGCCTACTCGTACGTCTTCGACGGCGAGTCGGGCTACCTCGACCATGCGCTCGCGTCCGCGACGCTCGCGCCGCAGGTCACGGGCGTCAGCGAGTGGCACATCAACCCCGACGAGCCGACGGTCCTCGACTACACGACCCAGTTCAAGACCGCCAACCAGGTCACGACCTTCTACGACCCGGGGCCCTACCGCTCGTCGGACCACGACCCGGTCCTCGTCGGGCTCCAGCTCGACGCTCGGCCGTCGGTCGACGCGGGCGGGCCCTACCAGGTGAACTCCGGCGACTCGGTCACGGTGTCGGCGACGGCCACCGATCCGGACGGCGACGCGCTGGCCTATGCGTGGGACCTCGACGACAACGGCTCCTTCGAAACCGCCGGCCAGAGCGCGTCGTTCGACGCGTCCGCCATCGCGGGTCCCGCGACCCTGACGATCCACGTGCGGGCGACCGACCCGACGGGCGAATCCGCGACGGACGCCGCGACGGTCACCGTCAACGCGCGACCGACGGTCGATGCCGGCGGCCCGTACACGGTCGTCGAGGGCTCGAGCGTCCTTGTCCACGCGACCGGTTCCGACCCCGAGCACGGCACGCTGACCTACGCCTGGGATCTCGACGACAACGGATCGTTCGAGACGCTCGGGTCCGACGCCACCTTCACCGCCCCGGCGAACGCTGCGCCGGCGTCACGGACGATCCACGTCCGCGTGACCGACCCCTTCGGCGCGACGGCCGAGGACACGGCGACCGTGTCGATCGTCTGGTCGTTCAGCGGCTGGCTGTCGCCACTGGCGGATCCACCCGTCGAGAACAGCGTCAAGGCCGGGGCCGGCGTCCCCGTGAAATTCATGCTCGGTGGAGATCAGGGCATGGCCGTGATCGCGGTCGGCTACCCGCGCTCGATCGACTATCCGTGTGGCGCGGCATCGCGCCCGCTCGATGCGACGACGCCGACGAACGTCACCTCGACGGGTGGCTTCACGTATGACCCAGTGACGGGGATCTACACCTACAACTGGAAGACGGAGAAGGGCTGGGCGAACTCGTGCCGGCGGTTCGTCCTGAAGCTGGCCGACGGCACGTACCACTACGCCGACGTGCACTTCACGAAGTAGGCGCCGCGGAGCGTCGCGACCGGAGGCGGCGCTGAGGCCGAGCGGGGAAGCGCCGCGTCAGCGTCGGATCCGGCCCTAGGCGCTGGCCGCGACAGCTTCGTCCGGATCGGCGGTCGGGATCGTCTTGATCGACGGGACCTTCGAGAACAGGACCGGCAGGAACGCGAAGAACCCGAGGATCGCCGAGATCCACATCGTCGTCCGCACGCCGACCAGCTCCGACAAGCCTGCGCCG
>DASSMI010000301.1:0-10477 GCA_035688935.1 Candidatus Limnocylindrales bacterium | reverse complement strand
GAGGAGCCGCGCATCGGACCCGCGATCGACCGGTCGGTCATCGACCGGGCCCGGAACGGTGACCGCGACGCGTTCGAGCTGATCGTCCGCGCTCGGATGGATGCCGTGTACCGACTCTCCTTCGCGATCCTCGGCGATGAGGCCGACGCCCGCGACGCCGCCCAGGAAACGTTCGTTGCGGCGTGGCGACAGCTACGCCGGTTGCGCGAAGCGGAGCGGTTCGAGGCGTGGCTCCAGCGGATCGCGGTCAACGCCGCCCGCCAGGCGATTCGTTCGAGCCGGCGCCGGCACGTCCGCGAGATCCCGTCGTCCGCGGTCGTCGCGCTTGCCGACCAAGCCGCCGAGATGCAAGTCCGTGACGACGCCGCCGTTCTGGACGCCGCGCTCGTCACCCTCCCGGTCGAGCAGCGAACGATCCTCGTCCTCCACCACCTCGAGGGCCGGCCGCTCGCCGAGATCGCCGAGATCCTGGACGTCCCCGTTGGCACCGCGAAGTCGCGGCTGTTCGCCGCGCGGCGTGCGCTGGCGGCTGCGCTCGCCGACGGAGGCGAGCGATGAGCGAGACGCGCAAGGACTGGGACGACGCCCGGCTCGAAGCGGCCTTCGAAGCGCGGGCCAGGCGGGCTGGATCGCCGCCACCCGGGTTCGCCGAATCCATCATCGAGGGGATCGAGCCCGGCCCGGCGCGTCGACCGATGATGCCGTGGGCGGCCGCTGCCGTGGGCGTCGCCTTGGTTGTCACCCTGGCCGTCGCGGTTGGCGTCCGACCCGGTCCGATCGTCCCGACGAGCGCCTCGATGACGCCCGGATCGCCCGGCACCGCTGCGCCGAACCCGACGACCGCGTCCCTGGATCCGCTCGGTGGGCCCATCGACGTCCCGGCCGCACTCGCGATCCGTGACGGAAGCGGGGCGAACGACCGCGAGCTCGCCGTCGCCGGCTTCCTGTCACCGCTGCCGACCCTGGCGTGCCCGGCGATCTTCGGGCCCCGGAACCCGACGCGGATCCAGTGCCCACAGTCCTTCCAGTGGCTGATGAAGGACCCGGAGATCACGATGACCGCCAGCGGCGGCGGACCGCCCAGGGGCCCCGCGCTTCATCCGTCGTTCGCGCTCGTCGACGCGCCGGACGTGCCGATCCCTGCCAGCGGCGCGTTCGAGCCGGTTCCGGTCGTGCTCGTGGGCCACTTCCACGATCGCCGCGCCGAGCTCTGCCCGCCGGATCGCGACGGCGAACCGAAGTGCTCCGACACGTTCGTCGTGGACCGGGTCGCCTCGGTGAACGGCGAGCCGCGCGGCGTCGTCACGGCGCTGCGGAACCAGCGCTTCGACGACGCGACCCAGCGCCAGGTCACTGAGGAGCCCGTCGACCTCGTCGAGGATGTCGACCGACTCGTCATCGACCAAGTCCCGGGCGGGTCGGTCCTGTCGCGCCAGCTCGTGACGATCGGTCAGGTGATCGGCATTGAACCGATCCTCGCAAGGGACAACTTCGTCCCCTACGTCTCGAACCAGGCGACGCTGCTTTGGCTCGTTACCGTCGCCGATCAGCGCGCCGAGCCGCCAGTCGCGCGAACGTTCGCGATGTTCGACGGCTCGAACTGGTTCGGCGAGGTGACCGTGAACGGGATGCGGATGCTCGAGCGGAGCGGATCGGCAGCGCCTCCCATCAGCTCCGGCCCGCATCCGTCCGACGACCCGACGGCGTTCGATTTCGCTCCGACGTCGATCCTCGGGGTCCCGGTACGGGACATCGTCACCGCGATGGGTGACCGGCGGGCGGACTTCAACGATCTCGGTCGGGACGAGTTCGCGATCCGGGCCTGGTACGTCGCGCCGAACCCGGCGGTCGGGTGTGAAGACCCCATGGCACCGATCCACCCACCCGCGCCCCCGTGCGACGCCGCGCGCCACTGGCTCCTCGACGATCCGACCCAGTTCGGGACCGAAGTCGGTCAGGTCCGACGCGATCCCGAGCACTGGCCGCGGGCGCTCAACCCGATCCTGCCGATCGACGTCCCATTCGACGTCCCCGCCACGTGGGCCGGCGCTGCGGTCAGTCCGCAGCCCGTCATCGTGCTCGGGCACTTCCTCGACAACCGGGTCGACATCTACGCCGGGAGCAACTTCTTCGTCCTCGATGCCCTCGCCTGGACGCGCGACGGCGCGAAGCGCATCGACACCGTGACTCGGCTGACCTCCGCCGCGACCGAGGATCCGATGTCCGTACTCGCTCGGCTCTCGGAAGCCAGCCCGAACGAGGCGCTGGCCTCGTGGGCGACCGTGGTCGACGCCACTGACTTTGCCGCATTCGAGCCACGGAGCGCACAGGGCATGCCCGAGTTCGGCTCGGGCGCGCCGGTCTGGATCGTCCGCCGGTTGATCGCAAACGAGACGGACGGACGTGGTCGCCTGGCGATCGAGTGGGCGTACACCGCCGACGGCGGCGATCGCGTCTGGCTGACGGAGACACCCGACAGCGATCCCGATCTCGCGACGACACTAGACCTCCATGACCTGGACCCGCGGACGGACGTCGTCCGCGTCTACGACTATCCGCAGCTGCTCACGGGTGTTCGGGCGCCACGCCCGGGCGAGACCTTTGACTGGCGCCTCGTCTACCACGATCTGCCGGCAGGCATGGCCGTGGCGCCGGCATCCGGCGCCCGCGAGGTCGCGATCCGCTGGACCGCCGGGGCATGCGACAAGGACTGGCGCCTGCTGATCCACGCCTACCAGCCGCCGACGATCCACGTCCAGCCGCAGACGTACGGTGACTTCTGCCCGGAGACAACGGTCCGACGCGTGATCGTGCTCGTGTTCCGGGACCCGGTCGATCCGCGGGCGATCCGGACCACTCGCCCGGACGAGTGTTGCGGCTGAGCCTCGGTCAGTCAGCGGCCTCGTACGCGAACCGTCCGCCCGCGACCGTCAGCAGGACCCGCCCGGGCAGGTCCCGGCCGAGGAGCGGCGTGTTCCTGCCGCGCGACGCCAGCGCGCCGGCCTCAACGGTCCACGTGGCCGACCGGTCGATCACGACGAGGTCGGCCGGCGCACCCTCGATGAACCCGGGTGCGGATCGGTCGCCCCAGGCCGCCCCGAGGACTCGTGCCGGTCCTGCCGTCAGTGCCTCGACGGCACGGGCGAGCGGGATCAGGCCGGCATCGACCATCGCGAGGACCACGCCCAGCGCCGTCTCGAGGCCGCTGATCCCGTTCGCGGCGAGCCCGAACTCGACGTCCTTGTCGACGCTCGTGTGCGGCGCGTGGTCCGTCGCGATCGCGTCCGCGGTCCCGTCGAGCAGCGCCTCGCGGCACGCGGCCGCGTCGGCGACCGAGCGCAGCGGCGGATTCACCCGGAGGGACGACGCGTAGGGCGCGGCCACGATCGCCTCGCGCTCGTTCGCCCACGGATCGCCGGTCGCCTCCCACGCCCAGCGCCGTGCGCCGGCCAGCCACTCGTCGGTGAGCGCGAGGTGATGCGGCGTGACGTCGCAGGTGACCGGCAGGCCGGCCGCCTTCGCGCGCCGGACGAGCTCCAGGGAACCGGCGGTCGAGAGGTGCGTGAGGTGGAGACGAGCGGCCGGGACGTCTCGGACGACGTCGGCCAGGAGCGCGAGATCGCGCGCGACCGCCGCCTCCTCGCCGGCCGACGGCCACCCGCGCAGCCCGAGGACGGTCGAGACGTACCCGTCGTTGGCCTCAGCGCCCGCGGTCTGCGACGCATCCTCGCAGTGCTCGACGATCGGCAGCCCGAGCGCCCCCGCGTACGCGAGCGCATTCCGCAGGAGCGACGCGTTCTGGACGCCGCCGCCGTCGTCGGAGAACCCGGCGACGCCCGCGTCGGCGAGCTCGCCCAGCGCGCCGAGCGCCTCCCCGGCCCGACCCGCCGTGATCGCCCCCCACGCGAGGGTCCGCACCGGCGATCCGGCCGCCGCCGCCGCGACACGCACGCGGGCCAGGACGGCGGGATCGTCCAGCGCAGGGGTCGTGTTCGGCATCGCGCAGACCGTCGTGAAGCCGCCGTGCGCGGCTGCCGCGAGGCCGGACGCCACCGTCTCGGCGTCCTCGTTGCCAGGCTCCCGAAGATGCACGTGGAGGTCCACCAGCCCCGGGACGACGATCACCCCGCGATCGTCGATTCCGCCCGACTCGTCGGCATCGAGCCAGGTCACCGCCTCGAGGATTCCGTCCGTGACGACGAGCTCGCCCGGCCCCTCGCGTCCGGTCGCCGGATCGACGAGCCACGCCCGCGAGATCTCGAGGTCGCCGACGACCGAGCCGATCACGGCGCCCTCGGCGACCGTCACGCGCGGACCCCGGCCAGGAGGTACAGGAGCGCCATCCGCACCGCGACCCCGTTCCGGACCTGCTCCTCGATCCGCGACTGGACCCCGGCTGCGACATCGGGCGCGATCTCGACGCCCTCGTTCATCGGCCCCGGGTGCATGACGAGCGCGTCCGGCCGAGCAAGCGCCAGGCGCTCGCGGGACAGCCCGTAGCGTGCCGCGTACTCGCGGAGCGATGGCAGCAGCCCCGACGCCATCCGCTCCTTCTGGATCCGGAGGGCCATGACGACGTCGGCATCGCGGAGCGCGTCGTCGATCGACGAGGTCACGTGGAAGCGCCGTCCGGCGGCGCCGTGGAGCGCCCACGCCTCGAACCCGCGAAGGAGCGTCGCCGGACCGCACAGCCAGACGTCCGCCCCGGCGGCCGTGAGCGTCCAGATGTTCGATCGGGCGACCCGCGAATGGAGGACGTCGCCCAGGATCACCACCTTGCGGCCGGCGAGCGATCCCTCCTCCCCGCCCAGCGCGGTCCGCATCGTGTACAGGTCCAGGAGCGCCTGCGTCGGATGCGCGTGCCAGCCGTCGCCCCCGTTCAGGACGGAGCCCGAGAAGACCTCGGCCGCGAGCGCCGGCGCGCCCGACACCGGATGGCGGATGACGAGCAGCTGGGCGCCGAGCGCCTCGACCGTCTTCACGGTGTCGACGAGCGACTCGCCCTTCGTGACCGATGAGGCGGCGGTCGCGATGTTCACGACGTCGGCCGAGAGGTTCTTGGCGGCGACCTCGAACGACACCCGCGTCCGGGTCGACGCCTCGTAGAACAGGATCGTCACGTTCCGGCCGCGCAGCGCCGGCACCTTGGCGATCGGCCGAGCGAGGACCTCCTTCATCGCGTCGGTCGTGCGCATGACGAGCTCGAGGTCGGCGGTCGAGAGGACGTCGACGTCGAGGAGATGCCGATGGCGCCAGCCGACGGGCTGATCGTCGGGCGGCGAATCGACGACCGGAACCTCGAGCGTTGGCATCGCGGACGCCGCCGGCTCCCGGTCGATGACGGTCATCCGATGGCCGCTGCCACCGGGGCGGCGCGCTCGATGTCGACGCCGTCCTCGCCGTCGATCTCGTCGATGTGGACCTTGACGACCTCCTCGCGCGAGGTGGGGACGTTCTTCCCAACGTGGTCGGCCCGGATGGGCAGCTCGCGGTGGCCGCGGTCGACGAGCACCGCAAGCCGGATCGCCTGGGGCCGCCCGAAGTCGACGAGGGCGTCCATCGCCGCCCGGATCGTGCGGCCGGTGTAGAGAACGTCGTCGACGAGGACGACCGTGGAGCCGTTGAGATCGAACGGCAGGTCGGTGCCCTTGACGACTGGCTGCTGGGCGACGAGCGACAGGTCGTCGCGGTAGAACGTGATGTCGAGCGCCCCGACCGGGACGCGGACGCCCTCGTGCTCCTCGATCGCATCGGCGATCCGTTGGGCGAGCGGGACGCCGCGTCGCTGGATGCCGACGAGCGCCAGCCCGGCCGTGCCGGCCTGCTTCTCGACGATCTCGTGGCTGATCCGGATCGTGGCCCGCCGGATCTCGTCGGCGGTCATGATCTGGCGACCGGTCATCGCTCCTCGGGCCTCTCAGGGCTCACACGCGGCCTCTCTGGGCCGAAGGAAGGGGTCCGACCGAAGGATACCCTGCGGATGTCGTGCCGATCAGTAGACGCTGATCGTCACCCAGGTCGTCCCCGAGAACCACGGGCATCCGCAGATGTCGAAGAAGTCGGCCCGGAAGAGGTCCACGATGCGGCCGGTGCTGGCGACGGGGCCATAGTCGTTGATGACCCGCTCGATGCAGCCACCGCCGCCGCAGATGATCACCGTCGTCCCGCGGGGCAGTCGCATCGCGGTCGTGCCGTTGTCGTAGAAGCTCGCGTAGCCGGTGAGCCGGTAGCGCGGCGGCTTCAGGCTCGAGCCGCCATGCGGCGCCGGCACGCCGACCTTGGGCCGGCCGAGCACGACGCGGACCGGCTCCTTGCCGGGATCCGCCAGAACGGTCGTGGCGTCGACGCGGTTGGCACCGCGCTGGGCATCGTCGAACCCGTCGACCTGGAACTCGGTCGATGCGATCGCTGGGACCTGAACGGACTGGAAGGCGGAGGGGTCGATCGTGGAGGCGGGTGTTGGCCCTGCCGATCCGACGATTCCCGGTACCGCGCCCAGCGCGAGCGCCGCGGTGAGCGCGGCGCCCGCGAGCCGGTTGCCTGCTCGCACGATAGGACGGGGAATCTAGCGCTTCCCGTCAATCGTTGTCTCGCATCTCGGCGGGAGGCGAGACGGCCCTCGTGCCCGCTCCCTACGGAGTGAAGCGGCTCGGGAACTGGGCCACGATGCCCGAGCTGAGCATGTCGGCCATCTCGAGGATCTCGGCATGGACCGACTCGTACGCGACGATGTCGTCGGCGTAGCGCCCCTGGAGGCGGGCGACGGCCTCGGCGAGGGTGAGATCGAGATGGGAGCGCATCATCGAGCGCATCTCGTCCAGCGGCCACTCCCTGGGATTGGCGGCGGACAGGAAGGCAGCGATCTCATCGGCGTTCACGTACCAGGCGTCCTTCGCCGTCGCGACCGCGCTGTCGTCCCCGGACTTCGCCGCGCTGACGATGCCGGCGGCCGTCAGGATGTGCTCGCGGAGCAGCGCCGTGAGGTGGTTCCCCGCCGCATCACCGTAGAACGGCTTGATCGCGTTGCCGAGATCGACCTGGTTGGCGAGCAGGCGATCCACGGTCGGAGCGAGGTCCGGGAGATTTCCGCTCTCGGTGGCCGCGCTGACGATGAACATCCGGGTCCAGGTGATGTGGTCCTCCCACAGCTTCCGCATCTGATCGTGGAACGCGATGCGGCTCCCCGCCGCTCCGTGCGGCTCGGCGAGGGCGACCCCGTAGCCCGCGACCGCGAGGACCGCGGCGAGGGCGGGGACGAGGACGAGCGGTCCGCGAAGACGTCGAATCATGGCTGGGCTCCTTCAGGGGACGACCGTCACGGTCCCCTTCATGTTCTGGGGGTGGAGGTGGCACTGGTAGCGGAAGGTCCCGGCCGTCGGAAAGGTCACCGTCGCCTGCTGACCGGGCTCCATGACGTGCGGGTCGGCCGGCATGCCACCGTCGAGCAGCTGGACCGAGTGGGTGAAGTGGTCGTCGTTCGTCCACGTCACGGTCGTCCCGGCCTTCACGGTGATCGCGGCCGGAGCGAACTTGTACGACGGAGGGAGATCGACCTTGTCGGTGGCGGTGGGGCTGGCCCCCGCCGCCTGCGAAGAGCAGGCGGCGAGGACGATCGCGACGGCGAGGCCACCGAGGACCCGGATCGCCGAACGCACGAAGGGGATCACGACCGGACGCCGGCCACCGAGCTCGCGAGGACCGTCCGGGTCGCGGCGACGAAGACGAGGACGAACGCGACCAGGTCGAGGACCTCGCTGATGGTGTGCGCGAACAGGAAGGTGGTCCAGTCGAGGTGGTAGGTCATGTACGAGATCTCGGCGAGCGCGAAGAGCGAGAACGCCGCACCGAGCGTCGATGCGCCGGCGCCGAACGAGCGCCAGGCGAAGTACGAGCCGATCGCGAAGAGCACGATGTGGATCGCGAGGAATCCGATCGGGGGGATCTGGTTGACGAAGTCACCGAAGGGCATGGCGAGGGGTTCCTTCCTGCCGGCTGCGCCGGCGCTGCGAACGGATCCCGTCGGCGACGATGCCGGCGAGAACGAGGACCATCCCGACGAGCACGATCAGATGGGCGAGGTGCTCGCCCGGAGGAAACGCACCGATCCGTGGATCGCCGGCGTGGGAGACGAAGTCGTGCTCGACGACGTCGGCGAGGAGACCGAACGCGATGACGACCGCGCCGAGCTTCGAGATGCCGGGCACGGTGCGCCCGGGCGTCGTTCCGGGGGTGGCGGCGATGGATGGGGCCGGATGTTCGAGCGTCATGAGCACCGCTCCGTCTGTTCTATCGCTAGCGTGTGCTCGTTATACGACGGGACCGGGAGCTTGTCAATCTTGTGCTAATCGAAACTCGCGATAGACTGTCGCCGTGACCGACCAGCCGGAACAGCCGCTCGACCGGGTCGCCGCGCTCGCGGAGCCCATTCGGCGGCGCCTGTATGCCTTCGTCGCTCGCCAGGGAGAGCCCGTCGATCGGGACGCGGCCGCCGCCGGTGTCGGGATCGGCCGCCCGCTTGCCGCCTTCCATCTCGATCGGCTCGTCTCGGCGGGGCTCCTCGACGTCGTCTTCCGGCGGCGGAGCGGCCGGACCGGGCCGGGCGCGGGTCGTCCGGCGAAGTTCTACGTCCGCCCCGCCGACCGCGAGCTCTCGATCGAGCTCCCGCCGCGCAGCTACGACGTCGCGGCAGAGCTCCTCGCCCAGGGGATCGAGGACGACGAACGGGCGAAGGAGAGCGTGCTGCATGCCGCGCGCGCTCGCGGCGCGGCCCTCGCCGAGGATCCCTCAGCGGATCTGGTGACGCTCCTGGAGCGGGAGGGCTACGAGCCGTTCACCGACCCGGGCGGGACCATCCGCCTTCGGAACTGTCCGTACCATGTGCTCGCGGATCGCCACCGGGCGCTGACGTGTTCGATGAACTTCGCGTTGCTCGAGGGGGCCGCGTCCGCGATCGGCCAGTCCGGCTACCGGCCGGTCGCGCAGCCGCGCGATGGCCTGTGCTGCGTGGCGTTCGAGCCGGTCAGCGGATGACCAGCGCCGAACCCTCGTAGGTCTGGACCGTTCCGATCCCGTCATCGGTCCAGGCGAGGAGCTGAAGCGTCGCCTTGGCGGCCGATCCGTCCCGTGACGGCTGGGCCCAGATGAGCTCGCCGTCGGAGATCGCGAACCCAGCGAGGGCGATCCGCGATTCGAGCAGCGGCGCCTTCAGGTCGATCGATCCGTCGAACTGCCGGACCGCGTAGAGGCTCAACCGGCCGATCGCCGGGTTCTGGTGGTCGGCGATCCAGACCGCGAGCCGGGTCCCGCTCGGATCCCACGCGGCGGTCCAGTCATCCACGCGCCCGAACCCGATCGTGATCTCGTGACGCTCCTTGGTCTGGTCGCCCGTGAGCGGGGTGGCCGCCGGTGCGCCGGACGCCCCCGGCTCGGTCCCGCTCCAGTCACCGAGCACGAGCCGGCCGGCTTCAGGCGCGTACCCCGGGCCATCGATGGGGCGGAGCGTTCCCGTCCAGTAGACCGCCCAGCGGTGGTCGCCGGGGGCGACGGCCGGCCGCCACACCGAGCCGACCTGCGGCAGCGCGACCCGCGCGGCGCTCGCCGGGTCCAGGACGAACGCCTGCGGGACGATCGACGCGGCTCCCTTGGCGGCTCCCGAGGTCGCGTCGACGGCGGAGCTGCCGACGATCTGGTCGTCGCTCCACGATCCGAACATCGAGCGGCCGTCGTGGGTGACCTTGTGAGCCTCCGCGGTGCCGACGTGCCAGACATAGACATCGGGCCCGGCCGAGCCGTCGATGGGCCGCGCCGTGAACGCGAACCACGAGCCGGATCTCGAGTAGGCAGCCGTCTGGCCCACGAGCTCGACGCCGCGCGCGATCGTGATGGTGGCGCCGGAGCCGGGCGGCGTGACGTCGATCGAGCCCGTCGGTGTCTCACTGACCGTGGGCGACGGCGATGCGGTGGCGGGCGGCGACGGCGGAGCGGAGCTCGGCGGGGTGGACGGCGTCGGCGTGGGACCGGGGGTCTCGCTCGGGGGGATCGGGGAATCACTCGCGGCCGGCTCGCTGGGCGTCGCGCTCGGCGCGACGGGCTCGTCCGACAGCGCGACCACCGCCACGGTCCCCGGGTTGTCGCTCGAGGCCGGGCTCACGACGATCAGGCGCGCCTGGTCCTGCGATCCGTAGATCGCCTCGGCATCCTGATCGATCGTGACGGAGCGCTCCTCCACGGGCGCGCTCGTGTCGCACGGCTCGGTGGCGCCCTTGGGGCAGACTTCGTCGACCGTCTTGACGTTGACCTTGAGGTTGCCCGCGGCATCGCGAGCGACGTACTCGACGTTCTTCTTCGGGATCGGGATCGGCGTGGGCCCGAGCGCGACCTCGGGGATCGATGCGCCCGACGTGCTCGCGACGGCAACGCCCGGCGACGACCCGCCGCCGCCGTTGCCCGTTGGTCGCTGGGAGGAGGTCAGCAACCC
>DASSMI010000300.1:0-2741 GCA_035688935.1 Candidatus Limnocylindrales bacterium | reverse complement strand
GAGGCCGTCCTCCTGACGGGGGGCGTGTTCCTCGGGTCGATGGCCTGGTGGATCGTCCTGACCTCGGTCACGGCCGCCTTCCGCGCCCGGGTCACCCCGACGGTCCTGCGCTGGCTGACCCGCGTGTCCGGGGTCGCGCTCGCGGGCTTCGGGGTCGTGGCGATCCTCGCCGCCGCCGGGCTGGTGTAACGGCTCGTGGCCTACGATCCGCGGATGCCGACATCGGACGCCGTCGTCGCGATCATCCCGGTGGGGACGCTCGCGGGTGCCAAGTCCCGGCTCGGCGCGGTCCTCGACGCGGAGGAGCGCGAGGAGCTGGCCCTCCGGCTCGCCCGGACGACGATCCGGGCCGTCCTGGACGCGACGCGGATCGACACCGTCCTCGTCGTGACGCCCGACGACGACGTCCGGGCCCTCGCCGAGTCGCTCGGCGCGCGCCCGATCCGGCAACGCGCCGGTGGGCTGAACCGCGGGATCGACGCGGGCCGCGATGAGGCGCTCGCCGCCGGCGCGTCCGCCGTGCTGATCGTCCCGATCGACCTGCCCGACGTCACGCCCGCCGCGATCGACGCGGTCGCGGCGACCCTCGACGATCCGGCGCGGCCGCTCGTCGCGATCGTCGCCGACCGCCACGGCCGCGGCACGAATGCGCTGCTGATCGCGCCGCCGGACGCGATCGAACCATGCTTCGGCGGCGACAGCCACGCCGCCCACGTCGCCGCCGCGCGGGCGGCCGGCGCGCGGCTCGTCGAGCTGGACGGGCCGCTCACCGTGGACCTCGACACGCCCGACGACCTGCTCCTCGCGGAGGCACGCCTGCGGACCGCGGATGTCCGTTGACGTCCGGCCGTCGAGGGACGGGCGGGTCGAGGCGATCGCGCTCGTCGGGATCCCGGAGATCGCGGTCGGGGACGATCTCGAGGCCCGGATCGGCGACGCGATCGAGGCGACGGCCGGCGTCCTCCCGCTCCGACCCGACGACGTCCTCGTCGTCACCCAGAAGGTCGTGTCCAAGGCCGAGGGCGCCGTCGTCGACCTGAGGACGATCGAGCCCCGGCCGGACGCGGTCGCGTTCGCCGAGCGCTGGGACCGCGACCCACGCCAGATCGAGGTCGTCCTGCGCGAGGCGCGGCGGGTCGTCCGGATGGAGCGCGGCGTCCTGATCACCGAGACGCCCCACGGCTTCGTCTGTGCGAACGGCGGGGTCGACGCCTCGAACGTGGGCCCCGACAGCGGCTCGATCGTCACGCTCCTGCCGGTCGATCCCGACGCGTCCGCCGGCCGGATCCGCGCGGCGATCCGGGCGCGGTTCCGCGTCGACGTCCCGGTGATCGTCTCGGACTCGTTCGGACGGCCGTGGCGCTGGGGGATCACCGACGTCGCCATCGGCGTGTCCGGGCTCGTGCCGATCGAGGACCTGCGGGGGACGCCGGACGCGGACGGCCGCGTGATGAAGTCGACGATCCGGGCCTCGGCCGACGAGATCGCCTCGGCCGCCGAGCTCGCGCTCGGCAAGGTCGGCGGGCGTCCCGCGGCGATCGTTCGCGGGGCACATCCGCTCCTCGGCGAGGGCTCGATCCGGGACGGGATCATGCCCCGGGAGTTCGACCTCTTCGCCTGAGGGTTGTCCACCACGGGTGTGGATTGTCAGGCAGATGCAATGTGCCGCCGGAGGCGAGCGCCGCCGCTCGGTGCGTGATTGCAAGCCCGGCGGCCGGCCGGCGCGATCGTCCATGACGGGGCGCCGGGTTCCATGCCGGCATGATCGAACCTGCCTCCTCCCGACCGGCCGCGTCCCGCGACGCGTCCCCGGCGCCTCACTCCGTCGCGCGCCTCGCCGTCCGCCCGCCGTCGTGGCTGGATCGTGCGCTTGCGGCGGCCATCCTTGCCGCGAAGGCCGCCACGGTCGCCTGCGCGATCGACGGCTTCGTCAACGCGTCGTCGCCGCGGCTGCGCGGCAAAGCGATCCGGACCCGGGCGCTCGGCTACGTGGGCGGGCTGTTCATCGTTCCCCTCGCCTGGCGCCTCCTGCCGAACCGCGGGCGGTACCCACGCGGGCTCGACCTCGCGGTCACGGTGCCGCTCCTCATCGACGCCGGCGGGAACGCGCTCGGGATGTACGAGGAGGCCCATCTCGACGACCTCGTCCATCTCCTGAACGCCGGGATCGTCAGCGGCGTCGCCGGAGCGCTGTTCGCGACGCAGACCGACGAGCCGTGGCAGGCGGCGCTCGCCGGCACCGGCACGGCGATCGCCGCGGAGACGGCGTGGGAGATCGCGGAGTACGTCGCGATGCGCGCCGGCGCGGACGGCATGGACCTGACCTATGACGACACGATGGCCGATCTCGCCGAGTCGGCCGCGGGCGCCGTCCTCGGCGGGCTGATCACCTGGCTCCGGATGCCGCGCGAGCCGGCCGAGCGGAAACGCGGCTGGCGGCATGCCGTGGCCGGCTGGCGGGATGCCGGCGAGCCGATCGCTCTCGTCGGCGGCCGCGGCACCGTCGCCGAGGCCGCGACCTCCGCGACCGGGTGACCACCGGCATCGGGGTCCGGTTCCTCGGCCACGCGACGGTCGTCCTGGACCTGCCGGGGTTCCGGGTCGTCACCGATCCGTTCCTGCGCGAGCGGCTCGGACCGCTCCGCCGGCATGGCGCCGTCCCCGCGCCCGCGGACATCGGGCCGGTCGCCTATGCCCTCGTCTCCCATGCCCATCCCGACCACTTCGACCCGGCCTCGCTC
>DASSMI010000299.1:0-18719 GCA_035688935.1 Candidatus Limnocylindrales bacterium | reverse complement strand
GGCCGGTCCCATTCTCATCGAGGGCCTCCAGCGGCTCGAGTACCGCGGCTACGACTCGGCCGGGATCGCCCTCGTCGACGAGGACGGCGACCTCTTCGTCGAGAAGAAGGCCGGCAAGCTGGCCAATCTCCAGACGGCGATTGCCGACCGGACGCCGCATGCGGCGATCGGCCTGGCACACACCCGGTGGGCGACCCATGGCAAGCCGAACGACCTGAACGCCCATCCGCACCAGGACTGCACCGGGGCGATCACGGTGATCCACAACGGGATCATCGAGAACTTCACCGAGCTCCGGGACGGGCTCGCCGCGCGCGGCCACACCCTGACCTCCGAGACCGACACGGAGGCGATCGCCCACCTCGTCGAGGAGGCCTACCAGGGCGACCTCGCGGATGCGCTCCGGGCGACGCTGAAGCGGCTCGAGGGCGCGTATTCGATCGTCGTGATGCACCGCGACGAGCAGAGCCGGCTCGTGGGTGCCCGCCAGGACGTGCCGCTCGTCGTGGGCCTCCACGGCGAGGAGAGCTTCATCGCGAGCGACGTCGCGGCGATCCTCGCCCACACGAACCGGATCGTCTTCCTCGAGGAGGGTGACGTCGCGGACGTGCGTCCGACCGGGGTCGTCGTCACCGACGTCGACGGGAACGTCCTCGAGCGGCACGAGACGCTCGTCGACTGGACGCCCGAGGCGGCGGAGAAGGGCGGCTACGACCACTTCATGCTCAAGGAGATCCACGAGCAGCCCGAATCGCTCCGCCAGTGCATCGCCGGTCGGGTGAGCCACGGTCGGATCCGTCTCGACGAGATCGCCGGCCTCGAGGAGGCGATCCGCGGCGCGACCCGGATCGAGCTCATCGCCTGCGGCTCGGCCTACTACGCCGCGCTGGTCGGCGCGGCCGCGCTCGAGGCGTGGACCGGGTTGCCGGCGCGGGCGACGGTCGGCTCGGAGTTCCGCTACAGTCCGCCGCCGCTCGACGAGAGGACCCTCGTGATCGCCGTGACCCAGTCGGGCGAGACCGCGGACACGATCGCGCCGACGCGCCACGCGAAGGGGCAGGGCTGCCCGATCGTCGCGGTCACGAACACGGTCGGGTCCGCGATCACGCGCGAAGCCGACGCGGTCGTCTTCCTCCAGGCCGGCCCCGAGATCGCGGTCGCCGCCTCGAAGACGTTCACGACGCAGGTCACGACGCTCGTGATCCTCGCGGCGGCGGTCGCGAAGGCTCGCGGGACGCTCGACGCGGCCGCCGAGGCCGAGATCGCCGAGGCGCTCCATCGGCTCCCGGCGGCGGCACAGGCGACCCTCGACGCCGTCGCGGCCTCGGCCCCGGAGGTCGCGCGGCGGTACGTCAACATGCACGGCTTCATGTTCGTGGGCCGCGGGACGTCGATGCCGACGGCGCTCGAGGGCGCCCTGAAGCTCAAGGAGGTCAGCTACGTCCATGCCGAGGGCTACGCCGCCGGCGAGCTGAAGCACGGCCCGATCTCGCTCCTCGACGCGGAGTACCCGCTCGTCGCCGTCGCGACGCGGTCGAGCGTCTACGACAAGTTGATCAGCAACGTCATGGAGGGCCGCGCGCGCGATGCCCGCGTGATCGCGGTCGCGACCGACGGCGACGAGCAGATCGCCCGGATCGCGGACGACGTCTGGTACGTCCCCGACACGCACGAGATCCTCGCACCGGTCATCGGGATCATCCCGCTCCAGCTCTTCGCGTACCACGTGGCGGTGGCGCGCGGCACGGACGTCGACCAGCCGCGGAACCTGGCGAAGTCGGTGACGGTGGAGTAGGCGCGCCGCCGATGGACCTGACGCCGCCCGCGGGCACCACGGAGCTCGGCATCGACATCATCAAGGTCGAGCGGATCCGGGCCTCGATCGAGCGGTTCGGCGAGCGGTTCTCGCGGCGTGTCCTCACGCCGAAGGAGCAGCAGTACGTCCGCCTCCGTCCCGAAACGTTCGCCGGGCGGTGGGCCGCCAAGGAGGCGGTCTCGAAGGTCCTCGGGCTCGGCGTGCGCGGCATCGGCTGGCGTGACATCGAGGTGGAGCGGCTTCCCACCGGGCAGCCGGCCGTCCGGCTCCACGGACGAGCCGCCGCCCGAGCGGAGCAGCTCGGGATGGACCGGATCGCGCTGTCCATCAGTCACGAGTCCGACTACGCGGTCGCGATCGCCTTCGGGATCCGGACGGCCGGCGGCAAGTACCTCTTCCCGCTCGACATCGAGGAGCGCCTCGACGACCGGGAGCGGCGGCTCCTCGCCCGGATGGAGCGGCTGCGCGAGCTCCATGAGGCGAACGTCACGGCCGCGGCCGGCGTCGACGGGGATCCGGACCGGTGAGCGCCCGCGGACCGGTCGGGTTCACGCCTCGGGGTGACGCGGGCCCGTCCGCGCCGGCGACGGTCTCGACCGCCGCCGACGGGACCGAGACGCTCGACGACGCGATCGCGGCGGATCTCCTGCCGGTGCGCGACAAGCGCGGCCACAAGGGCGCGTTCGGCAAGCTCCTGGTCCTCGCCGGCTCCCTCGACTACGCCGGCGCCGCGCTCCTCGTCTGCCGCGCCGCGGGGCGGGCGGGCGCCGGTCTCGTGACCCTCGCGGTCCCCGAGTCGCTCCAGCCGTTGTTCGCGGCGAAGATCGTCGAGGCGACGACGATGGCGTTGCCCGAGGACGACGTCGAGGAGGTCGACCCGGAGCCGTCGCTCGCGCGGATCCTCGACCACGACCACGACGCGATCGTCATCGGACCAGGGCTCCGACCGGGACTGGCGACGGCGGAGCTCGTCCGGATGCTCCTGGCGACGGGCGAGGACGGGTCCGCCGCGCCCATCGTGCTCGACGCCGAGGCGCTCCGGTCGCTCGCGACGATGGAGGACTGGTGGTCCGGTGACCGCCGGCCCGGGGTGATGACGCCCCACGCCGGCGAGTTCGCCCGGCTCCGGGCGGGCAGCGGCCGCGAGCCGACCGACGATGGCGACCTGTCCACGGACGATGCCGCCCGCGCCGCGGCAGCCCGCGATGCGGCCGCGGCCTGGCGCCAGGTCGTGGTGCTCAAGGGTGCGAAGACCGTGATCGCCGATCCCGACGGCCGGGTCGCGGTGGCGCCGTTCGAGAACCCGGCGCTCGCGAGCGGCGGGACCGGCGACGTCCTGGCCGGGGTCATCGGCTCCCTGCTTGCCCAGCACCTCGCACCGTTCGACGCGGCGCGCCTCGGGGTCTACCTCCACGGGCTCGCGGGCGACACGGTCCGCGAGCGGCTCGGCGACAGCGGGCTTCTCGCCTCGGACCTGCCCGATCCCGTCGCCCTCGCCCGCAAGCGGCTCGCGGCCCTCGCCGAGCGACGGAAGGCCGGTTCCCGACTCGGGTTCGGCGCTCGGCCGCCGGCAGACGCCGCGGCCCTCTCCGGCGACGACTGAGGTGCCGCCGGGCCCCGACGATCCGACCGAGGCGCCCGAGTCGACCGAGGCGCCGGAGCCGATCGAGCGCCGGCTCGAGCGGGCGGACCTGGCGCCGCTCCGTCGGACCGCCTGGATCGAGGTCGACCTCGGAGCGCTCGCCGGGAACGTCGCGGCGCTGCGCCGGATGGCGGGCGCCGGCGTCCGCGTCCTGCCGGTCGTCAAGGCGGACGCCTACGGGCACGGGATGGTCCCGGTGGCGCGTGCCCTCGAGGCGGCCGGCGTGGACGGATTGTGCGTCGCGACGCTCGACGAGGCCGTCGCCTTGATCGACGCCGGTGTCCGCGCGCCGCTCCTCGTGCTCTATCCGGTCCCGGTCGACGCCGTGGGCGACGCCGCGCGGCTGGGGATCGGCCTGGCCGGTGGCTCGACCGACGGGCTGAGCCGGCTGTTGGAGCGGGCCGCCGCGGACGGCGTGGCGGATCGGCTGTCGATCGAGCTCGAGATCGAGTCCGGCCTGGGACGCGGCGGCGTGGAGCCCGAGGGTGCGGTCGCCGCCGCCCGCGAGATCGTCGAGCGCGGCGCACGGCTCGGCGGCGTCTGGTCGCACCTCCAGGAGGCCGAGGTCGCCGACCTGACGGAGCGACAGGTGGCGCGGTTCGAGGACGCCCTCGGCCGGTTGGCTGCCGCCGGTATCCGGCCGCCGCGCCGTCATCTCGCGGCGAGCGCGGCGATCCTCCTGGGCGCCGTGCCGACCTACGACGCGGTCCGGCCGGGCCTCACGACGTACGGCCTGATCCCGGACGAGCTCGCGGCCGCCGGCATCGGGCTCGACCGGCTCCACCCCGCGGCGCGCGATCTCCGGCCGATCCTGTCGCTCCACGCCCGCCCCGTCCGCGTTGCCGAGCTCCCCGAGGGCCACGGCGTGTCCTATGGCCCGACCTGGCGGGCACCCGTCGAGAGCCGGATCGCGACCTTGCCCCTGGGCTATGGCGACGGCTGGCCGCGGTCGCTGTCGAACCGGGCGGAGGTGCTCGTCCGCGGGGTCCGGGCGCCCGTGGTCGGCAACGTGGCGATGGACGCGACGATGGTCGACGTCAGCCGGGTGCCGGGACCGCCGGTCGGGCTCGACGACGAATTCGTCCTCCTCGGCGCCCAGGGAGATGCGGAAATCGCAGCCGGCGAGGTGGCGCGATGGCGCACCACGAACTCCTGGGAGGTCGTGACGTCGATGTCCGCGCGTCTGGCCCGGGTGTACGATGCGCCGACTGGCCTGCTCGGGGCGCGCCGGCTCGGCCAGATGGAGGATTCGTGGCTCGCATCGAGCTCTGGAACGGGGATATCTGCGACCTCGAGGTCGACGCGATCGTGAATGCCGCGAACCTGTCGCTGTGGATGTCGACCGGAGTTGCCGGTGAGATCAAGCGCGCCGGGGGCGATTCGATCGAGTTCGCGGCCGTGCGCCAGGCGCCCGTGCCCCTCGGAGACGCCGTGGTGACGCCGGCGGGTCGGCTCGCGGCCCGCGCGGTCATCCACGCCGTGTCGCTGGACCGAGACCGGCGCACGAGCGGCGAGGTCATCGATCGTGCCGTGCGGAGCGCGATGGCGCGCGCCCGCGAGCTCCGCGCGGCGAGCGTGGCGTTCCCCGCGATGGGCACCGGGGTCGGCGGGTTCCCGCTCGACGAGGCGGCCCGGGTGACGGTGAACGCGGTCCGCGACGAGCTCGGACGCTCGCCGACGATCGAGCACGTGGTCTTCGCGATGCGGGGCGCGGCGCCGTACCAGGCGTTCGAGGCCGCGCTCGCGGCGTCCGCGGACCGGGCCGGCGAGTCCGGCGGCGCCGCGGCGACCGGCGGCGGCTCGACCCGTGGGGCGGTGCCCGCATGAGCATGCCGTACGTCCGCACCGAGGAGCAGCGCGACGAGCTCGTGGAGCGGGTCGCCCGCGAGATCCAGCTCCGTGGGCTGACGGGGCCGGCCGTCCATTTCCTCGAGGCGAGCCGGCCGTACCGGCCCCTGGGCGCGAACGCGATGCTGTTCTTCGACCCGGTCCTGCGCGGACTGTTCGGCGGCGAGGACGCGTTCGCCTCCGAGATCCTGGCCGACGACACCGGGATCGAGCTCCTCATCGCTCGACTCGAAGAGATCGACGAAGAGATCACCTGGGACGCTTGACGGCTGGATCATCGGCTGCGCGAGGGCGTGCCGATCCGCCGTTCGCCGGTAGCATTCGGGCGTGGCTTCTGATCCTCGGGCGTTCCTTGCCATCGACCTCGGCGGAGCGACGTCGTCCGTCGCGCTGATCGGGCGGATCGCCCACCGCTGGCGCCTCGTCGGCTCGCTCTCGATGCCTTCCGCGACGCCGGTCGACGCGATCGCGTGCGAGCTGATCCGGCGGGTGGCGGTCTCGGATCCCGAGCTCGCCATCGGGATCAACCTGACCGAGCGAGGTCGTGCGGTCGACGCGGACGCGCTGGTCGCGGACCTGCCGCGGCTCGTCGGCCGGAGCGCACCGCGCCGCACGCTCCTCGCGCTCGCGGTCTCGGCCCGCGCGCTCGGCCCGATCGCGGACGCGGCGCGGAAGACGGGCTGGCGGACGTCCACCGCGCAGCTCGACGGGACCGACGCCCTCAAGCTGACGAACCGGATCCTCGATCCCGCCGTCGACGTGCTCCTCGTGGGCGCGGGCGATCCGCCGGGCGCGGACGAGCGCCGCCAGCTGTCCGAGCTCGCCGGAATCGTCGCGGGCGCCGTCGCCAGGCGACCGGATCTCACGGTCGTGCTCGCCGGCGCGATGGCCGACCATCTCGGCCGGCTCGAGGCGAGCGGCGAAGAGCGGCCCGCCAACCGGCCGGGCGAGCTCCTCCTGGCACCGGCCGCGAACGCGGGCGACCCGCCCGGAGCGCCGCTCCGCGAGCTCCTCGACGAGGTCCGCGGAGGCGCCGACGACCCGCGCCGCGCCGCCGGCCGGATCACCGCCGCGCTGGCGGACGTCCTCGACCGGCGGGTCGAACTCATCGAGATCGGGATGGACGGCGGGCTGCGGGCCACGGCCTCACCGGGCGTCGGAGGGGACGAGGCCGTGGCGACGGTCTCGATCGTGGCCGATGCGGCGCTCCTCCCGCCGGATCCCGACGACGCCACGGTGGACCGCGTCCTCGGGTGGATGACGACGCCGATCGATCGCCATCGTCTTCGCGACCGACTTCGGGAGCTCCGCCTCTGGCCGTGGTCGGGGATCGCCGGCGATGGCGCGCGCCTGCGACTGGCCGCGGCCCGCGCCGCGATGGGGATCCTCGTCGACGCCACCCCGGAGCAGTCAGCGCTCCCGGCGCCCGATCTCATCGTCGTCTCGGGCGGGGCGTTCGCCGTCGCGCCCGGTCCGGCGATCGCCCTCGCGGTCGCGGATGTGCTCCGCCGGCCGGGCGCCGTCGCGATCGTCCATGACCACGCCCGGGTCCTCGGAGCGCTCGGCGTCATCCCCGATGCCTCCGAGCGGCGACAGGCGCTCATCGATCTCGCCGACGACGTCCTGACCCCGCTCGGAAGCGTGGTCATCCCGGCCGGGATCCGAGCCGGAGGGAGCGCCGGTCGCCTGACGGTCCACGCCGAGACCGGAGCAAGCGAGACGGAGCTCGTCCCCGGAGCGCTCGAGGTCGTGGACCTGCCCCCCGGCGAGGTCGCGACCGCCGAGCTGAGCTTCCGCGACACGGTTCGGCTGGGCGCCCGCGGGCGCAAGTTCGCGGTCGACGTGTCCGGCGGGCTCGGCGGCCTCCTCGTCGATCTTCGCGACGTCCCGCTTCGGTTGCCGGACCGGATCGACCGGCGCCGCGAGCTCCTCGACGCGTGGCAGGAATCGCTGTGGCTGACGCGCGACCGATGACCGCCGCAGCCGACGCGACGCCCGCCGGGATCGACCTCGTCGGACGACGACCGCTGCTCGGCGAGGCGCCGGAGATCCTGTTCCGGCTCGCCCCGGGCGACCGCCCGCTCGTCTCGGCCGGCGACGCGATCGTCGCGGGAACGACGATCGCCGAGCGGCTCCGCGACGCCTCCGTCGTCGGGCTGGAGCGAGCGGCCACGGCCGACGACGCCAAGGCCGGCGACCGCTGGGCGATGACGGATCGGCCCGGCGCCCGGAGCCAGGGCCGGCCGACGATGCGACTCCGCGGCGGCGCGGAGGCAGAATCCGGTGAGCTCCTGTACGAGCACGAGGGCCGCTGGGCGATCGCGGCCGGCGACCACCCGGAGCCGGTCGAGTGCCCGGTCACCGGCGTCGTCCGCGACGTCCGGCCGGGCGTCGGGATCCGGGTCCGGGCCCAGGGACGGGCGCTCCTCGGCGTCGAGGCGCTCGGCGATCCGACGAGCGGCCGGCTGTCGCTCGGCACGGATCGCGGGGACCAGCGCCACGGCCGCCTCCGTCCCACGTCGCTCGATGTCGGGCTCGCGGGCACGATCCTGGTCATCGGCTCGCGCGTCGACGCGGAGGCGCTGACGCGGGCGCGCGCGATGGGCGTCCGCGGCGTCGTCGTGAGCGGGCTCGCGGGCAAGGAACGACGCGACTTCCTCGCATCCGAGTCGCGGCAGCGTGCCGCCCTGCACCGCCTGCCCCCGTTCGGCGTCCTCGTCCTCGACGGAGCCGTCCGCCGGCCGATCGCCGGACCGATCGCGGCGGCCCTCGAGTCGCTCTCCGGGACGACCGTCGCGATCACGATCGATCCGCCCGCGATCGTCTTCGACCAGCCCGAGCTCACGATCCAGCCGACCCCCGAAGGCCACGTTCGGATCCGGGCGGGCGAGCACGCCGGCGCCGAGGGTCGCTGGGCGGGCGCAGCCGGGGTGCGCCGGTTCGCGGGCGGGACGTCCCTCGAGGCCGGCTGGGTCGTGCTCGACGGCGACGCCCCGATCCCGATCCCGATCGCCGATCTCGAGCGGTTCGGCTGACGATGGCCGGCCCGCTCGCCGGCGGCGCCGCGTCCGCGGACGCGCCCGCCGCTCCGATCCGTCGCCTGCGACGCTCGGCCGCGCCCGCGGAGACGGTAGCGCTCGGTGAGGCGCTGGGCCGCGCTGCGCGCGCGGGCGATCTCATCTGCCTCTGGGGCGAGCTCGGGGCGGGCAAGACGCAGCTCGCCAAGGGGATCGCGCGCGGCCTGGGGATCGACGCCACCGTCAACTCGCCCACGTTCATCCTGATGAACGAGTACCAGGGCCGGCTGCCGCTGTTCCACGTCGATCTGTACCGACTCGCCGACGCGGCGGATGCGCTCGCCGGCGGCGTCGTCGACGAGCGTCAGGCGGACGGCGTGACCGTCGTCGAGTGGCCCGAGCGGATGGGCGACGTCCTGCCGCGGTCGCGGGTGGACGTCCGGATCGACGGCACCGGCGACGACCTCCGGGCGATCGAGCTGTCCACGGCCGAGCCAGGCCTCGCGAGGCTCGTCGAGGCAGCGCCGTGAGCGACGAGACCGCCGACGGCCGGCGCGCCTGGCTCCTGGCGATCGACACCGCGACCTCGCGGATCGTCGTGGCCGCGGGCGCGCTCGACGGGACGCCGCTCGCTGTCACGACCTGGGAGGCCGGCCGGACGCACGGCGAGCAGCTGCTCCCCGCGATCGGGCGGCTCACCGGCGAGGCGAACCTCCGTCGATCGCGGATCCGTGGCGTGATCGTCGGGACCGGGCCCGGAGCGTTCACCGGGCTCCGCGTCGGGATCGCGACGGCGAAGGCCCTCGCGCACGAGCTCCGCGTCCCGATCGTCGGCGTCTCGAGCGCCGCCGCGCTCCTGGAGGCGAGCGGTGTCGGCGGATCGGGCGTGCTCCTCCTGCCGGCCGGACCGAACGACCGCACGGTGGTCCGCTCGGACGGTCCGGCCGAGCTCCTCCCCGGTGGCCGCGAGCCGGACCTGCGCGACGACGACGTCCTCGTCGCCGTCGATCTGGACGGTCGCGCACCCGCCGATGCGATCGCGCGGGGTGAGCACGCGCGCGACGGATTCGCGACCGCGCTGCTGCGGCTGGGCGCCGCTCGGCTCCGCGAGGACGGCGGCGCGGACCTCGCCCGGCTCGTGCCGGAATACGTGACGCTGCCGCGCGGCGTGACCCACGAGAGCGGGGAGGTCGCATGGTCGCGCGACCCCCGGTGAGGCTCACGATCGAGCCGATGCGGCTCGAGGACCTCGACGAGATCCAGGCGATCGAGGGCGCGAGCTTCACGACCCCGTGGCCGGAGAACGCGTATCGCAGTGAGCTGATGACGAACCGGCTCGCGTCGTACCTCGTGGCCCGCGTCGACGGCCGCATCGTCGGCTACGGCGGGATGTGGCTGATGGTCGACGAGGCCCACATCACGACGTTCGCCGTGCACCCCCTCTGGCGCCGGCAGCACGTCGGCGAGCGGCTCCTCCTCGCGTTCCTCGACCTGGCGCGCGACCGCCACGCCCGCGAGGCGACGCTCGAGGTGCGCCTCTCGAACCTCGCCGCGCGTCGCCTGTACGAGAAGTACGGCTTCCGCCCCGTCGGGCTGCGGCCGCGCTACTACAGCGACAACAACGAGGACGCGCTGATCATGACGACGGAGCCGCTGGACGACCCGCGCGTCCGCGATCGCATCGCCCGCCTGCGCGACGCGATCGATGCGTCGCCGGCGCCGACGGGGCCGTTCGAGCCGGATCCCGGCCCGGCCGACGAGGCACCGTCGTGACGGCCGATCTCGGCAGCGCCGCCGGACCCGTCCTCCTCGCCGTCGAATCGTCCTGCGACGAGACCGGGATCGCGGTGATCGCCGGCGGGCGGACGATCCTCTCGAACGTCGTCGCGAGCCAGACGGCCATCCACGCCGGGACGGGCGGGATCGTGCCGGAGGTCGCCGCGCGAGCGCATCTCCGGTGGATCGTGCCGGTCCTCGAGGGAGCGCTCGCCGACGCCGGGCTGGCGGTCGACGACGTCGACGGCGTCGCGGTGACGTACGGCCCGGGCCTGGCCGGCTCGCTCCTCGTCGGGATCAATTTCGCCAAGACCCTCGCCTGGGTCCACGACAAGCCGCTCGTCGGCGTCAACCACCTCGAGGGGCACCTGTACGCGGGGTGGCTCGCGGATCCCGCTCCGGAGCTTCCGGACGAGCCGATCTTCCCGCTCGTCGCGCTCATCGTGTCGGGCGGGCACACGTTCCTCGTCGAGATGCGCGATCACCTGACGTACCGGTTGCTCGGACAGACCGTGGACGATGCCGCCGGCGAGGCCTTCGACAAGGTCGGTCGACTGCTCGGACTGCCGTATCCGGGCGGGCCGGCGATCTCGCGCGCGGCAGAGGCCGCGAGCCTCCACGACGCGGCGTTCCCTCGGGCGTGGCTCGGCGAGACCTACGACTTCTCGTTCTCGGGCCTGAAGACCGCGGCGCGGCGGACGATCGACGAGGCACGCGAGGCCGAGGGGCTGCCGACGGGCCGCGCGGCCGAGGCGGAGCCCGAGGCCCGGCTGTCCGAGGGCGCGGTCGCCGAGCTCGCCTGGGGCTTCCAGGATGCGGTCGTCGACGTGCTCGTGACGAAGACGATCCGGGCGGCCCGGGAATCGGGCGCGCGCTCGATCGTCCTGGGCGGGGGCGTGGCGGCGAACAGCGCGCTCCGAGCCCGGTTGGCCGGCGAGGCCGAGGCGCTCGGGCTGCCGCTGATCGTGCCGCGTCCGGCCCTCTGCACGGACAACGGGGCGATGATCGGCGCCGCCGGAGCGCGCCGGTACGCGGCCGGGGAGCGGGCGAGCCTCGCGCTCGACGCGGTCCCATCGCTCCCGCTGGCCCGCCGATGAGCGGCGGCGCGCCCGTCCGGCTCGACCCGGCGGCCGTCCGCCGGACGCTCCGCGACGCGGGCCTCCGGGCTCGTCACGCGCTCAGCCAGAACTTCCTCGCCGATCCGGAGGTCCTCGAGGCGATCCTCGCGGAGGCCGGGCCGTCCCCGGGCGCGCGCGTGCTCGAGATCGGCCCCGGGCTGGGGTTCCTGACCGGCGGACTGCTCGATTCCGGGGCGGCCGTCACCGCGGTCGAGCTCGATCGGGGCCTCGCCGCGTTCCTGCGCGAGCGCTACGCGGACGATCTCGACGCGGGACGGCTGCGCCTGATCGAGGGCGACGCGCTCGACGAGGACCTGACCCGGCTCGTCCCACCACCGTACGACGTCGTCGCGAACCTCCCGTACCACGTCACGTCGCCGATCCTCCACCGCCTCCTCGGGGAGACGCCGCGTCCGGAACGCCTCGTCCTGATGGTCCAGCGCGAGGTCGCGGAGCGGATCGCCGCGCCGCCCGGGCAGATGAGCTACCTGAGCGTCTTCGTCCAGTACCACGCGAAGGTCCGCGTCGCGTTCGACGTCCCGCCCGAGGCCTTCGAGCCCGAGCCCGCGGTCCGCTCGGCCGTGATCGTGGTCGAGCCCTTCGCGGACGACGACCGGCTCCCGTCGCCGGTCGCCGAGGATGCGCTCTGGCGTCTCGTCCAGGCGGCGTTCCGCGAGCGCCGGAAGATGCTCCACAACGTCCTCGCGCGGCAGCTCCCCGTTGAGCCCGCGCGCGTCGACGCCGCGCTGGCCGCCGCGCACATCGCCCCGGATCGGCGTCCGCAGACGCTCGCGGTCGGCGAGTGGCTGGCGCTCCTGGAGGCGCTCGGCGAGATCGGTCCGGACCAGCGCGGCCGGCGCCCGGCCGGTGACGCGGCCTCGTGACGGCGGCCGTCGACCCGGCCCGGCGCGTCAGCCCGGTCGTCCGCCTGGCGCCGGCGAAGCTCAACCTGACCCTCGCGGTCGTCGGCCGGCGGCCGGATGGCTACCACGCGCTCCACTCCGTGATGGCCCCGCTCGCGCTCGCCGATCGCCTGAGCCTTGCGCCCGATCCGTCGCCGCGCGCAGGGGACACGATCCGGGTCGAGGGGTTCGACGCCGGGTCGGACGCCGACAATCTCGTCCTGCGTGCCGTGGAGGCGACGCGTCGTGCGATCCAGGTCCACGTGGGAGCGCCGCCGCCGGCGCTCGCCGTCCGGCTCGAGAAGCGGATCCCCGTGGCCGCCGGGCTGGCGGGCGGCTCGAGCGACGCCGCCGCCGCGATCGACGGCGCGCTCGAGGCGTGGTCGGTGGCCGAGGTCCTCTCGACGGCCGAGCGAGTCGAGATCGCCGCCGGGCTCGGGAGCGACGTCCCGTTCTTCCTCGCCGGCGGCCCGGCGCTCGTCGAGGGCCGCGGCGAGCGGGTCCTGCCGTTGCGCGGAATCCGGCTGGTCCACGACGAGGCGCCGCCCGGCGTGCTGCTCGTCACGCCGGCGATCGCGGCCCACACCGCGGCGGTCTTCGCGGCCTGGTCCGGCGGGGCGATGGGTCCGGCGGGCGTCGCGGCGCGCAGCTCGGAGCACTTCGCGAGCGAGTTCGGCTCGGGGATGAGCGCCCGCCAGCTCCATGAGCGCGCGGGCGTGCTCGCATCCGCGAACGACCTCCTGCCGGCCGCAGCGGCCGTCGTCCCCGGCCTGACGGCATTCCGCCGGGCGCTGACCCGGCTCCTCAACCGGCCGATCGGGCTGTCCGGCTCGGGCCCGACCCTCTGGGCCCTCTATCCTTCGCTCGACGATGCCGACTTGGCGGCGGCGTCCGTCCGCGCGGCCGTCGGGACGGGCTTCGTCCGGAGCCCAGGCGACGGGACCCCGTTCGTCGCCGCGACGACGTTCCTGATGCCAGCCGAGCACGACGTGGAGGAGGGAGGCGAGCGATGACCCGCCAGGCGATCCAGACGAACGGCGCGCCGGCCGCGCTGGGGCCGTACAGCCAGGCCATCCGGAGCGGCGACCTCGTGTTCTGCTCGGGCCAGATCGGCCTCGACCCGACGAGTGGTGAGCTCGCCGACGGCGTGGAGGCACAGGCCGAGCGCGCGCTGAAGAACCTCGCCGCCGTGCTCGATGCGGCCGGGCTCGGCTTCGACGACGTCGTGAAGACGACGATCTTCCTTGCCTCCGTCGAGGACTTCGCCGCCGTCAACGCGGTCTACGCCAAGCACATGCCCGATCCGCCGCCCGCGCGCTCGACGATCGGGGTGGGCGCGCTGCCGAGGGGCGCCCTCGTCGAGATCGAGATGATCGCCCGCCGGATCGAGGTCGACGCGGTCGCGCGGCGATCCTGAAGGCGCCAGGGCCTCGGCGTGCGCCACCGTCGCCGGAGAACCCGGCGGCGGAGCCACATCCCGACGGGCTCGACGACCGAGGCGGTCCGAGCCGTCGGTCGGATCGCGCGGCCGCCACGGACGCCGGTTGCGTGATCCCCCGTTGCGTGGAGGCCCCGAGGTTTGACACCCCGTCGGGACCGCCCCTACGATCCGGCCCACCTTCGATGACACCCAAACCTCTGGACGCGCCGGGCCCACTCCGCGTCGGGATCGCAGCCTCCCCGACCTCCGCCTCCTCGCGTCGCCCTTCGTGAACCCCCCAAGTCCCGGCGGCTCCCCGCGCGTTGCCGCCGTCGTGATGGCGGCCGGTCTCGGGACCCGGATGAGGTCCCGGACGCCGAAGCTCCTCCACGAGCTGGCCGGCCGGCCGATGGTCGCCTACGTCGTCGACGCCGCGCGCGAGGCGACCGGCACGACACCCCTCGTCGTCACCAGCCCGGCGACCGCGGGGGTTCGGGATGCCCTCGGAACGGACGTCGAGTACGCCCTCCAGGCCGAGCCGCGCGGGACGGGCGATGCCGTCGCGACCGCGGTGGCCGCGCTTCCCGACGACGTCGACGAGATCCTCGTCGTCACCGGCGACGCGCCGCTCCTCGAGCCGTCGCTCCTCGTGGAGCTCCTGAACGAGCGTCGCCTCGACGAGGCGGCCATCGCGTTGGTCGCCGTGGACGCGATCGACCCGGCCCACCTCGGGCGGGTCATCCGCGACGACGCGGGCACGGTCGAGCGGATCGTCGAGCGCAAGGACGCCACCGACGAGGAGCTCGCGGTCGACGAGATCAACTCGGGCCTGTACGCCTTCGATGCGGCCTGGCTGCGGGGCCGGATCGGCGCCCTCAGCCCGTCGCCGAGGACCGGGGAGCTCTATCTGACCGAGCTCGTCGAGATCGCCCGATCCGATGGCCGGCTCGTGGTCGCGCTGACCGTCGAGGACGACGGCCGCCTGCTCGGGATCAACGATCGGGCCGAGCTCGCCCAGGCCGAGTGGGACCTCCGGACCCGGATCAACGCCGCCCACATGCGGGCCGGCGTCACGATGCGCGACCCCTCCACGGTCTACCTCGACTCCACCGTGACGCTCGCCGAGGACGTCACGCTCGAGCCGAACGTCATCCTCCGCGGGTCGACGTCGGTCGGGGAGGGGACGACGATCGGGGCCGGGTCCCAGATCGTCGACTCCACGATCGGCGCCGGGTGCGTCGTCTGGGCCTCGATCGTCGAACGATCGACGGTCGAGGACGGCGCCCGGGTCGGCCCGTTCAGCCACCTCCGCCCCGGCTCGCACGTGGGACGCGACGCCGAGGTCGGCAACTTCGCCGAGCTGAAGAACACCCGGCTGGGCCGCGGCGTGAAGCAGCATCACGTGAGCTACCTCGGCGATGCCGACCTCGGCGACGGGACGAACGTGGGCGCCGGCACGATCACGGCGAACTTCGACGGCCGCAAGAAGCACCGGACCACGATCGGCGAGCGCGTCTTCCTGGGCGTCGACACGATGCTCCGCGCGCCGATCACCGTCGGCGACGATGCGAAGACGGGCGCCGGCGCGGTCGTGACCCGCGACGTGCCGCCCGGGAAGCTCGCCGTCGGGATGCCGGCGAGGATGCGCGACCCCAAGCCGCCGAAGCCCGCGTCGGACGACGGCTAGAGCTGATGCTCGACATCCTCATCCTCGTCCTGCTCACCCTGCTCGAGGGGTTCTTCGTCGCGTCCGAGATCGCGCTCGTCTCGATCCGCCGCTCCCGCGTGGAGCAGCTCGTCGAGGAGGGCAGTGCCGGCGCGCGGCGCGTTCGGCGTCTGCTCGACGAGCCCGGCCGGTTCCTCGCCGTCAGCCAGCTCGGGCTGACCGTCATCGGGTTCTTCGCATCGGCCTACGCCGCGGTGAGCCTCGTCGACGGGATGGCCCGCGTGCTCGAGGGAGCGGGTGTGGATCCCGGCACGTCGGAGACCGCCTCGCTGATCGTCGTGACCGTGATCCTCGCCCTCTTCACGATCATCTTCGCGGAGCTCGTCCCGAAGACCCTCGCCCTCGCGAACACGGACCGGTTCGCGCTCGCGCTGTCGCTCCCGATCGACTTCCTCGCCCGCGCCCTGGGCCCGCTCATCCGGCTCCTGACCGGCATCACCGCGGCGATCACCCGTCTCCTCGGCGCGAGCGTCACGAACGAGGCCTCGATCACGGCCGAGGAGCTCCGGCTGATCGTCGAGCGCGGCGGCGAGCAGGGCGTCCTCGAGGCGGAGGAGGAGCAGATGATCAACTCGATCATCGAGCTCGGCGACCGCCGCCTCCACGAGGTGATGATCCCGCGGATCGACATCGTCGCCCTGCCGGCGTCGTCGACCCTCGACGAGGCGATCGACAAGGTCGTCGACGAGGGCCACAGCCGGATCCCGGTCTACGAGGATTCGATCGACGAGGTCGTCGGGATCCTGTACGCCAAGGACCTGCTGCCGATCCTGAAGTCGGGCAGCTCACGCCGACCCGAGCTCCGGCAGCTCCTGCGCACGCCGGTGTTCGTCCCGGAATCGATGTCGATCGACGACCTCCTGCACGAGTTCCAGCGGCGGAAGGTCCACATCGCGATCGTCCTCGACGAGTACGGCGGCACGGCCGGCCTCCTGACGATCGAGGACCTCCTCGAGGAGATCGTCGGCGAGATCCAGGACGAGTACGACACCGAGGAGCCGATGATCGTCCGGATCTCGGACGACGAGGCCCGCGTGGACGGCCGTGCGGACGTCGACGACCTCGCCGACCTGTTCGACACCGAGCTGGCGCTCGAGGACGAGGCCGAGTATGACACGGTCGGTGGGCTGATCTATCACCGGATCGGCGGCGTGCCGTCGCCGGGCGACGTCGTCGAGGTCGATGGCCTGCATCTCACCGTGGAGTCGACGGACGGTCGCCGGGTCGGCAAGGTGCTCGTCGTCCGGCGCGGCCCGCAAGACGACGGCGAGACGCGCCCCGAGGAGGATGGCGACCGCTAGTCAGCCTCGTGCGCGGAGGTCGAGCAACGGTCCTGCGCCCGAGTCACAATGCGGGCACGGGGTGTGCCGATGCGGCGCCCTCTGTGGGAGCCGCTTCATCCAACGCGCGGGGGCGCTGAAGGTCGCGCGACCACCGAGGCAGGGTCCTCCCGGCGACGAAGCCCGGGCCAACCCTCCACCGCCGGACCACGCGGCCGGGCCAGGATCGAGCGCGCGCCGCGTCTCCGCGGCGAGGCTCCGTTGCACGGGGATGGAGGGTGGTCACGTGCGTCGTTCTCTTCTGCTCACCGCGTCCGCGCTGGGATTGCTCATCTGTCTGGTCGGGGGGACGGGGCTGTTCGCGGCCTTGAGCGACACGGCTCACACCGGGACCAACTCGTTCGATACCGCCGCGCTCCCCGGGTCCGCGGACCTGAAGCTCGCGACTGCGAATCCGGGCCCGACCAGCGGGTTCGCATGTGACACGTTCAGCGACAACCTGGCGACCGGCTTGATCACGTTCAGCGGCGCGGTGCCCACCCAGTCCGTCGGCACCCTCTTCTGCATCCAGAACCTGGGCAGCGCCACGGTGTCGCTCTCGGCCGCGATCGACCAGCTCACCGATGTCGAGCTCGCCTGCACCGGTGACGAGGCCGACTATGGCGACACCAGCTGCGGGGCAGGCCAGTCGGGCGAGCTCGCCCCGCTGGTCGAGATCAGGTTCACCGATAGCGACTGCCAGACCGGGGCGATCATCACCCAAACCCCCGCGACTTCACTCTCGAGCCTGGCCGTCACGCCCGCGCCGATCGGCACGCTGGCGCCGAATGGCATCCGGTGCTTCGGCCTCGGCGTGTACTACGCGTTTGGGGCGGCTCAGACGGCCGTGCAGCAGGCACAGTCGGACCAGGTGACGTGGCGGTTCGTCTTCACCGGCCAGTCGTGAGCGGATCTCCGGTCGGAGCCTGATGCAGTCGACGCAGCGCCGGCGACGGGACATCGTCACTCCCGTCGCCGCGCTCGTCGTCGCCCTGCTCCTGCCGCTGGCGATCCTGCTCGGAACGGCGTTCCTGTTCGGCTGGCGGTTCCAGCCGATCGAAACCAACAGCATGGCGCCGGGCTATCCGGCCGGGTCGCTTGCGATCGTCCAGCCCGTCGAGGTGGGCGATATCGACAGCGGGATGGTCATCGTCTTCGCCGACCCGCAGGATCCCAGCCGGCTGATCGTGCATCGCGTCGTCAAGGAGCTCGCCGGTGACTCGCCGGCGTTCAAGACGAAGGGCGACGCGAACGCGGCCGCGGACCCATTTCCGGTCGCCGCGGCCTTGGTCCGTGGCAAGGTCACCTGGGCGGTCGAGGGGCTCGGCAGCTTCGTGACGAGCGTCCGCGGCGCCCCGGCGATCGCGCTGCTCGTCGTGCTGCCGCTCGTCATCCTGGTCGTCACGGAGGTCCGGGATCGACGACGACCGGCCGTCACCGATCCCGCCACGACCTGACCGACGCGCTGGTCCGCCCTACGCCACGAGTTAGGCGGCGATCACCGAGACGATGATGTCCTCGAGCCGCGCCCGGGCCTCCGGGTCCACGACGCCCGCGGCGTCGAGCTCGCGGAGGGCCTCGTCGCGATGCCGGCGGGCGGCGTCGCGCGTGTATTCACGGGCTCCGCTCCGCTCGAGGATCGCGATGATCTCGGCGACGTCGCTCGCGGTCGGCCCACCGTTGCCGTACAGCGCGGCGAGGCGCTCGCGGTCCTCGAGGCCGGCGTGCTCGAACGCGTAGATCACGGGCAGCGTCTTCTTGCGCCGGGCGATGTCGCTCGGCTCCTTCCCGGTGGACTGCTCGGCGCCCCAGATCCCGAGGAGGTCGTCGTTCAGCTGGAACGCCAGCCCCAGCGCCCAGCCGAAGCCGCGGTAGCGGGCGATCACCTCGTCGTCGTCGGTCGCGAGCAGAGCGCCCGCCTCGATCGAGGCCGCAATGAGCGCCGCCGTCTTCCGGCCGATCATGTCGAAGTACAGCTCGACCGACATGAGGTCGTCGCGCTCGGACGTGGCGATGTCGATGTACTGGCCCTCGCACAGCGCCACGCAGGTCTCGTCGTAGAGACGCATCAGCCGCAGCACCTTCGCGTCGCTGAAGCCGAGGTCGCTGAGGCGATGGAGCGCCATGCGCGAGAG
>DASSMI010000298.1:0-6017 GCA_035688935.1 Candidatus Limnocylindrales bacterium | reverse complement strand
GAACTGCAAGGGCGACGGGATCCTGAAGATCGAGATGCAGTTCCTGCCCGACGTCTACGTGACGTGCGAGGTGTGCAAGGGCAAGCGCTACAACCGCGAAGCGCTCGAGATCCACTACAAGGGCAAGTCGATCGCCGACGTGCTCGAGATGACGATCGCCGAGGCCAACGAATTCTTCTCGGCCGTGCCGACCGTCGCCACGAAGCTGCAGACCCTGTTCGACGTCGGCCTCGGCTACGTCCACCTCGGTCAGCCCGCGACGACGCTGTCCGGCGGCGAGGCCCAGCGGGTCAAGCTGGCGACCGAGCTGTCCCGGCGGGCGACGGGTCGCACGCTGTACGTCCTCGACGAGCCCACGACCGGGCTCCACTTCGCCGACGTGGAGAAGCTCCTCGAGGTCCTCCACCGGCTCGTCGACGGCGGCAACACGGTCCTGGTGATCGAGCACAACCTCGACGTGATCAAGACGGCCGACTGGATCGTCGACCTGGGGCCGGCCGGCGGGGCTCGGGGCGGACGGATCATCGCGGAGGGGACGCCGGAGCAGGTCGCCGCGACGCCGGGCTCCGCGACCGGTGAGTACCTCGACCGCGTGCTCCGCGGCGAGCCGCTCGTCCCGCTGTCGGACGTGTCGTTCGCCGATGAGGCCGGCCGGGGGAACGGGCGGAACGGGCAGAACGGCCACGGCCCGGCGATCACGATCGCCCCGAGCCGGAAGCGCGCGGCAGCGGCGTCGAGCCGCTGACGCCCTCGCGCACCGCGACGTCGAGCCGGCCAGAACCCGGTCCGTCGGCGCCGACCGGCGGCCAGGGGACGACCCGGTAGGATCACGGCATGCCCGAGATCGAGTACGCATTCCTCGCCGACGCCGCCGAGACCCAGCCGGGTCAGAAGTTCCACGTCCTCGGTGGCGGGGTCTCCCGCCTCGGCGGGCGGACGTTCCCGCTGCGACACCCGCATCTCTCGCTCGTCCTCGGGCTGTTGGTGACGGCTCCCGAGGTTGACCGGGAGCACGAGGTCCGGTTCGTCCTCCTCGACCCGGACGGCGGCGAGGTCGCCGGAGCCACGGGCAACCTCGTCGCTCGCGGCCATGCCGATGGACGTGACGCGATCCTGACGTTCTCGATCGACCTCTGGAACCTGACCTTCGCGGCACCCGGCGACTACTCGTTCCGGATCCTCGTCAACGGTTCGGAGCGGAAGCGGCTGCCACTCCTCGTGTCGGGACCGGATGCCTGACCCCCAGGCCCCGAGACGGATCACGCCCGGTCCGAGCGGCGCTCGCGGCCCGCTCCGGCACGAGCTGCCCGCCGTCGACGAGGCCGGGCTGACGGCGGCTCGTCACGCCGATCGGCTGCTCGCGGCCGCGCGGGCCGCGGAAGCCGCTCGGTGGGTTCGCTACTTCGAGTCCGTCCCGGACCGGCTCCGCGACGACGAGCCGCGGGCGTTGCGCCAGGTCGCGCTGCGCGCGCGAGCCGCGTACGGGCCGAAGGACTCCGTCCGCGACGACCTGCCGGAGGACGTGACCGAGCCGTTCCTCGATTCGATCGACCGGCTGATCAAGCAGCTGAACCGGCGCGACGTCGGGGCGGCCTGAGCGCTCAGCTCCGGGGCCCGTCCTGACCGGGCTCTCGCGCGACCCACTCATCGCGGAGGATCGACATCCGGTGGACGTCGCGGTAGCGGCCCTCGCGGAAGATCGCGTGCCGTGAGACGCCCTCCTCGACGAAGCCGACCCGTTCGTACACTCGCCTGGCTTGCGGGTTGAAGTCGTACACCTCGAGCCAGATGCGCTCGAGACGGAGCTGACCGAAGCCGAATCCGAGCAGCGCGTTGAGCATCGCGGTCCCATGACCGCGCCCACGATCGGCTGCCGCGCCGATGGAGATCCCCAGGCCGGCACTCCCGTTCGTCAGGTCCAGGTCGAACAGCCCGACCGTGCCGATCGGGCGGTCATCGTCCAGCAGACAGGCCACGAAGTGGTATCCGTCCTTGCCCTGGTTCGTGACGGCCCGCTCGAACCACTGCTCCTCCATCGGGACGGAGATCGGGGCGCGGATCGAGAGCGTCCGCGACGTCGCATGGTCGTTGAACCAGGCGACGAACAACGGGATGTCGCTGCGCTCTGCCGGGCGGAGATAAACCGAGCCGGACGCGATCATCGGCTGGGTTCCGTCCCGGAGCGTGGCCATGGGGCAGTCTAGGCAGCGTCGAGGTCCGCCGGTAGCCCGAGCTCGTCCGGATCGAAGGCCTCCAACAGGAACGACGACGGCGTCGCGGGGTCGTAGACGAGCGTCAGGGAGCGGCGGGCCCGCGTCCAGGCGACATACGCGAGGCGGCGCTCCTCCTCGAGCGCCCGTGCGGGCTCCGGCGCATCCGCGAGAGAGCGGGCGCTCGGGAAACGGCCCCGCTCCATGCCAAGGACCGCGACGTCGTCGAACTCCAGGCCCTTCGTCGCGTGGGCGGTGGCGAAGGTCAGTGGGGCGTCGTCGCGGCACAGCTCGATGAGTGCTCGGCGACGGGCGTCGATCGCGGTGCGGAGCGCGTCGAGGTCAGGCCGGCCTGCCGCCCACGCGAGGACGGCGGCCGCGATGGTCGCGCGCGGGACGGCGTCCGGATCTGCGGCGGGATCGCGCGGATCCGTCGCCCACGCAGAACGAACGGCTTCGAGCCGGACCGCGAGCGGCAGCGCCTCGCTCGTCGCCGCAGCCGCGGCGAGACACGCCTCGACCTCGGGCGATGCGACGAGGAGCTCGACCGGCGGCGTCCGGAACGGGAGGCCGTCCGCGAGCGCGGCCGCGATCGCAGGAAGCAGCTCCCGGTTCGTGCGCGTCAGGACCGCCTGCGTCCCGTCCTGGCCTCGCCAGCTCGCCAGCACCCGACCGGCGCGGACGACCTCGTCGCCGGCGTCCGCGGCGAGGACGACCCGGCCGGCGGCACGGGGCCCGGCACGGATCGTCTTCGCGAACCGCTCGAGGTTGTGCTCGACGAGCCGAACGGCGCGCTCCACGACGACGCCCGGACAGCGGTAGTTCACGACGAGGTCCACCCGGCGCAGCCCCGGGAGCGCCTCCGCGAGCGAGAGCACGCGACGCACGTCCGCGAGGCGCCATCCGTAGATCGACTGGTCGTCGTCACCGACGAGGAAGATCCGGTTGGCCGGGGCGGCGAGCAGGAGCGCCATCCGGAGCTGTGCGCGGTCGAGGTCCTGCGCCTCGTCCACGAGGAGGTCGACGCAGCGCCCGCGCCACCGCTCGAGGACGTCCGGTCTCCGTTCGAGCACCCGGAGGCAGCGGGCGACGAGGTCGTCGAAGTCCAGGCCGCCCTCGGCGGCCAGCTCCCCCTCGTATGCAACGAACGCGCGCGCGATCGGGCCCGGTTCGGGGTCGGTGGCGACGTCCTCGGCAGTGACGCCGAGATCGAGCTTCAGCTTCGAGAACGCCGTGTCGAGACGTCGCCACCCCGGCGGACCGATTTCGGGCGCGATCCGGCGCAGGACGTCGATCCGGTCGACGAGCGGCTCGACCCGCTCGCCGGCGTCCCGGAGGATCTCGAGCCCCAGCGCGTGGAACGTCCGGACCCGTGCCGCGTCAGCTCCCAGCCCGAGCGGCGCGAGCGCCGCGGCGAGCCGCTCCTCGAGCTCGTCCGCGGCGCGCTTGTTGAACGTGATGGCCGCGACGCAGCCGGGCCTCGCGGCGCCGGACGCGAGAAGCCACGCGATCCGGGCGACGAGCGTCGTGGTCTTGCCGGAACCCGCCGGCGCCACGCACAGGATCGGACCGGGCGACGCGGTCGCGGCGTCGCGCTGGTCCGGCGCGAGTCGCGCGAGCCGCTCGACGACGGCGGAATGGAGCGTCACGGCGGCGACCGTAGCGGCTCGCGGTTCGCGCGGACGTATCCCGGGCTTCCGCCCGCCTTGCAGAAACCCGGTGCCCGGGTGCACCGGCCGTTCACGCCACGTTCAGATTCCGGCACCGGAGCGGTGACGGTGCGACGACGCGGCGTTATCGTGTGCCATCCAGGGTTCTGCGGTGCGGCCTGGGGAGGTCCCGCACCGAGCTGCCATACGCCGCCCCCCGAGCCACCGTGCCCATGGTCTGTCGAGGAGGAGGAGCGTCGACGTGATGTCGTCCCGCCTGCGCCTTCGTGGCGTCGTCCTGATGTCGGTGATGTCGCTGGTCGCGAGCCTGATCGCGGCACCCGTCGCGGCCGCGCCGCCGCCGGCTGGCAAGCCTTCCACGGGCAAGGCGATCCTCTTCTCCTCGGACGGGATGCGCCCGGACCTCATGGAGAAATACGCCGCCGAGGGCGAGATGCCGACGTACGCATCGCTGATGGCGAGCGGCGTCCGCGGCGCGAACGGGATGGTCCAGGCGTTTCCGCCGAACACCGGCGTCGGCTGGTACACGATGGCGACCGGGACGTACCCGTCCGAGCACGGCTCGACGAACAACACCTATCACCGGACCGGTGATTCGAGCTTCAACAACCGGACGAGCTTCTCGACGGCCGGCACGCTGCAGGCCGACACGATCGCGGCGGCCGCCGAGCGCGCCGGCAAGAAGGTCGCCCAGATCGACTGGGTCGGCGGGGCGCAGGCCGGGATCGATGGCCCGACCGTCGACTTCGCGACCTTCTTCTCCACGCGCGGCGTCCTGGCCGCGCCGCTCAACGCGACCGAGCAGGCCGGCGCTGCCGCCTTCGGGATCAGCTACCAGGTCGCCAGCTTCTCGGCCGCCTCCGGCTGGACGAACGTGCCCGCGAGCGATCCTGCGGCACCGGCCCAGCAGACGACGCTGACCATCGCGACCACGTTCGCGGCGCAGAACCCGACTCGCTCGTACGACGTGTACGCCTACGACTCGGTCGTCGATGGCACCGCTGCGTACGACCACGTCCTGCTCGTCCGAACCGGCGCCTCGAAGGATGGGAGCCAGGCCGCGACGACCCTCGGGGTCGGCGACTTCAACGAGATCAAGCTGACCGGCGCCGACGGCCTGATCGGCGCTCGCGCCGGCCAGACGGCGGGCTTCTACACGAAGCTGATCACCCTCGCCCCCGATCTCTCGAGCTTCAAGCTCTACTTCACGTCCGTCGAGCGGGTGATCGCCACGTGCCGGACCGCGGCGTGCAACGCGCTGCCGGCGGGCGGCGCGGGCGAGGATCGCCTCGAGAAGCACATCGCCGAGACCTTCCCGACCTACATCGCCGCCGACTTCGCGCCGCTCGAGGCGCGGATCATCGATGAGGAAACCTACGTCCAGCAGGGCCGCGACCTCGAGGCGGAGTACTCGGACGCCGTCCTGAGCTACATCCTGGGGACGCTCCAGCCCAACACCCAGCTCGCGATGGTCGGCTATCCGGTCACCGATGAGTTCAGCCACCAGTTCATGGCGCTGTACACGCCGACGGACATCGACGGCGCGCCGAACCCGTACTACGACGACCTGGAGGGCAACGGCACGCCCGACGGCCGGCTCGCGATCCGCGAGGGCTATGTCCGGAGCGCGTACCACGAGGCGGATGCCAAGCTCGCCCTCACCCGGAGCCTGATGGGCGCCAACACGACGGTCTTCGCCGGCTCCGACCACGGCTTCGCCCCGCAGTGGTATGCGGTCAACGCCGGGAAGGTCCTGTTCGATGCCGGCCTGTCGAGCGCCGAGAATTCCTCGAACTGCCGTGCGTCGCTGCCGGCCGATCGCACGTCGAGCGCGTTCACGTTCGCCAAGGCGTGCGTCGCGGGTGGCACCGCCCAGATCTACATCAACCTGGCGGGGCGGGACCCCGCGGGCAACCCGATCAACGTCCCGCCGACGAACCCACCGCCGACGACCTGCCCCTGCGCCAACGGTCCGCAGGTCGCGGCGGGGAACTACGAGGCGGTCCGGAACCAGATCATCGCGGCCTTCCAGAACCTGACCGATCCGGCGAATCCCGGCAAGCAGGTCGTCCTCCGGATCATGAAGAAGGAGGACCTGCGGAACGTCGACGGGTCCGACTCACTCCAGCCCAACCGA
>DASSMI010000297.1:0-12042 GCA_035688935.1 Candidatus Limnocylindrales bacterium | reverse complement strand
GACCCGCTCCAACCGTCGTGGGGGCAGCTCCTGGAGTCGGCCCGGGCGGTCGGCGCGCCGGGCCTGGGGGCGTGGTGGTACTTCGCGCCGCCCGGGATCTCGATCGTGCTGGTCGTCCTGGCGTTCACCCTGGTCGGCTCGGCGCTCGACGACATCCTCAATCCCAAGCGCGGCGGTCGCCGGTGATCCGCGGCCGGGGCGGTCCGGAGCGCGCGGCGCCGGCTGCGGCGCCGGTCGACGCGCGCGGTCGGACGCTGCCCAAGCAGGCGGATCCCAGCCGGCCGCTCCTGGAGGTCGAGGATCTCCGGACATACTTCCGGCTCGACGGCGCGACCGTTCACGCGGTGGACGGCGTGAGCTTCCGGCTCGAGCAGGGCGAGGCGCTCGGGATCGCGGGCGAATCGGGGTGTGGCAAGACGACCACCGCGCTGTCGCTCATCCGCCTGCTGCCGGGCAACGCCACGATCGTCGGCGGCAGCGTCCGCTACTTCGGGATCGACCTGGTCCCCAAGAGCGACAACGCCCTCCGCCGCTACCGCTGGCGCGAGATCAGCATCGTGTTCCAGGGGGCGATGAACGCTCTGAACCCGGTCCATCGGATCCGGGAGCAGATCGCCGAGCCGCTCCGGGAGCGCCTGGGGATCTCGGAGCGGGCGGCTCGGAAGCGCGCCGGCGAGCTGCTGGAGCTCGTCGGGATCCCGAAGCAGCGGGGCGCCGCCTATCCGCACGAGCTGTCGGGCGGGATGCGCCAGCGGGCGATGATTGCGATGGCCCTCGCCTGCGACCCCGCGATCGTGATCGGTGACGAGCCCACGACCGCCCTCGACGTGATGGTCCAGGCGCAGATCCTCGAGCTGCTCGAGGACCTCCGTCGGAAGCTCGGGCTCTCCCTCGTCCTGATCACGCACGACCTGTCGGTCATCGCGGAGACGTGCGACCGCGTCCTGATCATGTACGCGGGGCGGGTCGCGGAGGAGGGCCCCGTCCGCGAGGTCTTCCGCCGGCCGCGCCATCCGTACACGCAGAAGCTCCTGTCGTCCTTCCCGAGCATCCAGGCGGATCGCCGGACGCTCGACGTGATCCCCGGCGCACCGCCCGATCTCCGCGAGCCGCCGCCGGGCTGTCGGTTCGCGCCGCGCTGTCCGCTCGTGATGGCGGTCTGCACCGACGTCGTGCCGCCCGAGGTGACGTTCGACGGCGTGCGCGTGGCCTGTCATCTCTATCCGGCCGGGAGCGACGGAACGCCCGTCGCGACGCCCGTCGAAGCCGGCGTGGGGGCGGAAGTCGCATCCGGGGCTGGAGCCGAGGCCCCGGCCGGCGTCGGCGCTGATCGCCGATGAGCGGCGACGCGCCCGTCTATCGGGTCGAAGGCCTCAAGGTCCACTTCGCGATCCGGTCGGGGGTGCTCGACATGCTCCTGCGTCGGACGCGCGGGGTCGTGCGCGCGGTCGACGGGATCGATCTCGAGCTGCGCCGCGGCGAGGTCCTCGGCCTCGTCGGCGAATCGGGTTCGGGCAAGACGACCACCGGCCGGGCGATCGTCAAGCTGACGCCGCACACGGCCGGCCGGCTGACCCTCGACGGCGCCGACGTGAGCGAGATCCGCGGGCGCTCGCTGCGCGACTACCGACGCCGGGTCCAGCTGATCTTCCAGGACCCGTACGAGACGCTCAACCCGAAGCAGACCGTCGGGGCGTTCGTCCGGGAGCCGCTCGACGTGAACGGGCTGGGCGCGCCGAACGAGCGCCAGCTGCGCGTCGTCGAGGCGCTCGAGGCCGCCGGCCTCCGGCCCGGCGCCGAGTATGCCGCGCGCTACCCGCACGAGCTGTCGGGCGGTCAGCGCCAGCGCGTCGTCATCGCCGGCGCCCTCGTCATGAATCCCGAGATCATCGTCGCCGACGAGCCCGTCTCGATGCTCGACGTGTCGATCCGGACCGAGCTCCTGCGGCTGATGCTCGCCCTCCGCTGGGAGCGCGGCCTGACCTACCTGTTCATCACCCACGACCTGTCGCTCGCGTGGGTGATCGCCGACCGGATCGCGGTCATGTACCTCGGCAAGATCATGGAGATCGGTCCCGCCGAGGCGGTGATCCGATCGCCGCACAACCCGTACACGCAGGCGCTCGTCTCGGTGTCGCCGTCGCCGGACCCGCCGACCGATCGTCAGCGCGCGAAACGGACGATCCTCGTCGGTGAGACGCCCGACGCCGCCCACGTCCCGAGCGGCTGCCGGTTCCACCCGCGGTGTCCGTACGCCTTCGACCGGTGCAAGGTCGAGGAGCCGCCGCTGTTCGACGTCGGCGGCGGACAGTCCGCGGCCTGCTGGCTCGCCGAGGGCGGCCGGTCGTTGCCGGTCCTGCCGCCGCGCGAGCTCGGCGAGCAGGCAGCGCCCGGGCTGCCCGAGGATGCGGTGGCCGCGGCCGCGGACGGCGCGGCGTTCGAGGTGCCCGAGGCCGCCGCCGCCCGGGACGGCGAGGGTTCGATCTGATGGGCTTCGATCCAGCCGACGTCGAGCCGATCGACGGGCTCCGCGCGTTCACCACCGCGGAGGTCGCACGGCTGCTCCGCGCTTCGGCGGCCCACATCACGACGGAGCTCGAGGCTCTCGGCGACGAGTGGGCTCGCTGGCGACCCGCTCCCGGCGAGTGGTCGGCCAACGAGGCGCTCGGCCACATCATCGAGGCGGACCGGCGCGGCTTCGCGGGACGGATCCGGCGGATCCTTGCCGAGGACGGCGTCCGGGAGGAGGGCTGGGATCAGGTCGCCATCGCCGCTGAGCGGCGAGACGTCGAGAGGACCGTCGGGGAGATCCTCACGGAGTTCAGCGCCGGCCGGAGCGCGGGACTCGCGGTCGTCGCGTCACTCAGCGACCACGACCTCGAGCGTCATGCGATCCACGAGCGGGTCGGACGCGTGACGGTGCGCGACCTCCTGCACGAGTGGGTGTTCCACGACCGCAACCACATCCGCCAGATCCTGGCGAACAGCCAGGCCCGCGCCTGGCCCGCGATGGGCAACACCCGAAGGTTCAGCCACCCCGATCGATAACGCGGCGCGTTACCGGATCAGGCGGTCGTCGTCTTCGTCGTCGCCGTGGGGCAGGTTCACGCGCCGCGCGTACTCACGCGCGAGCCGGTCCTGTTCGCGGGCCTCCGCCTCGTTCCTGGCCCGGCAGTGGGTGCATTCGGGGCACGTGACCGGTCGCAGGGCCGAGCCCATCTCGTAGATCACCAACACCATCGCGCCGACGACGGCGACGAGGCCAACCGGGAGAATCGATCCGTCCATGTCCGGAGGCTGCGCGCACGGGAGTCAGCCGCGCGCGAGCGGCGCGCTCGGATCGCTTGCGTTCGTGTGTAGGCGGAGTTGCAGAAGCCCGGGGATCGCCCGTCCGACTACGGCGTGGAGCCGTCCTCGAGGGCTCGGTACACGGCCCAGCCGAGGACCGCGCCGATCAGCGGCCCGGCGATCCACACGATGATGTTCGAGTCGATCGTCCCGCCGACGAGCGCCGGAGCGAGCGAGCGTGCCGGGTTCACGGAAGCGCCGCTGAACGGGATCCCGGCGAAATGGACCACGGTCAGCGTCAACGGGATCGCGAAGCCGGCGTGGTTCGGCGACCGCTTCGTCACCGTGAGGATCACGAGCAGGAAGATGGCGGTCAGCAGGACCTCGACGGCGATCGCGCTTCCCATCCGGCCCTGGGGGAACGCGCTCGCGGTCATCTGGACCGCGCCCTGATCGGCGATGAGGAGCACCACGCCGGACGCGGCGATCGCGCCGATCACCTGAGCCACGACGTAGCCGACCGCGTTCATCGAATCGATCCGGCGGTCGAGGAGCGCCGCCAGCGTCACCGCCGGATTGAAGTGGCCGCCCGACACGTAGCCCGCCGTCTGGATCGCCGCGAGCAGGCCGAGCCCGAACCCGAACGGGACGACGATCAGGACGGGGACCTTCGGGTCCACCGAGTTCGCCGCGACGATCGTCATCGACCCGACGACGACGAGGATGAAGGTGCCGACGAGCTCCGCCAGGTACTTGCGTGCGTCCATCCTGCCCTCCGCTGTCCCCCGAGCCTTGCGCCGTGCGAAGTATCGCAACCCCAACGGGCACCGGATGGCGACTGGCGCAGGCCGGGACGGCCGACGAAGCGGTCAGGCGGCCAGGGCGAGCGGCTCGGGGTCGGCGGCGATCTCGACGCTGATCCGGCACTCCGGGCAGTCGACGCTCGTCGCGTCGAGGCTGTCGAGGGCCAGGTCCGTGTCGCACCAGGAGCATTCGATCGTGATCATGGGCGGCAGCCTGCGCCCGGTCCGTGACACCTAGCGTGTCACGACATCACGACTCCGGCGACGGTCCGGCGTACCGGAAACAGCCGGCGAGATGGTCGTCCACGAGGCCGACGCTCTGCATGAACGCGTACATGATCGTCGAGCCCACGAACGTGAAGCCGCGCCGGCGGAGGTCCGCCGACAGGGCGTCGGACACCGGCGTCCGATCGGGAATCTCGCCGCCCTCCACGGACGGGGCGAGCCGCGCCGGCGGCACGGGCACGATCGACGCGAAGTAGCGGTCCATCGACCCGAACTCGGCGGCCGTCGCCAGCCACGCCCAGGCGTTGCCGATCGTCGCGTCGATCTTCTGGCGGTTCCGGACGATCCCCGGATCGGCCATCAGGCGCGCCCGGTCGGCGTCGTCGAACCGGGCGACGACGGTTGGATCGAACCCGCGGAACGCCGCGCGGAACGTCTCGCGCTTGTGGAGGATCGTCGACCAGCTGAGGCCTGCCTGGAACGACTCGAGCGCGAGCCGCTCGAAGAGCTCCACGTCGTCGTGGCACGGCGTGCCCCACTCCTCATCGTGGTACCGGACCATCGCCGGATCGGGACGCGCCGAGCTGGCACCCGACCACCAGCACCTGGGCAAGGAAGGATCGAACGAGCGCTCGTCGGCCATGCCTCCGACGATACCGCGCGTTGGCCGAGCGCTCAGGGCGCCGGCGGCGGCGCGACGTCGAACAGGGTCGAGCGGAGCTGCGGGTCGCCGGCGGGCCGCGCGGCGTTGAACACGGACCGGAAGACCTCGCCCGAGACGGTCTTGGATCCGAGCGCGCCGGTCAGGGTGATCGAGATCAGACGCCCGGACCCGCCCCGGTTCGAGAGATCGATCGCCGTCAGCGCGCCGACGTTCGTCCGCGGATCGGTCCCGAGCATCGCGCTCAACGTCGCGGCCGAGTAGGTCTTCGTCGTCCAGGTCGCGTACGGCGACGCCTTGTCGTACGCCGTGCCGTCCGGGGCGAGGTCGGGCGCGCCGCGGAGGTACGACACCGGCGACCCGACGATCGCCCCGGTCGGGCTCGTCCAGACCTTCTCGTTGTCCTCGGTCGCCCCGCCGGCGGCCGAATGGAAGACGGTGTTCGCAACGGCCGTGCCGCTCAGGACGACGACGCCCGAGGTCGTCGAGACCGCCGTGTTCCCGCCGGACGTCTCGGCCCGCTTCCCGCGGTAGACCTGCGAGCGCGTGTCGTCGTAGACGTCAAACGTGCCGGTCGACGGGTGGAGGTGCGAGACGGCGTACGACCGAGCGGCGATCGCCTGGACCTTCAGCGCCTCGGCCGGCCAGCTCGAGGGCATCTCGAGCGGCACGACGCCGCGGAGGTACAGGTCGAGCGCGACGTGGTTGACGACCCGCGCCGTCGTCCCGAGCGGGATCCGGAACGCGCCGCGATAGACGTTCGTCGCGGTTGCCTTCGAGACGAGCTGGAGGTACGACCCGCGCGCGGGCCGGACCCACACGCCACCCGAGACGACGGAGTTGTGGAGGAGCGTCCCATCGGCCGCCCGGACGCGCGCGGTCCACGTCGTGGCCCCGGCGGAGGTCGGGAAGAGCATGAGCTTCGCGTCGGCGGGGAACGTCTTGGCGATCCCGTCGACGGACCACGTTCCGAGCTTGCCGAGGACGGTCAGCGGCTTGGTGACCGACGCCTTGAAGCCGGTCAGGAGCAGCACGCGGACGTTCGTGGCGGGGCTGCGCGTCCCGAGCGTCGTGCCGGCGTAGTAATGGAGCAGGATCTCCGGGGCGAGCTGCCCGGCCAGGGCTCGCCCGCGAGCGCCGTACTGCGACATCCCGACCCCGTGGCCATAGCCATGGCCGACGAACGTGACGTCGCCGAGCGCCGGAGGAGGCGTGCCATCGGCCGCGGCCGGCACCGCCACCGCCCCGAGGAGGAGGGTCGCGAGGACGCTCGCCACGACGACCAGCGCGCCACGCCGAACTGAACGATCGTGGTCGCTGGGATGGTCGATCGACGGCATGGCGGCGGCTCCTCGGGAGGTCCGCTCACCGTGCCCGGTGCATCTCGGCACCGGCCATGGCTCGACGGGCCCAGCGTCCGCATCCGATCGGGTCAGGTCGTGGCGGGCCACGGTGGTCGCCGCGGTCCCGGCGCGCCGACCGATCGGGCGCCCGGTCGCGAACCTGCGGTGGCGCGAACCCGGGCTCCCGCACTCTACCCTGAGCCGATGGCGATCCGATTCTACGTCGCACATGGAGCGAGCGGCTCGTCGGCGAGCATGGCCGGGCACGTCCGCGGCCTCGTGTCACGCGGCGTGGACGCGCGGGCGATCGACCTGCCGGTGAAGAAGGCCGAGCTCGCGGTCCCGGCGTTCCGCGCGATCGTTCCCGACGGCCCCGCCAGCCCCGGCGCCGATGGTCGGACCGTCACCGTCGGCGGCCAGTCCTACGGCGGCCGGGTGGCGACGCTGGCCGCCGTCGAGCCCGGGACCGACTACGCGGCGATCGTCTGCTTCAGCTTCCCCCTCCATCCACCGGGCTCGCCGGGTCGGACCGAGGAGCGCACGGCGCATTTCCCGGAGATCCGCTGCCCGGTGCTCTTCCTCTCGGGCGAGGCCGATCCGTTCGCCCGGATCGAGCTGCTCCGAGAGCGGGTCCGGCTGATCCGCGACTCCGAGCTCGTGACCTACCCGCGCCTGGGTCACACGCTCAAGCCGGTGCTGGGCGACGCGCTCGATCGGGCGGCAAGGTTCCTCCTGGCCGTGGGCTGACCGGCGTCGCGGCGGTGCGCCGACGCCCCGCTGCGATGGTTCTGCAACGTCGCAGCGAAGCGACGGCCCCTATGCTGGGCCGCACCCCAGGGGCCGCCGCGATCGGGAGGACGCGCGGCCGGAACCGAAGACGTTGCCGCCAGCGTGCTCACCCGCGGTGCCCGACCCATCGATTCCGTCGCGCCCGCTGCGCTCCAGGCGGATCCCGTCCAACCATCGCTCGGCGTGCTCACCACGCCGTCCGGGTAGGAAGGAGCACCATTGCCAGACGTGCCCGGCCGCCGTCGCGCGGTCACCGTGGCCCTCGTGGCCGCGGCCCTCGTCGTCTCGATCGTCCCGGCCGTGACCGTCCAGGCGTCGAGCCCGGCGGGTCTCGAGCGGTTCCTGTATGCGCTCGGTGAGGTCGAGTCGGGCGGGAACTACACGGCCCGGAACGCGATCACCGGGGCCTACGGCAAGTACCAGATCCTCCCGTCGAACTGGGCGGCCTGGGCGAAGCTCTACCTCGGCAGCTCGACGGCGCCGCAGACTCCCACGAACCAGGAGATCGTCGCCCACCGCAAGGTGACCGCACTCTACAACTGGCTCGATGCCTGGGCCGTCGTCGCCCACTGGTGGCTCACGGGCTCGTCGGACCGGGATCCCGACAACTGGTCGTCGTACTCGCGGTCGTATGTCCAGAAGGTGATGGCCCTCTACTGGTCCGCCGGCGACGTCGCCTCGACGACGAGCTCGACCGGCTGGCTCGATCCCACCGACACGCGCGTCGCCGACAACGCGGCCGCCATCGTCTACCGGTCGAGCTGGGGCGTCGCCCGCTACTGGGCGTACTCCGGCAACCGCGCGAAGTTCGCGACGACGACGGGAGCCTCGGCGACGATCACGTTCACGGGGACGGGGATCGCCTGGTTCGGGCCCGTCGGCCCGACCCGCGGCAGGGCGCGCGTGTACATCGACGGTCGCGCCGTCGCGTCGGTCGATCTCTACCGATCCGACTTCTCGCCACACCGGCTGCTGTTCGCCCGCGCGCTGACCTCGGGGAAGCACACCTTCAAGATCGTCGTGACGAGCAGTGGCAAGCCCGTCGCGATCGACGATCTGATGATCGGCACCTAGCGCGCGGCAAGGACCTCGATCTCGACCTTCGCCCCCAGGGCGAGCGCCGCGACGGCGACGGTCGCTCGAGTCGGCAGGTCGGTCGTGAAGTACTCGCGGTAGACGGTGTTCATCGCGAAGAACTCGGTGATGTCCGTCAGGTACACCGTGCACTTCACGACGTCGCGATAGTCGAGGCCGACCGCTCGCAGGAGCCGGCCGACGTTCTCGAGCATCGCCCGGGTCTCGGCCTCGATGCCGCCGGCGACCGGGCCGTTCGAGCCGGGCTCGTCGCCGATCTGGCCGGCGAGGAAGACGAAGCCGTTCGCTTCGACGACCTTGGAGAACGGCAGGCTGCTCGGCTCGAGGCCGGGTCCGGTCGGGATGGACTTGGGCATGGTGGCTCCTCGTGACGGGAGGTCCGAGTCTACGGGCCACGGAACGGGGACCGCAGGGCACGGCCGGTGACGTAGCCTTCGCGGCATGGACGCCCTCGCGACGACCGGGCTGACGAAACGGTATGCCCATCACGAGCTGCCGCCGCAACGGCTGGCGCGGCGGCTCAGCGGGACGCCGGCGAGCGACGTCCTGGCGCTCGAGGACCTCACGATCGAGGTCCACGAGGGCGAGATCTTCGGCTTCCTGGGGCCGAACGGCGCGGGCAAGTCCACGACGATCCGGCTCCTCCTCGGCTTCCTCCACCCGACATCCGGTGGCGGGCACGTCCTCGGACTCGACATCGTCCGGGACAGCGTCGCGATCCGCGGTCGCGTCGGGTATCTGCCCGGCGGGATCGCACTCTACGACTCGCTGAGCGGCGAGCGGTTGCTCGACTACCTCGGAGACCTGACCGGCCGGCCGCCGATCCGCCGCGCCGAGCTCCTCGATCGGCTCGAGCTCTCCCGCCGCACGCTCCAGCGCCCCGTCCGCGACTACTCCCGCGGGATGCGCCAGAAGATCGGGATCATCCAGGCGCTCCAGCACGATCCCGAGCTGGCGATCCTCGACGAGCCGACCGAGGGTCTCGATCCGCTGATGCAGCGCGCGTTCTACGGGATCCTCGACGACCTGCGAGCGGCCGGCCGGACGATCTTCTTCTCGTCGCACGTGCTGTCCGAGGTCGAGCGGGTGTGCGATCGGGTGGCGATCGTGCGGCGCGGCCGGCTCGTCGCCCTCCAGGACGTCGCGAGCCTCCTCGAGCATCGGAAGCGGAACGTCGAGCTGCGCCTCGCCGACGGCGCGGAGCCGCCGCGTCTCGAGGACGTCCCCGGCGTCAGCGGCGTCGGCCGGACCGCCGACGGCCGGATCACGTGCCAGCTCGAGGGCGACGTCGGTCCGTTCCTCGCGGCGATCGCCGGACACCGGATCGCGGACCTCACGATCGAGCCGGCGCATCTCGAGGAGGCATTCCTCGAGCTGTACGAGGACGCCGAGCCCGACGACGACGCCGTCGAGCTCGCGGCGGCCGTCGGATGAGCCGCGTCCTCTTCGGCCACCTGTGGCGCTCCCAGCGGACGAAGCTCCTCATCGTGTGCATCGCGATGGCGGCCTGGAACGTGTTCCTGCCGGTCATCTACCAGTCGTTCGGGCAGCAGATGAAGGCACTGATCGACTCGGGCGTCATCCCGAAGCAGTTCACGAACTTCGGCGGCGGCGACGTCTTCAGCCTCGCCGGCTCGATCGCCCTCGGCTACGTCCACCCGATCGCGATCATCCTCGTCTCGATCTTCGCGATCGGCTTCGCGACGTCGGCAGTCGCGGGGGAGCGCCAGCGCGGGACCCTCGAGGTCCTGCTCGCTCGGCCGCTGTCGCGCCGGACCATCTACGTGACCGAGCTCGCGGCGGTCCTCCTGTTCATCGGCCTCGTGCTCGTCTCGGCGTCGGTCGGCACCGCGATCGGGTCGGCGGCCGCGGGCGTCCTCGGCGAGCTCGCGGTCGACCGCCTGCCGATCCTCTGGCTGAACGGGATGCTCCTGTGGGGGACGTTCGCCGCGATCGGCCTCGCGGCGTCGGTGTCGTTCGACCGGCTGACGCCGGCGCTCGGGATCACCCTCGCGATCGTCATCGTCTCGTACTTCCTCGAGATCCTCGGCTCGCTGTGGCCCGACGCCCAGGGACTGCAGAAGTACTCGCTGTTCCACTACCTCGGGTCGCGCGACATCCTCATGGGCACGGTCGATCCGTTCGGATTCGTGCTGCTCGGGATGGTTGGCGCGATCGCGATCGTCGTCGCACTCGTCGTGTTCCCGCGGCGGGATCTCGCCGCCCCGAGCTGAGGCCTCGTGATCCCGCGGACCCGGACCGAGCGGCTCCTCCTCCGCGAGTGGCTGGAGTCGGACCGCGAGCCGTATGCCACGCTGAATGCCGACCCGGACGTCATGCGCTTCATGTCCCGTTCGCTCGATCGCGCCGAGAGTGACGCGATGATCGATCGGATCGGCCGCCACTGGGACACGGACGGCCATGGGCTCTGGGCGATCGAGCGGCTCCGCGACGGCTCGTTCATCGGGTTCGTCGGCCTGACGTCACCCAACTTCGAGGCGCCGTTCACGCCCGCGGTGGAGATCGGCTGGCGCCTCGCCCGATCGGCCTGGGGCCACGGCTATGCGACCGAGGGTGCGCGGGCCGCCCTCGCGTGGGGATTCGAGCAGCTCGGCCTCGACGAGATCGTCTCGTTCACGACCCCGGCCAACGTCCGATCGCGCGCGGTCATGGCGCGGCTGGGAATGACCCACGACCCGGCGGACGATTTCGACCATCCGAATCTGCCGGTCGGCCACCCGATCCGTCGCCAGGTGCTGTACCGGCTCGGGCGCGAGGCGTTCGTCCGGCCGTGAGCGTCCGATCGGCCGTGAGCGTCCGATTTCGGCCGCCCCGCGAGATCACTGTCGTCTTCCGCGCGATTCGTCCGGAGCCGAATTCGGGGAGGGACTTCCTACGGTGGCCGAAATCGGAAGAATGGCGGCTACAGGACGCGACCTGCGGCCTCGACCGCCCGTTCGCACCACCAGGCGAGGTCGTCCCGGGCGCTGACGCCGGACCCGAGGGTCACCCGGGCCTCGGCGTCGTAGCCCTTGCGCCAGCCGCGGAGCAGCAGCCCCACGAGGATCGCGAGGTCGTGCTCGCGACCTGGCTCCTCGGCGCGGAGCCCCCAATATCGATCGAGAACCTGGTCAGGCGAGAGCGGCAATGCGTTGACGTTCGAGACGAGGAACCAGCCGAGCTCGATCGCGACTGGGGCGACGGTCACCATCTGCCAATCGACGACTTCGACCGCGCCATCCGCCGCGATCCCGACGTTGGCCAACTTCAGATCAGCGTGGATCAGCGCCGCCGGGAGCGCCTCGAGCGCACGGACGAGCGGCGTCACGTCGTCCGAGAGGGCCGCGACGACATCCCGGGCCGTCGGACTCGCGAGCCGGTCGAACAGGTGCCAGCCGGGCAGCAGCCGCTCCGCGACCGCATCCCGTGCCGCGCCCGGCCGCTCCAACGACGCGCGGCAGATCAGCGCGACGCGATCGGGGATCGGACACCACGGGCCGGCCGACGGAGCCGGGGCGGCGTGGAGCGACGCGAGCGCCGCCAGCACGAGGTCGAGCTGCTCGACCGCGAGCACGGCGTTCCAATCGAACAGGACGCCGGTGAGGTCGGGCATCAGCACGGCGGAGTCGCCCGTCGCGGGATCGAACGCGGCCCCCAACGCCGGATTCCGGATCGGTCGTGGCAACGCCGGCCCGGCGGCCGCGAACCATGCCTCGCGCAGGACCGGCCCGTCGCGCGTCGCTCGGGCGATCCAGTCCCGATCCGGCGAGTCGCGCTTGAGCACGAACCGCTGGCCGTCGCGCCGGCGCAGGAGCGTCATCGACGCTCCCGACCAGCC
>DASSMI010000296.1:0-4551 GCA_035688935.1 Candidatus Limnocylindrales bacterium | reverse complement strand
ATGCGCCATCGGCGCAACCTCCCGGTGCGCGGCCAGCGGACGAAGACGAACGCCCGTCAGCGGCGCGGACCGAAGAAGACGGTCGGCGTCCGGCGGAAGAAGTAGCCCGAGGGACCTGACACTCCATGGCTGAACGAAAGCGCGCGGTCAAGCAGCGCCGCCGCGAACGGAAGAACGTCCCGCAGGGGCACGTCCACATCCAGGCGACGTTCAACAACACGATCATCACGATCACCGATCTGACCGGCGCCGTGATCAGCTGGGGCTCGGCCGGCGTTGCCGGCTTCAAGGGCTCCCGCAAGAGCACGCCGTACGCGGCCGCCCTGTCCGCCGATGGCGCCGCGCGCCGGGCGATGGAGCACGGGATGCGCCAGGTCGAGGTCTACGTCAAGGGCCCGGGCGCCGGCCGTGAGCAGGCGATCCGCTCGCTCCAGGCCGCCGGCCTCGAGGTGAGCGCGATCACCGACGTCACCCCGATCCCCCACAACGGCTGCCGCGCCCCCAAGCGGCGCCGGGTCTGAGCGGGGGAGGAACACATGGCTCGCTACACCGAATCCGTCTGCCGCCTCTGCCGCCGGGAGGGCGCCAAGCTCTACCTGAAGGGCAGCCGGTGCTACACGAAGAAGTGCGCCTTCGAGCGGCGCCCGTCGCCGCCCGGACAGCACGGTGTCCGCCGGCGGAAGGTCGGTGACTTCGGCCTCCAGCTCCGCGAGAAGCAGAAGGTCCGCCGCGTCTACGGCGTCCTCGAGCGCCAGTTCCGGAACTACTTCGACGTCGCCGAGGCCCGCCCCGGTGTCACCGGCGAGAGCCTCCTCCGGACGCTCGAGCTCCGGCTCGACAACGTCGTCTACCGGATGGGCTTCGCGAGCTCGCGGGCCCAGGCTCGCCAGCTCGTCGGCCACGGCCACTTCGCCGTGAACGGCGTCGCGACGAACATCCCGTCGTTCCAGGTGAAGCCGGGCGACACGGTCGAGGTCCGCGAGAGCCGCCGGTCCCGCGAGCCGTTCAAGCTCGCCAAGGAGACGCTCCGCTCGCACCAGGCGCCGGAGTGGCTGTCGCTCGACGCCGCCAAGCTGTCGGGGAAGGTCGCCGACCTGCCCCGCCGCGACCAGATGCCGCTCGATCTCAACGAGCAGCTCGTGGTCGAGTACTACTCGAGGTAACAGAGCCTTCATGATCGAACTCGAGAACCCGCAGATCGAGCCCGTCGAGGAAGCCGGGACGTACGCCAAGTACGAGGCCGGCCCCCTCCAGGCCGGCTACGGCGTCACCCTCGGCAACGCGCTCCGGCGCGTCCTTCTGTCGTCCCTCGACGGGGCGGCCGTGACGAGCATCCAGATCCGCGACGTCTACCAGGAGTTCTCGACGATCCCGGGCGTCAAGGAGGACGTCACCCAGATCGTCCTGAACGTCAAGAAGCTCCGGCTGAAGAGCTTCGCGACGCACCCGGTCCAGCTCCGCCTGATCAAGAGCGGCGCCGGCCAGGTGACCGCCGCGGACATCGCCGAGTCGGCCGACGTCGAGATCATCAACCCCGAGCTCGTCCTGATGACGCTCGACACCGACGACGTCACGATCGAGATGGACCTCACCGTCGAGCGCGGCGTGGGCTATCTCGGCGCGGAGCGCAGCGAGCAGCTCCCGATCGGCGTGATCGCGATCGACGCGATCTTCACGCCGGTCCGCAAGGTGAACTACTGGGTCGAGAGCATGCGGGTCGGTCAGATGACCAACTACGACAAGCTCACGATCGAGATCGAGACGGACGGGGCGATCACCCCCGAGGAGGCGCTGAGCCGCTCGGCCGAGATCCTGGTCAACCAGTTCCGCCCGTTCGTGACGATCGGGATGGCCGCCGTCCCCGGCGATGCGGCCGCGCCCGGCATGGCGCAGCTCCCCCCGAACATGCTCGACATGCCGATCGAAGAGCTCGACCTGCCGATGCGGGCGTACAACTCGCTGAAGCGCAACAACATCGTGAAGGTGGGCCAGCTCCTCCAGCTGAAGGATGACGACCTCCTCCGGATGCGGAACTTCGGCAAGAAGTCGCTCGACGAGATGAAGGAGCGCCTGCGCATGCGCGGCTTCATCATCCCGGAGACCGAGTCCGACGGGCTCGACGACGCCGCCTTCGAGGACGAGGGCGACGACGAGGACGAGAGCTGAGATGGCTCATCGGATCGGCGGGCGGAAGCTCTCGCGCAAGCAGGGGCCGCGGCTCGCGCTCTTCAAGAACCTGACCGTGAGCGTCCTCCGCTACGAGCGAGTCCAGACGACCGAGGCCAAGGCCAAGGAAGTCCAGGGTCGCGTCGAGCGGATGATCACGCTCGCGAAGCGGAACGACCTCACCGCTCGGCGGGCGGTCGTCGCCGCATTCCCGAACGAGCCGCTCGTCGTGACGAAGCTCTTCGATGAGATCGCTCCCAAGTACGCCGACCGGAGCTCCGGGTTCACCCGGATCGTGAAGATCGGCCTGCGCAAGGGCGACGCGGCGCCGATCGTCCAGCTGGAGCTCGTCTAGGCGCCTCGGCGCCTGGCCGCTGCCTCCGAAGAATCACGCTCGAGAGGGCGTGCCGTGCGCTATCGGGCCACGGTCGAATACGACGGAACGGACTTCTCGGGGTTCCAGCGGCAGCGCTCGGGCACCCGGACGGTCCAGGGAGAGCTCGAGGCCGCGCTGGCTCGTCTCGGTGACGGGACACGCCACGTGGTCGACGGGGCCGGCCGAACGGACGCCGGCGTCCATGCGCTCGGACAGGTGATCGCATTCACCTACGACGGGAGGCTGGACGAGGTGGCCCTCGAGGCGGCGCTCAACGGGACGCTTCCACCCGACGTCGCGGTTCGCGACCTCCGGCGGGCGTCACCCGGGTTCCACCCCCGTCACGCGGCGCGGTACCGGGAGTACCGCTACACCATCTGGAATGGGCCGCGCAGCCCGCTTCGCGAGCGTCAGGCGCTCGGGGTGCGGGCCCCGCTCGACGTCGCCGCGATGGAGCGAGCCGGGCAGGCCTTCGTGGGCCGGCACGACTTCAGCGCCTTCGGGGCGGCTGTCGGGGACCGAACGCCGGTCCGGACCGTCCACGCGGTCCGGGTCCGGAGGCAGGGATCGCTCGTGACGATCGACGTCCGGGGCGATGCCTTCCTCCGCGGGATGGTCCGCCGGATCGTGGCGGTCCTGGTCGAGGTCGGTCTCAGAAAACTGAATGACGAAGCGGTCCGGGAGGCACTGGCCGCCCGACGACCGGCCCGCAACGGGGCAGCCGCCCCGGCCCGCGGGCTCTGCCTCCGGCGCGTCGTCCTGGGACGGCGAACCGGCGGGGACGCAACTGACGATGGAGACGACTGAGGAACGATGAGCACGAAGACCTACACGGTCCGCGGAGGCGAGATCGAGCGCAGCTGGTACGTCGTGGATGCGGCGGACGAGACGCTCGGCCGCCTGGCGTCCCGGATCGCCCGCGTGCTCGAGGGGAAGCACAAGCCGACCTACGCGCCGAACCTCGACACCGGCGATCACGTGATCGTCCTCAACGCGTCCCGGATCGCGGTCACGAGCGACAAGAAAGAGACGAAGCTCTACATCCGCCACAGCGGGCACCCGCAGGGCTACAAGGAGGAGACCCTGGGTCACCTCCTCGAGCGCCGGCCGGAGGAAGTCATCCGGCGCGCCGTCAAGGGCATGCTCCCGCGCACGAAGCTCGGCGTGCAGCAGCTGCGCAAGCTGAAGATCTACGCCGGCAGCGATCACCCCCATCAGGCCCAGCGGCCTGAGCCGCTCGCCTGAGGAGCCGATCATGGTCAGTCCCGCCTTCTTCTCCGGCACCGGTCGTCGCAAGACGGCGATCGCCCGCGTCCGCCTGCTCCCCGGTGAGGGAGAGATCGTCGTCAACGGCCGCTCGCTCGAGGAGCACTTCGGCAACGCGGTCAACGAGACCGACGTCCGGATGCCCTTCCGCGTCACCGGCACCGAGGGCCACTTCAACGCGATGATCAAGGTCGAGGGCGGCGGCGTGACCGGCCAGGCTGGCGCCATCCGGCACGGGATCGCCCGGGCGCTGCTCGAGGTCGACGCCGACGCGAACCGGCTGCCGCTCCGCCAGGCGGGCCTCCTGACCCGTGACCCGCGGATGAAGGAGCGCAAGAAGTACGGCCTGAAGCGAGCCCGGAAGGCGCCGCAGTACACGAAGCGGTAGGGACGCAACTCCGCTGCACAGGGAACGGCCGGCGCGGTTGCGCCGGCCGTTCGGATTCCGCGGCGGCGACTGAACAGGCCGATCGTGTCCCACGCGGTGGGAATTCCGACGGCGGAACGTGTCGGATCCGCTCGGACCTCCCGATCTCGGCCGCCCGGGTGCCGGTGGTCCCGCCAAGAGGGACGGACGGCCGCCGTGGCGCAGGCCGGGTGCCGGTGGTCCCGCCAAGAGGGACGGACGGCCGCCGTGGCGCAGGCCAGACGTCGGAATTCCCGCGCCACGGGACACCGAGCGGCCGCAGCCGCGATCCCGGGTCGCCGCCGTCGTGACCTCCCGCGATGTGAGGCAACCACCC
>DASSMI010000295.1:0-3305 GCA_035688935.1 Candidatus Limnocylindrales bacterium | reverse complement strand
CAGCGATGCTCCCGGCATCGGAACCCGCGGCTGAGGCAGCCGGATGCGCGATCTCGAACAGAGCGGCTTCTCCGAGTTCGACGAGTGGCTGGCACTCGCGGAGCACACCCGCGAGCTGCTCGATGCCGCGATCGCGGAGGGCGAGCTGCCCGACGGCGGCGCCGACTACCTCGCGGATCGTGCGCTCCGCCACGTCGAGCGCGTGCAGGCGGGATTCGTCGGCTCGCTGCGCACGGACGCCGCCGGCGTCGCGGAGCTCCGGTACCTCCTCACGCGGGCGGCGGCGATCCGGGTCGACGCGCCGGTCGGCGAGGCGGAGCGCGCGGCGGCCGAGGCCGAGGCGCGTGCCGAGCGCGAGCTCGAGCGACGGACGGGCAGGCGCGCGCTGGGCCTCCGCGCGGCGGAGCCATGGAGCCTGGCCGCGCTCGCGCATGCCCGCGTGGTCCTCGCGATGCTGCCCCGGATCGCGGACGCGGACGTCCGCTACCCGAGCGGCCGGCGGACGTATGCCGACATCGCCGCTCCGCGCGGACCGGCCGAGCTGTCCGATCGGATCGAGGAGCTCGAGCGGTCGCTCTGGCGGACGGCCACCGGTCGCCGGCCCGATCCGCACGATCCGGCCTTCCGGCGTGCCTACGGGTTCTTCGATGCGGCGGATCGGATCGGCCGGCGCGCGTTCGGGAGCGCCGCCTGAGTCGTCGGGCCGGCGTGACCCGCGGTCGCCACCGCGATCCGCCCGACGCTGATAGTTCCCTGTTAGCCCCGACCGCCCGCCGACACGGCCGGGCCGAGACGCGGCGCTATGATGGCCCGGTCCCCTTGGCCACACGGGAGCCCACCCCTGGACGATCCGACCGATCCGCAGACTGCGACCGGCCTGCCTCCGGCTGACGCCGGCGCCCGGGCTGCCGGCGAGCGCGTCGAGCCGAGCCGGCCCGGCGGCACGCCGAGCCCGGAGAGCCCTGCCGAGTCCGAGGAAGCGCCCGGCCTGTTCGGCCAGGTCGGGGCGACGAAGGACTCTGCGCAGCGGCTGATCGGTGCCCACGTCGACCTCGCCAAGGCGGAGCTCGCCGATATCGCCGACTCCGCCAAGAAGGCAGCGATCGCCGGCGGCGTCGCGATCGGCGCCGCGCTGTTCGCCGGGTTGCTCATCGGGATCGGCGTTCCGTTGTGGCTGGGCGAATGGCTGTTCGGCTCGATCGGGTGGGGGATCCTGCTCGGTGTCCTGCTGCTCGGCGCGATCGCGTTCGTCGCGGTCGTCCTCGCCCTACGGCCCGCCGTCGACGGGCGGATCGGTCCCGCGTTCGGCGGCGGCCTCGTCGTCGGCGTCATCGTGGGACTGCTCTTCGGGCTCGACCTGACGAACCGTGGCTGGACGTGGGTCGGCGACCAGGTCGCGGGCAATCTCGCCGCCGATTCGCGACCGCTCGTCGTGGCGATCCTCGTCCTCGGTGCGATCGGCGCGGTCATCGGGCTCGTGTCCGGGCTCATGCGCGGACTCGGCGCCGGCGCGATCGGGACGCTCATCGGCGGCGCCGTCGCGGGCGTCGCGCTGGGGTTTCTCACTGCGGCGGCACCCGGCCCGAACGTGGGCGCCGCGATCGGCGTGGCAGCCGGACTCATCACTTGGATGGCGCTGATGGGCATGTCGCTCGCCCGCGGCGGGTTCGACACCGACAAGCTCAAGGACATGTACAAGCCGACCCGGACGATCGAGGTCACGAAGGAGACGATCGAGTGGGCACGCGAACGGATGCCGCTCATGCGCAGGTCCTAGCGGCGCGCGCGGAGCTCGACGAGCAGATCGACCGGCTGGAGGCGGCCGGTCGCGCCGCCGTCGACATCCCGGCGAAGGTGAAGGCCTCGCCGGGGAAGGCGGCCGGCATCGCCGCCGGTGGCGCGTTCCTGGCCGTGGGCGGCCCGAAGCGTCTCTTCCGGCGCGCCAAGCGAGCGATCACCGGCAAGGAGGAGGAGCTCCCGTCCGAGCTCCTGCCGAAGGAGGTCGACAAGGCGATCCGCAAGCTCGGGACCGATGGCAGGAAGGTCCGCGGGACGCTGGAGCGCGAGTTTGCGAACTACCTCGACGAGCGGGCGAAGGAGCGGAAGAAGGAAGGACTCGGGAACGCCGTCGCGGCGATCGCGCTGACCGCGATCCGGCCAGTCGCGACACGGACCGGCAAGCAGCTCGCCGAGCGGATGCTCGATCCGAACACGGCCGGGTTCAACGACCAGCTCGCGAAGGTGCGAGCGCGGCGGACGTCGGTCCGGAAGGGCGCCCCGGACGACGCCGGGCTGTAGCGCCGTTCGCCGCGGCCGCGGACCTGGCCAGATCGTCGCCCAGCGGCACGTAGGTCGGGTCCGACCGCCTCTGGCGTGCCGCGATCGGCTCCGATTAGCCCTGACCGGCTAACTTCTGGCCGCGTTCGGGCGGACCGGTCGCCAGAAGCAGGCCTCGTGGTCCCCGGGCGCATGCCTGGCCGGAAACCCCCAACCGCTAGACTCGCGAGACGGGCGAGTGGCGGAATGGCAGACGCGCCAGCCTTAGGAGCTGGTGTCGCGTGAGCGACGTGGAGGTTCGACCCCTCTCTCGCCTACCAGCGGCAGCCGGGGCGCGTGCCCTTCGTCGCCCGCTGGCGCGCCTCCTCGCCCGCTCGCTCCGCTGCTCCCGGGCGCCTCACCTGGACACGTCCTGGTCTGCCTTCCGCCTCGGCGTGCCATCGCACCACCGATCGGCCCGCCGCCGCCCCCGAACGGGCTCGGCTATCCTTCGCGGGCGATGCAGATCACCACGACCCCCGCTCCGAAGAGCACCGTCATCGTCGAGGTCGAGGTCCCGGCCGAGCGCCTGACCCGAGCCGTCGGCGAGGCCACCCGCGCCCTCTCCCAGCGCACGCGTGTCCCGGGCTTCCGTCCCGGGAAGGCTCCCCGGGGAGTGCTCGAGGCCGTGCTCGGCCACGGCGCCGTCCTCGACGAGGCGGTCGACCGTCTCGTGAACTCGGCCTACCGCGAAGCGCTCGTCGAGAAGGAGATCCTGCCCCTCACGAACGCCGACGTCGAGATCGTCCAGGCCGAGGAAGGCAAGCCGCTCATCTTCAAGGCGACGGTGCCGATCCGGCCGGAGGTCAAGCTCGGCGACTACCGGAGCTTCAACTTCAAGCCCGAGATCGAGACGACCGACGACGCGAAGGTCGAGAAGGTCATCGAGGAGCTCCGCGACCAGAACGCGAGCCTGTCCCCGGTCGAGGACCGGCCGGCCCGGAAGGGCGACTACGCGGTGATCAAGTACGACGGGACCCGCGACGGCG
>DASSMI010000294.1:0-10361 GCA_035688935.1 Candidatus Limnocylindrales bacterium | reverse complement strand
CCGGCTCGCGGCATCGGGCGACTTCCGCGAGATCCGCCGGCTGATGACCGATCGCCCGCACACGTTCCGGGTGCGCTCGTCGGACGACCGCAGGCTCGCGGCCTCGTTCATGGCCGAGCCGGCCGTGTTCGGGACGGAGCTTCGCGACGATCGACTCTCGATCCAGGTCTCGGAGTTCTCGGGCTTCACGAGGATCGTCGCGCGCGTCGCGCGCGAGGCCGGCGTCCGGCTGTTCGAGGTCGCCCCGACCGACGACTCGCTCGAGAGCGTCTTCGAGTACCTCGTGAGCCGGCGATGAACACGGCCGACGTCATGCTGACGGTCGGGCGCGTGACGGCGCGCGCTCTCCTGGGCCGTCGCCGGACGATCCTCATGGCGTTGCTCGCGGGCGCGCCGATCCTGCTGGGGCTCCTCATCCGGATCGGCAGCGGCCCGCGCCCGAGCGCCCTGGGCGGAGCGCTCGACGGCCTCCTCGTGACGAGCGTCCTGCCGCTCGTCGCGCTCGTGTTCGGATCGGCGGCGCTCGGCAGCGAGCTCGACGACGGGACCGGGGTCCACCTCCTGACGAAGCCGGTTCCGCGCTGGGCGATCGTCATCCCGAAGCTCGTCGTGTCCGGCGGGTTGACCGCAGCGCTCGTCGTGCCCTCGACCCTGCTGGCCGGGATTCTCATCGGCGGGACGGGGAGCCACCAGATCGGGATGACGGTCGCGTTCGCCATCGCCGCGCTGATCGGCGGGTTCCTCTACACCGCGATCTTCGTCGCCCTGGGTGCGGCGACGAGCCGCGGGCTCGTCATCGGGCTCGCGTACTCGCTCCTCTGGGAGGGGCTGCTGTCGGCGGCGCTCCAGGGGACGCAGCTGTTCAGCGTCCGTGAGTACATCCGCGGCATGGCGTCCGCGATCGCGGCGCCGGGCGATGTGAAGTCGGTCGTGGGCGGGCAGGCCTTCCCCCTGACGGCCATCGCGATCGTCGTCATCACGGCGATCGCGGCCGCGCGACTGGCCCGCTACGAGATCCGCTCGGGCGACTGATCCGGTGTCCGGGCCGATGGCCCCGGGTCCTGCGGACGCGTTTGACGGCTCGGTGCAAGTGTCCTAGCGTTCGCGATGCAAGCCGCCTTGAACCACTGCGTCAACCGTTGGCGGCCGACCACCCGTAGCGCGAGGTCCCGACCCGGTGGCTGCCACGTTCGTCCTGATGCTCCGCGAGGGTCTCGAGGCGGCCCTGATCGTCGGCATCATCGCCGCGTACCTCGTCAAGGTGGGACGACGGGACGCGTTGCCGCCGGTCCTCGCCGGCGTCCTCGCGGCGGTCGGCGTGGCCGTCGTGGCGGGGATCGCGATCGTCACGACGGTCGGGCGCCTTCCGCTCGTCGTCCAGGAGACGTTCGAGGGCGTCGCCGGGCTCGCGGCGGTCGCCGTCCTGACATGGATGCTCTTCTGGATGCGCCGCCAGGGCCGCGCCCTCAAGGGCGAGCTCGAGACCGGAGTCGCGTCCGCGCTCGAGGCAGGCTCGTCGCGCGCGCTCGTCGGGCTGGCGTTCATCGCCGTCATCCGCGAGGGCCTCGAGACGGTCCTGTTCCTCCTCGCGATCGGCTCCGCCTCCGGCGCCGATCCGTTCACGATCGTCGGCGGGCTGCTGGGGCTGGGGGCCGCGGTCGCGATCGGCTACGCGATCTTCGCCGCCGGCGTCCGGATCGACCTTCGACGGTTCTTCACGATCACCGGAACGATCCTCATCTTCGTCTCCGCCGGTCTGATGGCGTTCGCCGTCGCCGAATTCGGGGAGGCGGGGTTCTTCCCGAACACGGGCAAGCTGTTCGACCTGAACGGCGTCCTCCCCGCGTCCAGCCCGCTCGGAACGCTGCTCGCCGGGCTGTTCGGCTACCGGGCCGCCCCGACCCCGCTCGAGGCGCTCGCCTGGATCGCGTACCTGGTCCCGGTCCTCGTCCTGTTCGTCGGCGTCCCGCGCGGGCGATCCGGCAAGGCGGTGGCAGCGACCACGGTCGCGGTGCTGACGATCGCGCTGGTCGCCGGCTGCTCCCCGACGGCGGCGTCGCAGCCGGCCGCGTCCCTCGCGCCGGGCACGATCCAGGTCACCGCGAGCGAGTACAAGTTCACGCCGTCGGCGCTGACCGCGAAGGCCGGCTCGGTGACGTTCCACGTGACGAACGGCGGCGGCGAGACGCACGAGTTCGAGATCTTCAAGGGCGAGACCGTCGTCGACGAGGTCGAGAACCTGGTCCCCGGGCTCAGCCGCGATCTCACCGTGACCCTCGAAGCCGGCGAGTACACGTTCCTGTGCGCGCTGAACGGGCACGACACGCTCGGGATGAAGGGCACGCTCACCGTCTCGGCAACCTGAGGCGCACCGAGCGGCGCGTCCCAGGACCAACGGGTCGTTGCCGGTCCGCGACCGGCGCGGCGAGCATCGGCCCCATGCCCGTCGAGCTGATCGCCTTCACCGCCGACTACCGGATCCACGGCCAGATCCCGCTCGCCGACGATCGGCTGAGCGACATGCTGAACTCCGTGCCCCGGGTCGTCCTGCGAGGCGCGATCCTCGACGACCTGGTGAACGGTGGCCCGAGCCAGACCGCGGACCTGACGCTGACCGTGGGCTCGATCGTCGCAGCGCTCGCGACGGGCCGGCGTGGCGTCGAGGCGCGGCGCCGCCGGACGGTGGTCCATCGCGCCCGGGTCGGGCTCACCCGGTTCGTCGTGTCGGGGATGCTCCACGTCCCGGTCGGCCAGGACGGGCGGATCGTCTCGAGCGACCCCGCGGTCGTCCTCGCCGGCCGCGACCTCCTCGTCCCCCTGACGGAGGCCTCGATCAGCTACGACCGCGGCGACGATGCCGCATCCGAGGCGGCCGAGACGATCCTCGTGAACCGGGCCCACGCGCGGTGGATCGACCTCGACGACGCCGCGGGCGGCGCGGACGCCGATCATGTCGAGCGTCCCGTCGTGTATCACGCGTCGCCCATCCGCAGTGGGATGCGGCTCTAGGCGCTACTCCCCGAGCGGCACGCCCACGATGCTGAAGCCGCCGTCGACGTAGATCACCTCGCCGGTCACCGCGGAGGCGAGGTCCGAGCACAGGTACAGCGCGGTCTTGCCCACGTCCTCGGGGGTGATGTTCGCCCGGAGCGGCGCGACGTCCACGAACCCGCGGTACATGTCCTTGAAGCCGCCGATGCCCGCTGCCGCGAGCGTCCGGATCGGGCCCGCGCTGATCGCGTTCACCCGGATCCCCTCGGGCCCCAGGTCCGAGGCGAGGTAGCGGACGGAGGCCTCGAGCGCCGCCTTCGCCACGCCCATGACGTTGTAGTTGGCGACGACCTTCTCGGCCCCGTAGTAGCTGAGCGTCAGGACCGACGACCCGCGGTGCAGGTGGGGGAGGGCAGCCCGCGTGAGCGCGACGAGCGAGTAGGCGGACACGTCGTGGGCGAGCGCGAACCCGTCGCGGGACGTGTCGACGAACCGGCCGGTGAGGTCCTCGCGCTTCGCGAAGGCGAGGGCATGGACGAGGATGTCGAGGCCGTCGTGGGTCTCGCCCCAGCGCTGGAAGACGCGCTCGATGTCGGCGTCGTTCTGGACGTCGCACGGCTCCACGAAGGTCGAGCCGATCGACTCGGCCAGGGGCTTGACGCGCTTCTCGATGAGCGACTCGATCGAGCTGAAGCCGACCTCCGCCCCGGCGTCGTGGAGCGCCTGGGCGATCCCCCACGCGATCGAGTGGTCGTTCGCAACGCCGAAGATCAGCGCGTTCTTCCCGTCGAGGAGCCCCATGCCCGTCCTCCGCTGGCCGCATGTCCGCGGCTGGCTCCGAGGATAGGCGACCTCACTGTGGCTGCGTCACCCGCACGTCGTCGACGGCCGCCTCGACGATCCCGTTCGTGCCGGCGTCGGTCGCAGCGATCCGGATCCGGATCGTCTTCCCGGCGAACGCCGAGAGATCGACCGATCCGAGCTTCCAGCTCGCGTTCCGCTCGACCGGCGCACCGTACGCGGTGAAGACCGCGGTGGCCGTCGCCGCGTCGACGTCGATGACCTCGACGACGAGTCGGTCGCCATAGGTCGCGGTCGCGTCGTGAGCGAAAGAGTAGCGGAACTGGAGCTTCTGCCCGGCGGCTGCCGGGAGGCGGATCGTGGGCGACGTCACCGAGGTCGTTCCGCCGTCGACGTCGTTCGCGTTCGCGTTCGTACCCGCCGCTCCACCCGTGACGAGCCCGTACCGGCCGGACGTCACGCCGCCCGCCTGCTTGCGGCCGGCGCTCGTGGAGGTGGGCTGCGGCGCGGTCCGCGACCAGAGGCCGCCGGTGGCCGTATCCGTTCCGTCCAGGTTCCGAGCCCAGCCCCGGCTCACCTCGAAGTCGTCGTCGAAGGCGCCGCAGCGGGCGATCCGCACCGTGGCGCCGAGCACGGCCAGAGGACACGCCGCCCGTTCGATCAGGTACAGCACCGCCTCGCGGTTCCGGCCGGTCTCCGGCGCGATCATCGAGTCCGAGGGGTAATCGACGACCGACATCTCGAACGTGTACGAGAAGATCCGGTAGGTCCCGTACTCGTAGTCGCGGGTCGTGCCGGACGTCAGGTACAGATCGCTCGCCTGCTCCGGGTGGTAGCCGTTCGTCGATGCCATGTGCCGGCCGATGATCTCGAGCGCCCGGTGGTCGTCGACCGTCATGTCGGAGGGGATGTCGGTCATCGTGTAGCCGTACGGCCACATGACGAGGCGGCCGGCCTCGTGGAACGTGATCGCCGTCCGGATCTGCTGGCGGCCGTTGACGACGCGGCTCGCCAGGAAGTCGCGGACGTTCCGGGTCTCGGGCGCCGAGAACGCCTTCGGCCCCATGTACGTGATCGCGGCCGGGTTCGTGCTGGTCCGTCCCTCGACGATCCCCCAGCGGTAGCCGAAGTTCCGGTTCAGGTCGGTCCCGATGTAGCTCGTGCCCGGCGTCGGCTGGCGGTTCTTCCGCCAGTAGTGGAACTTGCCGTACTTGATGTCGTACTCGGCGCCGTCGGGGTTGACCGCGAGGATGATCCAGATCTCGCGGCTGTTGACGAGGTTCGTGATCCGGCTCCACACGCCGTAGCCGTCCACGAGCCAATGCATGATGTGGAGGGTCATCTCCAGGCCCATGTGCTCGTCGGCATGGGTCAGCCCGTCGAAGAGCACCTCGGGCTCGTTCTCGTCGACGTCGACGTTGTCGCTGATCTTCACCGCCCAGATCGTCCGGCCCTCGTAGCTCGTCCCGATCGAGATGCGCTTGACGATGTCGGGATGGGCGGTCGCGACCGCGAGGACGTCGGCGCTCATCTCGGCGTAGGTGTGGTAGCCGGTGTGACCGGCCGGGAAGTCGGCGGCGGCCGCGGTCGCGGGCGCCGCACCGGCGATCGGGAGGACGATGGCCAGCCCGAGCAGGGCCGCCCCCAAACGAGCGCGGATCGATCGGGTCATGGATCCATCGTGCCTGTCGGGGTCAACGGCTGCCACCCACCGAACGGTCCGGGCCGCGTCCGTGACGTTTTGTCGATCCGAGCGGGCTCGTCCGTCGCCTTCGTGTCAGGCTCAACCACCACTCGGAGGACACCAACGTGAAGGTCTTGCTGCTGGTCTGCTGGAACGGCGAATCGATGAACGCGCAGGAGGAGCCGGCTCCCGGGACGCCCAAGCCTGCCGAGGAGGAGCCGTTTCCCTGGGTCGACGATCTCCGAGCCGCCGGGATCTGGCAGATCGGCGATCAGCTGGCGCCGCCGCGGCGCGCGCGCACGGTCCGCGTTCGCGACGGGAAGCGGCTCGTGACCGACGGACCGTTCGCCGAGACGAAGGAGGCCGTCGGTGGGTTCGACCTCCTCGAGGCCGGCAGCCTCGACGAGGCGATCGAGATCGCCGCGAACCATCCCCTCGCGCAGGTCGGGGCGATCGAGGTGCGGCCGCTCTGGGGTCAGTGAGCCGCGCGGGGACGGCAGCGGGCCCGTCGCGGCCCTCGCGCTAGACTGGCGGAACCGATCCGCAACCATCCGGCGGCCCGCGCCGCCGCGCCCCGAGGACCGCCCGATGACGACCGAGACCCAGCCGCGTCTCAAGATCACCTACGCGACGCTCCGCGCCGACAACGAGCAGCTGCACGCCGACTACGAGGCCGGGCTCGCCGAGGCGAAGACGCTCCTCGCCGGCCACCACCAGAACTGGATCGACGGGAAGGCGCGCGACGGCCAGGGCGAGCACACGGTCACCTCGCCGATCGACCACGACATCGTCCTCGGCCACTTCGCGGTCGGGACCCGGGCGGACGTCGAGGACGCGGTGGCCGCGGCGCGGAAGGCGCAGCCGGAGTGGTTCGCGCTCGGCTGGAAGAAGCGGATCGAGATCCTCAAGAAGGCGGCCGAGCTGATCAGCCAGCGCCAGATGGTCTACGGCGGGCTGATGGCGATCGAGGTCGGCAAGAACCGGCTCGAGGCGCTCGGCGAGGTCGAGGAGGCGGCCGATCTCATCCGCTACTACGCGAAGACGGCCGAGGACAACGACTACTACGACCACCCGATGGACAGCCTCGGCGACGCGGCCGTCCACACCCGGTCGATCCTCCGCCCCCACGGCGTGTTCGCCGTGATCAGCCCGTTCAACTTCCCGATGGCGCTCGCCGCCGGACCGACGGCCGCCGCGATGCTCGCCGGGAACACCGTCGTCTTCAAGCCGAGCTCGGCTGCGCCGATCTCGGGCGTCAAGCTGGTCGAGGCGTATCGCGACGCCGGCGTCCCGGACGGCGTGATCAACCTCGTCATGGGTCCCGGCGAGACCGTGGGTGCCGAGCTCCGCGAGAACCCCGGCATCGACGGGATCGTGTTCACCGGCTCGTACGAGGTCGGGTTCGACCTGTACAAGACCTTCTCGACGCGCTTCCCGAAGCCGACGATCGTCGAGATGGGCGGCAAGAACCCGGCCGTCGTCTCGCGCAGGGCGGATCTCGAGGAGGCGGCCGAGGGGATCATGCGCTCGGCCTTCGGCTTCGGCGGCCAGAAGTGCTCGGCCAACAGCCGCGTCTACGTCGAGAAGCCGGTCCACGACGAGCTCGTCCGGCTGCTCGTCGAGAAGACGGAGAAGATCACGATCGGTGACCCGCTCCTCCGCGAGAACTGGCTCGGTCCGGTCGTGGACCAGCGGGCGGTCGATCGGCACCAGGGCGCGGTCGCGGAAGCGCGTCGCGATGGACGCGTGTTCGTCGGCGGCGAGCGGCTCTCGGACCGCGGGATGGACCGCGGGTTCTACGTCGAGCCGACGGTCGTCGGAGATCTGCCGGCGGATCATCGCCTGTTCCGCGACGAGCTCTTCGCACCGTTCACGGCCGTTCACGCCGTCGACTCGTTCGACGAGGCGATCCGGCTTGCGAACGACTCGGTCTACGGGCTCACGGCCGGTGTCTACAGCGAGGACAAGGGCGAGGTCCAGAAATTCCTCGACACGTGCGAGGCGGGCGTGCTCTACGTGAACCGCCGCGCCGGCGCGACGACGGGGGCGTGGCCGGGCGTCCAGGCGTTCGGCGGGTGGAAGGGCTCAGGCTCGACCGGCAAGGCCGGGCTCTCGATGTACTACGTGGCCCAGTTCCTCCGGGAGCAGTCGCACACCGTCGTCGACTAGCCGCGTTCTGCGCTTCGGCGTTTCGGTCTCGGCAGCCGCCGGAAACCACTCGGTTTTCGGCCCGCCCGGTCCGTTTCGAACTTCGAAACCGGAACCGGCGCCGTGGACGGGACGAACCGTTCCGTTTCGAACTTCGAATCCGAGGGCCGGCCGGGAATCTGGACAGTGATTCCGCAAGCCTGACGAAACCGAACGGGGAACGCGCCGGTCGCCCGGCCGTCTTCGGGGAACGCCCGCCGCCGGCGCGGTGTAGTCGATGCACACGACTCCCGCGGAGGACGGTCTCATGCGCGCCATCCGGCTGCTCGCGGCCCTCGGGCTGGTCCTCGGAATGCTCGTCCCTGCAGCGCCCGTCGCCGCGGGCGACCCCTGCTACCACGGCTTCGACATGCCGAACCGTGAGGAGGGCACGGATCCCCAGATTAAGATGATGCCGTGCGCGTTCGCGCCGACGGTGGTCCGGGTCGCGCCCGGCACGACCGTCGAGTGGTACAACGGCCCCGAGGTCGCCCACCTCCTGACGGGCGCGGACCAGGAATGGGGCTCGCGCGACGACGAGATCCAGCCCGAGGCGATGGTCGCCTACCGCTTCGTCCGGGCCGGGACATACCCGTATGCATGCGCACTCCACCGCGGGATGTCGGGGACGATCGTCGTGGGTGACGGGATCGCGACGGCGGCGGCCTCCGGCAGCGGGCCGGCCGTCCTGACGGTCATCGGACCGAGAGAGCACGCGGACGCGAGTCAGCCCGCAGCCGCAGCCGTCGAGCCACCGGCAGCGGCCGCCGCGTCACCGGCCGCCGCGACCGCGGGCGCGATCGCGCCGGCGACCCAATCGCAGCCGGCAGCGAGCCGGGAGGTCGTCCTCGGGCCGGCCATCGCCAGCCTCGCGGTCGTGACGCTCGCGGCGATCCTCATCGCGCGCGTGGCGGCGCGCCGGACGCGATCGGCGGGGCCTGTCGAGAGCTGACGCCCGCTAGCGGGGCTCGCCTTCCCCGGGCTCGGCCGCCGGACGCTCGCGGTCGGGCGCATCCTCGGGGCGGGCGCCCTGCCACGAGGGCGTCAGATGCTCGCGCTCGGCGGCGTCGTCCACGACGCCCGTCGGCTGGTGGCCGAGCCCGGTCGGGTGCGGCGCGATGATGTGGTCATCGACCCCGACGGCGCTTCCGTCAGGGTCGATGTCGCGCGGCGGGATCGTCCGCTCGGTGCCGTGGGGTCGCTCGTCGTCCGCCATGGCGGCACACTGACGGCGCGGGCCGTCGGTTCTTCCGGCGGCGCCGCCGGTCGTCGTTTCAGTCGCGTCGCGACCGGCACGCCGGGCCGCTGACGGCAGAGGGGCCTCTGCTATCCTCCGGCCCGAATATCCAGTCTGCATACTCCGTATGCGTTCGCCGAGAAGCCGAGGTGCGCCCGTGTCGGAAGCGTCCAATCGTCTCGCCGGAGATCGGCCCGTCCCCGATCTCGTCACGGAGGTCCCGGGTCCCAAGGCCCGAGCCCACGTGGCCTACGACGAGACCTGGACGTCGCCGAGCCTCCCGCGCGCCTATCCGATCGTCCCGGTCCGGGGCGACGGGCTCACGGTCGAGGACATCGACGGCAACCTCTTCCTCGACTTCGCCGCCGGGATCGCGGTGACGTCCACGGGCCACAGCCATCCGCAGGTGGTCGGGGCGATCAAGGAGCAGGCCGGGGATCTGCTCCACTTCTCCGCGAGCGACTTCTACCTGCCGATCTACGCGCAGACCTGCGAGCGGATCGCCGGGATCACCCCGATCGCGGGCGGGCGGGCGCGGACGTATCTCGGCAACAGTGGCGCGGAGGTCGTCGAGGCGGCGATCAAGCTGGCCCGCCACGTCACGAAGCGGCCGTACATCGTCGCCTTCCTCGGCGCGTTCCACGGCCGGACGTACGGCGCGGTGAGCCTCACCGCGTCCAAGGCGAAGTACCACGCGGGGTTCGGCCCGCTCCTGCCGGGCGTCTTCCATGCGCCGTTCGGCAAGGTCGCCGACCTGCGCTGGTTCGAGGACGTCCTCTTCGACAAGCTGGCGCCCGCGAACGAGGTCGCGGCGATCGTCGTCGAGCCGATCCAGGGCGAGGGCGGCTACGTCGTCCCGGAGGACGGCTTCCTCGAGGGCCTCCGGGCGATCTGCGACAAGCACGGGATCCTCCTCGTCGCCGACGAGATCCAGTCGGGGGCGGGGCGGACCGGGACGATGTGGGCGGTCGAGCAGTGGGGCGTGAAGCCCGACATCGTCCTCACGGCGAAGGGCATCGCGAGCGGGATGCCGCTGGGGGCGATGGTCGCCCGCGCCGACCTCCTCGAGGGATGGGGGCCCGGTGCTCACGGCTCCACGTACGGTGGCAACCCGGTGGCCTGTGCCGCCGCGCTCGCGACGATCGACCTCCTCGAGGGCGGGCTCGTCGACAACGCCCGCGCGCGGGGCGAGCAGGCGTTCGCCGGACTCCGGCCGCTCCTGACGCGCCACCCGGAGCTCGTCCGCGACGTCCGCGGCAAGGGCCTGATGCTCGGGATCGAGTTCGACACGCCCGAGCACGCCGAGGAGGTCCAGTGGGCCGCCTTCCAGCGCGGCCTGCTCGTCCTGGAGTGCGGCAAGAGCAGCGTCCGGATGGCCCCGGCGTTGACCGTGACCGAGGCCGAGATGGCGACGGCGCTGCGGATCTTCGCGGAGTCGGTGGCGGCCGTCGCCGGCGAGGG
>DASSMI010000293.1:0-6459 GCA_035688935.1 Candidatus Limnocylindrales bacterium | reverse complement strand
GACCGCGCATCGCGGACGAGGACGACCTCGGTCGCGGCGGCGAGCCAGCTCCCGCCCACGAGCCACACGACCAGCGCGACGACGGCGAGCCCGATCAGGGCGGCCGTGTCCGGCTCGAGCTGGCCGAAGTAGATCGGCGTGATGATCGGCGCGAGGACGTTCGACAGCGCGAGCGGCGACGGCAGGCTGACGATCGCGACGAGGAAGAGCAGGATCCCGCCCCGGATCAGGAACCCCGCCAGACCCAGGATCCACCAGGCCGGCCGGGCCAGTGCCGACATCAGGGCGGCGAGTGTGACACCGCGCGTCGTCGCGGCCATCGCCGTCACGGCGTCTGGGTCAGGACCCGCAGCTGTGCGATCGCTTGCCCGACGAGGCTCATCTCGGCCTGGTATCGGCCGAGATCGCCGGCGAGACGCGCCTGCTCGGCCAGCTGGAAGTGGTCGTTCGCGTACTGGATCAGCTGCTCGACGGTCGCGCCCGACGGGAGGGGTCCACCCGGCGACGCGCTGGGCCCGGGTGTCGCGGAGGGACCGGGCGAGCCCGACGGCCCGGGCGATGGCGTGGGCGTCGGGCCCGGGCTGGGCGAGGGCCCGCCACCGCCGGCCTCCTTCGTGAGGAGCAGGTTCAGCGCCTCCTGGAGCGACGAGCCCCAGACGATGTTCCGCGGCGACGCCACGACGATCCGCTGGAACGCCGGGAAGTTCGCCGTCTTCGACTGGAGATAGACCGGCTGGAGGTAGACGAGCGAGTCGCCGACCGGGACCACGATCAGGTTGCCGCGGACGACCTTACTGCCGCTCTGGTTCCAGAGCGTGATCTGCGCGCTGATGATCGGGTCGGCGTCGATCTGGGCCTCGATCTGGGCCGGCCCGAAGATCGAGCTCTGGTTCGGGAAGTGGAAGACGGTCGTCTGGCCATAGACGCCGGGGTCGTTCCGGGCCGCGACCCACGAGATCATGTTCGGGCGGCCCTTCGGGACCATCGGCTGGAGGAGCAGGAACTCGGCCTTGTCCGAGCCGGGCATCCGCATGACGACGTAGTACGCCTCGGTCGGGAGGCTCTGGTCGTTCGTCGCCCCGACGGGCACCTCCCACAGGTCGTTCTTCGAGAAGAACGTCGCGGGATCGGTGACGTGGTAGGTGGCGAACATCCGGGTCTGGACGTCGAACAGCTCCTCGGGCACCCGGAGATGCGGCACGAGGTCGGCCGGCAGCTCGGAGATCGGGTGGAACAGGGTCGGAAAGACGCCCTGCCAGGCCCGGATGAGCGGATCGCCCGGATCGGCGACGTAGAAGGTCATCGAGCCGTCGTAGGCGTTCATGACGATCTTCACGCTGTTCCGGATGTAGTTGAAGGGGTCGCTCCCGAGCCCGGTCTTCGGGAGCGAGTCCGGGTCGAACGCCTGGGCGTGCGGGAACTGGTCGCTCGTCGTGAACGCGTCCTGGATGTAGACGAGGTCGCCCTTCCCGTCCACGACGAGGTACGGGTCCTTGTCGTAGCGGAGGAACGGCGCGATGAAGGGAAGCCGGTCCTCGAGCGTCCGATGCATGAGGAGCTGGCTGCCCGACGTCACCTGGTCGCTGATCAGGAGGTTGAAGTCGCGCAGCCGGAGGGCGAACAGCAGCCGATCGAGCGTCGTCCCGAGCGGGATGCCGCTGTGGCCGGTCCAGTTGTAGGGAACGATCTCGCCGTCGGTCGGCGCGACGAGATCGCCGCCCGAGCTGGGGCTCGGGCTCGGGCCGCCCGGAGCGACCGACCCGCTGTCGCCGCGCAGGTAGTCGAACTCGGGCTGGCGGGCGTTGACGACGACGTAGTCGCTCGGCCGCTCGCCGAAGTAGATCCGCGGCTGGCTGATCGGCGGCGCGCCGGCGGTCGAGACGGGCGGGATCTCGGAGATCAGGAGCTGAGGCTGGCCCTGCGAGGCGACGGCGTTCACCGGGACCATCGCGGCCCCGAGGCCATGGGTGTAGACGATCCGCTGGGTCACCCAGTTCGGCGTGCTCGTGGTCTTGTCGAGGGCGAGCTCGCGACCTGACAGCATCACCTGGCGGAGGTCGCCGCCGATCGTGTAGCGGTCCGTGTCGACGTCGTAGAAGTCGTAGAACGTCCGGACCGTCTGGAGCTGGTCGAGCGTGTCGCCGAGGGGCCGGTAGTCCCAGAGCCGCGCGTTCTGGAACGTGTCGGCGTCCGCGCTGATCACGTCCTTCGTGATCGGTGCGTTGCCCGGATACGGCCGGTCCGACCACTGGTCGAGCCCGAACGCCAGCCGGGTCATCACGATGTTGTTCGCGATGTAGGGCGTCTCCTGGGCCTGCTGGTTCGGCTCGACCGTGAACCGCTGGATGACCTCGGGATAGACCCGCCCGATGACGAACGAGGCGATGAACCAGACCGCGAACGTGATCGTCACCGGCCACAGGACGCGGGCGAACGCGCCACCCACGAGGAGCGCCGCCGCGATCGCGGACACCACGGTGAGGACGTCGTAGGCCAGGAACTGCGCCGTCTTGTCCGTGAAATGCACGCCGGTGAACGCCAGGCCGGTGGAGATGCCGCGATCGCTGTGGACGAGCTCGAGCTTGTCGAGCTGGTAGCCGGCGGCGATCGAGAGCAGGACGAGCGCGGCGAGCACGGCGAGGTGGACCCGGACGCGGGTGTCGAAGATCGCGGATCCCGCGAGCGCCGACACGAGGTAGCGCGCCGCTCCCACGACGAGCGCGGCGACGAACAGCCCCGTCGCGATCGTCTGGACGAGCCGCAGGAACGGCAGGTCGAACAGGAAGAACGAGATGTCGCGGCCGAAGATCGGGTCCACGACGGGCGCCCCGCTCGGGTCGAACGGCACCCGATGCTGCCAGAGGACGATCGTCTGCCAGCCGCCGGCGACCGCCCCACCGATCGACAGCGCGACCAAGACGACGACGATCGCGATGACCGTCCGCCCGAAGGGGACGGGATCGGGCATGTCGATCGATGGTCCGACGACGATCGGGCCCTCATCGGTGGGATCGTTCCAGCGCGTCCAGCCCGGTCCCCGGCGACCACCCGGGTCGGCGTTCGCCGCGGCCTCGTTCAGCCGCTCGATCCAGCTCCGGAGGCTGCCGCCGCGGCCCTCGACGGCGCTCGGCGGCGAGAGGCGGCCGGCGAGCCAGAGGTTCCCCCACAGGACCGCGAGCGCGAGCGCCACGCCGAGCGCGAAGAGCCCGCTCTGGACGCCGATCCGCGTCCAGAACACCGCGTCGTAGCCGACGCTCTTGAACCAGATCGCGTCGGTCCAGAGCTGGATCCCGACGACGAGCATGAGCACGACGAAGACGACCGCGATGACCACGACGATCGTCGTGATCCGGGAGCGGAGGGACGGGCTGCCGTCGTCGGGACCACCGACCCGCACCCGGCGACGTGGCGGCGTCGGTGGGCCGGATGTTCGACGCGGCGCCGCGTCGTCCGGAGCCGGTCGGCGGCGACCCCCGGGCGGTCGGAGCGGGATCGGATCAGCGGGACGGTCGTCGTCGCCGGTGCTCTCCGCGTCGCCCGCGTCGGCGTCCCGGTCGACGCCGTCCGGACCGTTCGCATCGCCGTCGCGCGGCGCGCGGCGACCCGTCGCTTCGGCCTGACGGCGCCGGAGCTCCTTCATGAACTCGTCGAAGAGATCGCCCACTCGAGGCCGAGTCTAGCCGGATGCCCGCCCGAGGGCTTCGACCGACCGACGGAACGCCGACAGGACGGTCTCGGCAAGCTCGTTCGGACGCATCGCGGCGGCGCGCATCGGCTCCCACCGGAACGCCGTCCGGACGGCGGCCGCGACGCGCCACGGTCGGTTGGGATCGTCCGGCGGAGCGATCGTCGCCAGGCGGATGCACAGCCGGCCCGCGTCCTCCAGGATGAGCCCGCTCAGCGCGCCGGCGAGCGACGGGCCCAGCCAGGCCAACGGCGGCTCGGGTCGAGGACCGCCGGCCGGAGCAAGATCGACGAACGAGACGATCCCCTCGTCGTCGGCGACCCAGGCGAGGGCGAGCCACCAGCCGTCGTCGGTCGTCGTCGGCCGGCTGAGGCCCACGCGAAGCGTGCGGGTGTCGCGCTCGATCGCCTGCTCGCGCAGGAACGAGGGGCCGGGCGATGGGAGACGTTCGGGCACCTGCGAACGATAGCGACGATCGTCCGCGTGAGCGTCAGGCGGGCGGCGTCTCGTTCTCGGTCTCGGCCGGGCCGGCGTCGTCGGCCGTGAGGTCGATCGTCTCCGCGCTCGGCGCGAGCGAGCGGCCTTCCTCGACCGCCGCATCGGCGGCCATCGCGCCGACCTCGGCCTGGGCGTTCGCGACCTGGGCCTCGAGCTCCAGGCGGAGCATCTCGCGGCGCACCGCCTCGGGCGGCGGCGCGAGGGAGCCGGGCGGCGCGGTCGCCTCGCCCTCGTCGTAGTCGCCGCTGATCCAGCCGAGCAGCCGACTCCGCGGCTTCGGCTTCGCGGCGGTCCGGGCGTTCCGAAGGATCGCCTCGGCGTCGATCGCCGTCAGGCCCGGGACCGATGCGTCGCCCTCGCCGATGAGGGTGGCGCCGCAGGACGGGCAGGTCGTCTCGTGGTCCGACGGCAGCGGGGCGGAGCACCAGTTGCAGTGCGGGGCGGCCGAGGACTCCCCGGACGTCGTGTCGAGCATGCCGCCACTCTAGCGTGCGGTTCGCGCGAGCGAACCCCCCGATCGGCCTAGGACGAGCCCGGACTGCGTCGCGATCGCCACGCTCCGTCGATCGCCATCAGGCCGGGCGCCATGGGCCACGCGAACGTGATCAGGGCCACCTCCCAGCCCAGGCCGTTGGCGGCGTCGAACGCCAGCGCGGCGACCACGAGGAGGCTCCCGATGACCGCCACCACCGTCCAGGCGAGGCGCGCCGGGCCGTAGGTGAGGCGGTACAGGACCAGCGAGCCGATCCCGACGAGGATCAGGCACGCGGCCGCCAGGAGCAGTGGCGACGGGTCGAAGGGCTGGCGCTCGCACGTCTCCCGGAAGCAGTCCGCGGGCAGCACCGCCGCGAGCGGGAGGACGACCGCGAGGTAGCCGAGCACCAGCGCCGGGATGGCGAGGAACCAGGCGATCGCCAGGCTCAGCGCCCGCTGCGCGTCGCGTCGGATCAGGAGCGGCGGCCCCTCCCCCACCCGCTGGTCACTCCCACTCGATCGTGGCCGGTGGCTTCGACGAGATGTCGTAGACGACGCGGTTCACGCCGGGGACCTCGTTGACGATCCGGCTCGAGATCTTGCCGAGCACCTCGTACGGAAGCTTCGCCCAGTCGGCGGTCATCCCGTCCTCGGATGTCACTGCCCGGATCGCGACGACGTTGGCATAGGTCCGGCCGTCGCCCATGACGCCGACCGAGCGGACCGGCGTCAGGATCGCGAAGCTCTGCCAGAGCGAGCGGTACAGGCCGGCGCCCTTGATCTCATCGATGACGATCCAGTCGGCCTCGCGGAGCGTGTCCAGCCGCTCGGCCGTGACGGCGCCGATGATCCGGATCGCCAGCCCGGGCCCGGGGAACGGCTGGCGGAGGACCATCGCCTCGGGCAGCCCCAGCTCCAGACCGACGGCCCGCACCTCGTCCTTGAACAGGTATCGAAGCGGCTCGATCAGCTGGAACCGGAGATCGGCCGGCAGGCCGCCGACGTTGTGGTGGGTCTTGATCTTCTGGGCGGCCTTGGTCTCGGCCGTCGCGCTCTCGATCACGTCCGGATAGAGCGTGCCCTGGGTGAGGAAGTCGATCGCGCCGAGGCGCGCGGCCTCTTCCTCGAACACCCGGATGAACTCGTCGCCGATGATCTTGCGCTTCTGCTCCGGATCCTCGACGCCGGCCAGTCGGGCGAGGAACCGCTCTCGGGCGTCGACCATGACGAGCTTCATGCCGAGATGGCGCTCGAAGGTGTCGCGCAGGAGCTCCGACTCCTTCTTCCGCATCAGGCCGTGGTCCACGTAGATGCAGGTCAGGCGGTCCCCGACCGCCCGGTGGACGAGCGCCGCGGCGACCGCCGAGTCGACGCCGCCCGACAGCGCGCAGATGACGAGTCCGTCCGAGCCGGTGGCGGCCGCATGGGCGTCGACCCGGTCGCGGATCTCGGCGACCGTCGACTCGATGAAGTTGGCCGGCGTCCACGTCGCTCCCGCGCCGGCGATCCCCAGGACGAAGTTGCGAAGCACGTCCTTGCCGCGCGGCGTGTGGGCGACCTCGGGGTGGAACTGGATCCCGTAGAGATTTCGCTCCGGGGCCGCGAGGCCCGCGAATTTCGTCGACTCCGTCTCGGCCGTCGACCGGAAGCCGTCCGGCAGCCGGGTGATCGAGTCGCCGTGGCTCATCCAGACCGGCTCGTCGGCGTCGAGACCGCCGAACAGGCCGCCCCGCTCGGTCAGCGAGACGGTCGCGGGGCCGTACTCCCGCTTCGAGGTGGGGACGACGTCGCCGCCGAGCTCA
>DASSMI010000292.1:0-25233 GCA_035688935.1 Candidatus Limnocylindrales bacterium | reverse complement strand
GAGTGCGGCATCGCCGAATGAGGGTGGCACCGCGGAAGGCACGACCTTTCGTCCCGGGACGAACAGGTCGTTTCTGATTCTCGGGCGGGATTGCCCGACCCGGAGGCACGAACCGATGGCGACAACCGATCCGCTCAGCCTGACCGAGGCGAAACGCCTCGCCGCGAACGCCGACACGCTCCTCCTCCGCGCGACGCGGCCGGCCGACCTCGAGACGCCGATCGGCGCGTTCCTGCGCCTCGATGACGGCGCGACGCCCGCCTATCTCCTCGAGTCCGTCGAGGGCGGCGAGCGGCTGGGCCGGTACAGCTTCCTGGGCGTCGGCCCGCGCCGCCTCCTCGAGGTCCGCGGCACGACCGCGCGGACGCAGACCCGCCCCGTGACGATCGACACGTACACCCCGGACCTGCCGGTCGACGTCTCCGAGGCTTCCGATCCGCTCGCCGCGATCCGCGCCTTCGTTCCCCGGCGCCGCGTCCTGCCGACCGAGGGGATGCCCCGGTTCACCGGCGGGGCCGTCGGAGCGCTGGCGTACGACGCCGTCAGCGCCTTCGAGCCCACCGTCCCCCTGCCGGACCGCGATCCGGTCGGGGTCCCTGCCGCCGCCTTCATCGAGACCGATCTCGTCCTCGTGTTCGACCACCTGACCCACACCCTCAGCGCGATCGCCTCGCTCCACACCGAGGCGCCGGATCTCGAGGGCCGCTACCGGATCGCCGAGGCGGCGATCTTCGAGGCGCTCGAGCGGACCGCTCGCCCGAGCGCCGCCGAGATCGCCGGGCCCGGTGCCGCCGGGGGCAACGGGGCGGGGCCCACGGGCGCGGCCTCGGCGGCGACTGCGGACGCGATCGACACGAGCCTCGGCCGGGACGCCTACATCCGGGCGGTCGAGGTCGCCAAGGACGCGATCGCGAGCGGCGAGGCGATCCAGGTCGTCCTCGCCCGGCGCCAGTCGTTCGGGCTGCCGATCGATCCCGCGACCGGGCGAGCCCTCGACGGCGTGTCGCTCTATCGCTCGCTTCGTCGGGTCAACCCGAGCCCGTACCTGTTCTTCGTCCGGACGCCGCAGTTCGAGGTCGTCGGCGCGAGCCCCGAGCTCCTCCTCCAGGTCGATGGCGACCGCCTGACGACCCACCCGATCGCCGGGACCCGGCCGCGGGGTGCGGACGAGCGCGAGGATCAGATCCTCGCCGAGCAGCTCCAGCGCGACCCGAAGGAACGGGCCGAGCACATCATGCTCGTCGACCTGGGGCGCAATGACCTGGGGCGGGTGGCCCGGCCCGGGACGGTGACCGTCAGCAAGTACATGGAGGTCGAGAAGTACAGCCACGTCCTCCACCTCGTGTCGCACGTGGAGGCTCGCCTCCGCCCCGACCTCGACGCCCTCGACGCGCTCCGGGCGGTCTTCCCTGCCGGCACGCTCAGCGGCGCCCCCAAGGTCCGGGCGATGCAGCTCATCGCGGCGGCCGAAGGAGAGCGCCGTGGCCTGTACGGCGGCGCCGCCGGGTACCTGGGCTACAACGGAAACCTCGACACTGCGATCACGATCCGGAGCGCCGTCCTGCGCGACGGCCAGGCCCACATCCACACCGGTGCCGGGATCGTCGCCGGGAGCGTGCCCGAGAAGGAGTTCGAGGAGACCGAACACAAGGCGGCCGCGCTTCGCCGCGCCATCGAGCTCGCGGCCGCGCCGCCCGATGCGCCTCGGGCGCGTCGGTCGCCCGAGGACGCCGTCGCCGGCGGGGCGCGGCCATGATCCTCGTCATCGACAACTACGACAGCTTCACGTTCAACCTCGTCCAGGCGCTCGAGGCGGCGGGCGCCGAGGTCCGGGTCGTGCGGAACGACGCGATCGACAAGGCGGGCGTCGAGGCGCTCGCCGCCGATCCGGACGCGGATCTCCGCGGGATCGTCGTCTCGCCAGGCCCCGGTGACCCGACTGCGGCCGGTGTCTCGGTCGCCTCGATCGAGGTGGCCCGCGACCGGGAGATCCCGTTGCTCGGCGTGTGTCTCGGGATGCAGTCGATGGCTGCGGCGTTCGGTGCCTCGATCGTTCGCGCGCCGACGCTCGTCCACGGCGAGGCCTCCGAGGTGACCCACGACGGGGCGGGGCTGCTCGCCGGGATGCCACCCGCGTTCATGGCCGCGCGCTACCACTCGCTCGCGGTGGACCCGGCCACGCTCCCCGCGGAGCTCCGGGTGACCGCGATGAGCGAGGTCGATCGGGTCGTCATGGGGATCCGTCATGTCGCGCTGCCGCTCGAGGGCGTCCAGTTCCACCCCGAGTCCGTGCTGACGCCGCAGGGGCCGCACCTCCTGGCGAACTTTCTCCGCCAGGCCGGGGAAGGCGAGGCGTCCCGGCTCGACGACGCGTCGGGCTCGTTCGCGACGGCCGGGCTCGCGGAGGCGGTGTCGTGAGCGACCAGGTCCGGACCGCCCTCGCGGCCGTCGTCGAGGGCCGGACCCTCACGCTCGACGAGGCCCGCGACGCCATGGGCTCGGTGATGGACGGCGAGGCCACGCCGGCACTCCTTGCCGCGCTCCTCGTCGCGCTCCGGATGCGCGGCGAGACCGTCGACGAGCTGGCCGGGTTCGCGACCGCGATGCGCGAGCGCGTCCTCGCCGTCGACGCGCCGCCCGGATCGATCGACACCTGCGGCACGGGCGGGGACGGGAGCGGCACGTTCAACATCTCGACCACGGCTGCGCTCGTCGTCGCCGCGGCCGGCGTGCCGGTGGCGAAGCACGGCAACCGCGCGATGACCTCGCAGTCGGGTTCCGCGGACGTCCTGGATGCGCTCGGGGTGCGGATCGACCATGACGCCGCGTCCGCGAGCGCCGCGCTCCGTGACGTCGGCTTCGCGTTCCTCTTCGCGCCCGGCTTCCACCCGGCGATGAAGCACGCCGGTCCCACCCGGCGCGAGATCGGCGTCCGGACCGCATTCAACCTGATCGGCCCGCTGACGAACCCCGCCGGCGCGCGACGCCAGGTGATCGGCGTGGCCGACCCGGCCGCGGCGCCACGGCTCGCGGCCGTCCTCCAGCGCCTCGGCGTGGACCGCGCGTTCATCGTCGGCGGCGAGGGGATCGACGAGCTGCCGCTCGATGGAACCGGGGTCATCCACGACGTCGGGCCTGACGGGATCGAGGTGCGGTCGGTCGATGCGGTCGGCCTCGGGCTGGCGAAGGCCTCGATCGCGAAGCTGGCGGGTGGCACGCCGGAGGACAACGCCCGCATCGTCGAGGCCGTCCTCCGCGGCGAGCCGGGCGCCCGCCGGGACGTCGTGCTCCTCAACGCTGCGGCCGCGCTCGTCGTCGCCGGCGTCGCCGACGACCTGGCGGCCGGGATCGAGCGAGCCGCGCTGACGATCGACGCGGGTCTCACGACCGAGCTGCTCGAGCGCCTGCGAGCCGAGCGACGAGCGGCCGACGCCGCCCGGGCCGAGCTCGCCGATGCCGGAGCGCCGGCATGAGGCTGCTCGAGGCGCCGCCCGTGGACGACGACGCACCCGAACCCCGCGGCCCGCGCCGGAACGTCGTCGAGGAGATCGCCGAGCGCCGCCGTTCGGACATCCGTGACGAGATGGCCCAGCTGTCGCTCGAGGACCATCTCGCCGCCGCCGAGGCCACGCCGCCGCCGCGGCCCATCGTCGACCGGCTCGCGGCCCCCGGCCTCCACCTGATCGCCGAGATCAAGCGGTCGTCGCCGTCGGCCGGGGCGATCGCCGCCGAGGGCGACGACATCGTCGCTCGGGCCCGCGCCTACCAGGCGGGCGGGGCGGCCGCGATCTCCGTCCTGTGCGAGCCGCACTGGTTCGGCGGCTCGGTCGACGACCTGCGGGCCGTTCGGGCGGCCGTTTCCGTGCCGGTCCTCGCGAAGGAGTTCGTCGTCGAGGAGATCCAGCTGCCGCATCTCCGGGCGGCCGGGGCCGATCTCGTTCTGCTCCTCGCCGTCCTCCATCCCGCGAAGCGGCTCGCCGGTCTCGTCGACCGCGCGCTCGAGATCGGTCTGGAGCCGCTCGTCGAGGCCCACGACGAGCGGGAGCTGGAGCGGGCGCTCGCGACGAACGCTCGCCTGATCGGGATCAACAACCGCGACCTGCGCACGCTCGAGGTCGACACCGAGCGGGCGATCCGCCTCCGGCGCCTCGTCCCGGACGACCGCGTCGTCGTCGCGGAGTCCGGCGTCCGCGACGCCGCGACGGTCGCCGCGTGGCGAGCGGTCGGCTTCGACGCCGCGCTCGTCGGCGAGGCGCTGGTTCGCGCGGCCGATCCCGCGGCCGCGGCCCGCGTCTTCGTCAACGCGGGCCGGCCGCCCGCCGACCCAGCGAACGCAGCGTCGACCGCGCTCGTCAAGGTCTGCGGCATCACCGACGCCGAGGGGATCCTCGCAGCCGTCCGTGCCGGCGCCGACGCGATCGGGTTGAACCTCGTCCCCGGGACCCCCCGGGAGCTGTCCCTGGAGGAGGCGGTCGGGCTCGCGCGCGTGGCCCGTTCACTCGCCGCACGACCGCCGCGGATCGTCGCGGTCACCGCGGATGCCGGTCGCGAGGAGATCGCCCGGATCGTCGCCGTGCTCGACCCCGACGCGATCCAGTTCTCCGGCGACGAGCCGCTCGACGACATCGCGGCCGCGGCCCGGCCGGTGCTCGAGGTCCTCCGGGTGTCGGCGGACCGCGACACGACACCGGATGTCGTCGCACGGGCGCGCGCCGCGTACGAAGCCGGAGCCGCCCAGGTGTTCCTCGACGCGGCCGGCGGGCCGCATCCGGGTGGGACGGGCACCCGCGTCGCGACCGCGCTCGCGGCGGCCGTGGCCCGCGAGGTGCCGATCGTCCTCGCCGGCGGGCTGACGCCGGCGAACGTGGCCTCCGCGCTCCGCGACATCCCGGCGATCGCGGTCGACAGCGCGAGCGGGACTGAGCGGCCGCGCGCCGCGGGCGAGCGCCCGACCAAGGACCCGCTGAAGGTCGCCCTCTACATGAAGCGTGCGAGGGCGGCGCGAATCGACCACCCGAACCTGGCGGTTCGCCCGACGCCGGTCGATCAGGGCCTGCTCACCGCGGACGAGCGCGGTCGCTGGGGGATCGAGCGGGAGTTCGGCGGCCGGTACGTGCCCGAGACGCTCATGGCCGCCCTCGAGCAGCTCGAGACGGCGTACTTCGGGCTCCGCGACGATCCGGTCTTCTGGTCGGAGCTGCGCGAGCTCCTCGCCCGCTACGCCGGCCGGCCCACGGCCCTCTATCGCGCCGATCGGCTCGCGTACGAGGCCCTCGAACGGGCCGTCGCCCTCGACCCGACCTCGCGCCTGCCGCGTCGTCTCCGCCTCTACCTGAAGCGCGAGGACCTCGCCCACACGGGCGCCCACAAGCTCTCGAACGCCCTCGGCCAGGCGCTCCTCACCCGGCGCCTCGGCAAGGAGCGGGTGATCGCCGAGACGGGGGCGGGTCAGCACGGCGTGGCGACCGCGACGGCCTGCGCGCTCCTCGGCCTGCCGTGCGTCGTGTTCATGGGGGCGATCGACATCGAGCGCCAGCAGCCGAACGTGCTCCGGATGCGCGCGCTCGGCGCCGAGGTTCGCCCCGTGACGAGCGGCACGGCCACGCTGAAGGACGCCGTCAACGACGCGATGCGCGACTGGGTGACGAACGTCGAGACGACGCACTACGTGCTCGGCTCGGCCATGGGGCCGCATCCGTATCCCACGATCGTCCGCGATCTCCAGCGGCGGATCGGCGACGAGGCCGCGGCACAGGTGACCGAGGTCGAGGGGCGCCTGCCGGACCTGGCGCTCGCTTGCGTCGGCGGCGGCTCGAACGCGATCGGCCTGCTCGACCGGTTCATCGGCGAGCCGTCCGTACGGCTGGCCGTCGCGGAGGCCGCGGGGGAGGGGATCGCGACGGGGAAGCACGCTGCGGCGATCGCCGGCGGCACGCCGGGGATCCTCCACGGGAGCCGCTCGATGATGCTCCAGGACGCCGACGGCCAGGTCGTCGAGGCCCACTCGGCGTCGGCGGGGCTCGACTACCCCGGCGTCGGGCCGCAGGTCGCGGCCCTCGCCCGGGCCCGCCGGCTCGAGGTGCTCGCGGCCACCGACGACGAGGCCTTCGAGTCGATGCGCTGGCTGTCGCGGACCGAGGGAATCCTGCCCGCACTGGAGAGCGCCCACGCGCTCGCAGTCCTGCCCCGGCTCCTTGCGACGACACCGCCGGACGGCGCGGGCTGGGGCGACGAAGCCGTCGTCGTCCTCGGCCTGTCGGGCCGCGGCGACAAGGACCTCGCCTCCTTCGGTCGGTGGATCGACGAGCACGGGGCATGACGCCCGTCGCCGAGGCGGCGGCTCCCGCCGGCACGAACGACACAGCCGGTGCCCGCCGCATCGCAGCTGCGTTTGCGTCCGCGCGGGAGGCGGGACGTGTCGCGCTCGTTCCGTACGTCGTCGCCGGGTACCCGGACGCCGCCACGAGCCTCCGCGCCGCGCTCGCGGTCGTCGACGCGGGCGCCGACGTCCTCGAGGTCGGCCTGCCGTACTCCGACCCGCTCGCCGACGGGACCACGCTCCAGCGGGCGACGCAGGCCGCGCTCGCCGCCGGCGCGACGCTCGAGGGCAGCCTGCGCCTGATCGAGGACATCGCCGCGGCGCGCCCCGACACGCCGATCGTCCCGATGGGCTATGCGAACCAGTTCCTCGGCGGTGGCGATGGCTCCGCCGCCGCTCGCCGGTTGGCCGCCGCCGGTGCTGCCGGAGTCATCGTCCCGGACCTGACGCCCGACGAGGGCGGGCCGTTCGAGGCCGTCGCCCGGGAGCACGGGCTCGCGGTCGTGTACCTCGTCGCTCCCACGACCCCGCCGGCCCGTCGCGCGGCGATCGCGGCGCGGAGCGGCGGGTTCCTGTACTGCGTCTCGCTCGTCGGCGTGACGGGCGCTCGGACGTCGCTGCCGTCGACCGTGGGGCGGCTCATCCGGGACGTCGTCAAGGCGTCACCCGTGCCGGTCGGCGTCGGATTCGGCGTCAGCAAGCCGGCCCACGTCAAGGCGATCGCCAGGGCCGGTGCCGCCGGCGTGGTCGTGGCGAGCGCCCTCGTCGACGCCCTCGGACCGGACGGTACGAACGTCGACGGGATGACGGCGCTCGTCCGGAGCCTGGCCGACGCGACCCGATCCTGACGCCCGCTGGCACGCGGGCGTGGCACCCTGACGGCATGCCGAACCGGATCCTCGTCACGATCGAGCACACGCCCAAGAGGACGTTCGCGTCCGCCGTCGACTGGCCCGGCTGGAGCCGGTCCGGCAAGACCGAGGAGCTGGCGCTCGAAACGCTCGCCGCCTACGCGCCGCGCTATGCCGTGATCGCCGAGGCCGAGCACCGGAGGTTCGCGGCGCATCCCTCGGTCGAGGACTTCGATGTCGTCGAGCGGGCACCGGGCGGTGCGGGGACGGAGTTCGGCGTCCCGAGCCACCCGACCGAGCACGACGCCGCCGGGCTCGACGCCGACGAGGCCGAGCGCCGGGCGGGGCTCGTCGGGGCGGCCTGGGCCCTGTTCGATCGAACCGCGGCCGGCGCTCCCGAGGAGCTCCGCAAGGGTCCCCGGGGCGGGGGCCGCGACACGTCCAAGGTCGTCGCCCACGTCATGGACGCCGATCGGGCGTATGCGAACCAGATCGGGATCAAGGTGCCGGAATTCGCCCCCGGCGACCGGGTGGCGATCGAATCCATGCGCGCGCAGATGCTCGAGGTCCTCCGTGGCGCGCGGGACGGCGCGCCACTCGCGGGACGTCACTGGCCCGCCCGCTACGCCGCCCACCGGATCGCGTGGCATGCGCTGGACCACGCCTGGGAGATCGAGGACCGGAGCACGCCCGAGCCGGAGGGCTGACCCCGCGTGACGGCCTACCGAAGAGCCGCGGCCTCGACGATCTCTTCCGGAACGAGGCCACGGGCCGCCGCCTCCGCGCGAACCGACTCGGGCGTCCCGCCGGCCGCGCGCAGCTCGGCGACGCCGGCGTCCCCCTCGGACTTCGAGAGCTTCGCGCCGGAGGGCTTCCGGATGAGGGGATGATGGAGGAACCGCGGCGGCGTCTCGCGGCCAAGCAGGCGCGCGAGCCGGATCTGGCGGGCAGTCTCCGGCAGCAGGTCCTCGCCGCGGACGACGAGATCGACGCCGTGCCGGAGGTCGTCTACGACCACGGCGAAGCCGTACGTCCAGTTCGCCTCGCGGTCGCGGATCACGAGGTCGCCGGCGTGCGACGGATCCCCGGCCTGCGGACCGAGGAAAAGGTCGTCGAACGGCTCCGTGCCCTCGCCGAGCGCAACCCGCAGGCTCGTGGCCGGGTCGTCGGGGAGGGCGAGCATCCGGCAGGCCCCCGGACAGCCCGGGCCCGTCCACGACCGTCCGTGCTCCCGCGCCCACGCCCCGAACGTCGAGCGGGTGCAGGCGCAGCGGTACACCAGGCCCGACGCGGTCAGCCGGGCGAGGGCCTGCGCGTACGCCCGGATCGCATCGGCATCGGTCTGGCGGACCGGACCCCGATCCGCGGCGAAGCCGAGCCAGGCCAGGTCGTCGAGGAGCGCCGCGTCGAAGCGAGACCGGGATCGTTGCCGGTCGTGGTCCTCGATCCGGAGGAGGACCTCCGCCCCCGTGAGGTGCGCCGCGCCCCAGACCCACAGGGCGTTCGCGACATGGCCGAGATGGAGGAAGCCGGTCGGCGCCGGGGCGAACCGCGTCCGCTGCGACCTCGGCAGCGCGAGCGAGCGCCTACCGCTCGTCCGTCGACTCCGGAGCCGCCAGCCCGAGCCCGGCCGCCCGCGCCGCCCGCGTCCGATCCGCCCGCTCGAGCGACCGCGCGACCGCGAACAGCCGCCGGTAGACCGCCAGCAGATCGGCCTGTGGCGTCGGCCCGACGTTCGCCATCGAGACACGGAGGAGGACCTCGCGCTCGCGCTCCGGATCGCGGACAGCGCGGCGGCCCGTTCCCTCCTTCACGCGGCCCACGTCCCGGGCGAGCTCGGCGCGCTCGTTGAGGAGCCGGACGATCCGTCGGTCGAGGGCGTCGATCCGGCGCCGGAGGCGGCGCAGCTCGGGCGGCTCGCCGGCCCGGTTCGACGGTCGCTCAGGCATCGAACCGCTCCGCGATCGCGTCGAGCGCGAGAAGGTACCCGCGCTTCCCCTGGCCGACGATCGATGCGACGGCGACGTCGTGGAGGAAGTTGACCTGGCGGAACGGCTCGCGCGCCGCGGGATCGGACAGGTGGACCTCCCAGAACGGGCGCCCGACGCCGAGCAGGGCGTCGCGGAGCGACACGGACGTATGGGTGAGCCCGCCGGCGTTGACGATCGCGACGTCGTAGTCGCGCTCGTGGAGCCGGTCGATCAGGGCGCCCTCGTGGTTCGACTGGAAGAACGCGACATCGAGCCCGAGCTCTCCGGCCCGCGCCGCGATCTCCGCGTGGATGTCGTCCAGGCTTTCGCGGCCGTAGATCTCGGGCTCGCGCATCCCGACGAGGTTGAGGTTCGGGCCCTCGAGGACGAGCACCCTCGGACGGCTCACGCGGCCACCCCGGGCGCGACGAGCAGCGACGCGGCGGCGCGCTCGACGACGTCGGCGGGCACGTCGGCTCGAACGACGGACCCGTCCGCGGTCGGAAGGACCCAGCGCAGGGCGCCCGACGCGTGCTTCTTGTCGGCGGCCAACGCGCCCAGGACGTTCGCGAGCGGGTAGGGGAGTGGGGCGGTCGCCAGGCCGAGCTCGGTGAGGAGGCGCTCGATCCGGTCGCCGCGGTCCGCCGGCGTGACGCCCAGCTCCCGGCCGATCCGGACGGCGCCTCGCAGCCCGTGGGCGACCGCCTCGCCGTGGAGCAGCTGGCGGAAGCCGCCGGCCGCCTCCACCGCGTGACCCAGCGAATGGCCGAGGTTCAACGTGATCCGCCGATCGGCCGCGCCCTCCTTCTCGTCGACGTCGACGACCGCAACCTTCGCCCACGCCGTCCGCTCGACGAGCTCGGCGACCGCGCCGCCCGCGAAGGCGGCCTCGTCGCCGCGCGCGACCGGGTCGCCGTCCGACTCGAGGAGCGCGAACAGCCGCTCGTCGCCGAGCGCGGCCATCTTCACGGCTTCGCCGAGGGCCGCGCGCCGCTCTCGTTCGGGGAGCGACCGCAGGAAGGCGATGTCGATGACGATCGCGGCGGGTGGGTGGAACGCGCCGACGAGGTTCTTGCCCTCCGGGAGATCCACGCCGGTCTTCCCGCCGATCGACGAGTCGATCTGGGCGACGAGGGTCGTCGGCACCTGGATGACCGGCACGCCCCGGAGCCACGACGCGGCGAGGAAGCCCGCCGCGTCCCCGAGCGCGCCGCCGCCGATCGCGACGAGTGGCTCCCCGCGCTCCACGCGCAGCCGCGCGAGCTCGCGCGAGGCGTCCTCGATCACCGAGAGCCGCTTCGCCGCCTCGCCCTGCGGCAACAGCACCCGCTCGACCGGCCAGCCGTCGTCCGCGAGAGCCGACCCGAGGGCCGCACCGACCGCGGTCCACGCGCCGGGCTCGGAGACGAGGATCGCCCGCCGGGCGCGGAGCCCGCGGAGGGCATCGCCCACGACGGAGGGCGCGATCCCCTCGCCGATCACGACATCCCCGCCGAGCGACCGACCGCGCAGGAGGACGGTCGGCGCGCCATCCGCGGCGCGATCGGCGGCGAGGGCGTCCACGCGCTCGACGATCGTCGCGAGCTCGGCCACGCCGTTCAGCCGATGAGCGGCGGAGTAGAACCGCTCGCGGTCCCGGGCGAGATCGCGGATCGCGCCCATCGGATCCCGACCGGCGATCAGCGGCCGGACGTTCGGGGAGCGGCGGAGGCGCTGGGCGAGGACCTCCGGGCGGACGTCGAGCCAGACGGGGAGGCGGCCGCGATACAGCGCCCAGCGATTGCGCGGATCGAGGACGGCGCCGCCGCCGGTCGCGACGACGGTCCGGATCGCCGCTTCGCCGTCGGCCGGTCCGAGCTCGGCGACCGCACCCCGCTCGAGGGCGCGGAAGCCCGCCTCTCCCCGGTCGGCGAAGATCTCGGGGATCGACCGTCCGGCGGCTCGCTCGATCGCCTCGTCCAGATCGACGAAGCGGGCGTCGTGGCGGTGGGCGAGCCGCCGCCCGACCGCGCTCTTGCCGCTGCCGGGCAACCCGACGAGCACGACGTCCACGAGCTAGTCGTCCCCGCCCGAACCCGCTTCGTCGCCACCCACGGCCGACAAACGCGCCGCGCCCGGGCGTCGCCCCCCGGCGACCGGGGCCTCGACGCCGCGTGAGATCCGCGCGACGTAGCGCTCCAGCGCGTCCTTCGTGTCGGCGATCGTGTCGCCGCCGAACTTGTCGAGCATCGCGTCGGCCAGCGTCAACATGACCATCGCCTCGCCGACGACGCCGGCCGCGGGCACGACGGAGATGTCGGACCGCTCGTAGTGCGCCTTGTCGACGGCCTCGCCGGTCACCAGATCGGCCGACGGCAGCGGCCGCGCCAGGGTGGAGATCGGCTTGACCGCGCCCCGGACGACGAGCGGCTCGCCGTTCGTCACGCCGCCCGTCAGTCCGCCGGCGTTGTTCGAGCGATGGATCCAGCGCCCGCCGTCACCGCGACCCTCGATGACGTCGTGGACCGATGAGCCGAACCGCCGGGTCTGCTCGAACCCGAGCCCGAACTCGACGCCCTTGACGATGTTGATGCTCATCACCGCCGCGGCGAGCGCGGCATCGAGGCGGCGGTCCCAGTGGACGTACGACCCGAGGCCGATCGGAAGGCCGTGCGCCACGACCTCGAACACGCCGCCGACCGTGTCGCCGTTCGAGCGCGCCTCGTCGATGCGGGCGATCATCGCCTCCTCGGCGACCGGATCCGGACAGCGCAGGGGCGACGCGTCGGCCTCGTCGCGCGAGCGCGACGCGCGCGACGGATCCACGGCCACGCCTCCGACCTCGGCGGTGAACGACCAGACGTCGACCCCCAGCTCGGCGAGGATCGCCCGGGCGACGCCGCCCGCCGCGACGCGCGCCGCCGTCTCGCGCGCCGACGCCCGCTCCAGGACGTTCCGGACGTCGTTGAAGCCGTACTTCAGCGAGCCCGCGAGGTCCGCGTGGCCCGGCCGGACGCGTGTCACCGGCGTCGCCCGCTTGTTCCCGTCGGCCGACGCCGCGCCGAGCTCGGCGGCATCCTCGTCGCTGAGCGCCTCGACCTGCATGACGCGGCCCCAGTTCTCCCAGTCCCGGTTCGCGACCAGGACGAGGATCGGCGAGCCGAGGGTCACCCCGTGGCGGACGCCCGAGACGATGTCGGCGGCGTCGTGCTCGATCGACTGGCGCGCCCCGCGACCGTAGCCCTTCTGGCGCCGCGAGAGGTCCGGAGCGAGCGCGACGGCGGAGAGGCTGAGGCCGGCCGGGACGCCCTCGATCGTGACCGCCAGCGATCGCCCGTGCGATTCCCCGGCGGTCAGCCAGCGCAGGCGTCCCACGGGCTAGGAGCTCGCCGCCGCGGTGGCCGGCTGATCTCCGGCGGGCTCCCCCTCGGCCGACCGGACGCCACCGGCCCGGGCCGTCGAGAGCGCCGCCGCCATCACCTCGATCGGGGCCGCGAGCCCGGTCCACAGCGTGAACGCGGCCGCGCCCTGGTGGAGGAGCATCAGCTCGCCGTCCGCGGTCGAGGAGCCCGCCGCCGCCGCGTCCTTCAGGAGGCGCGTCTTCGCATAGATCAGGTCGAGGACGAGGAGATCCGGCGGGATGATCTCGGCCGGGATCGGCGAGACGTCGCTCGTCAGCCCGATCGAGGTGGCGTTCACGAGGATCTTCGACTTCGCCAGCTCGGACTCGATGATCGAGTCGTGCCAGGGCATCGCCCGCAGCTCCATGTGCGAGGCGCTCCGCCCGAAGTGCTTCACGAGGCCCTCGGCGCGGTGGAGATGGCGATTGAAGATGATCACCCGCTGGAAGCCTTCGCGGATCAGCCCGAAGACGACCGCCCGTGCACCGCCGCCCGCGCCGAGGACGATCGCCGCCTTGGGCATCTTCTGGCGGCCCACGAGCTTGTCGAGCGCGACCTTGAAGCCCGGCACATCCGTGTTGTGGCCGACGAGCCGTTTCCCCTCGCGCGTGATCGTGTTGACGGCACCCGTGGCTCCGGCCTCTTCGGTGAGGCGGTCCACGAGCGGCACGACCCGCTCCTTGTGCGGGATCGTGACGTTCGCGCCGAGGAAGTCGTCATCCGCCCGGATCTCGCCGATGGCGTCGGCGAGCTGGAGCGGGGTTCGATCCCAGAGCTCGTACGTCGCATCGATGCCCTGATCGTCGAACGCAGCCTGTTGCATCGCGCCGGACAGCGAGTGGGCGACGGGATGACCGATGAGGACGACACGCTTCGTCATGAGCCCACCCTTCCAAGGTCGTCGAAGAAGCCGGGATAGGAGATCGAGGCACTCCCCGGGCGGCGGACCGACGTCTCGCCGCTCGCCAGGAGACCGGCGATCGCGAACGTCATCGCGAGCCGGTGATCGTCGAGGCTGTCGACGACCGCGCCGCCCAACGGCCGCCCGCCGCGGATCGTGAGGTCGTCGCCGTCGACGCTGATATCGACACCGAGGGCACGGAGGCCATCGGCCGTTCCGGTGATCCGGTCGGACTCCTTGTGACGGAGCTCGCCCGCGCCGCGGATCGTCGTCGCGCCGCCCGCGGCGGCCGCGGCGAGGCAGAGGACCGGGATCTCGTCGATCGCCGCCGCCACATCGGCCGGACCGAGCTCGATCGGTCGGAGCTCGGCCGAGCGGACGCGAAGGTCGGCGATCGGTTCGCCGACGCGGCCATCCGCGGCACGGGCGCCGTCCGTCGGATGCTCCTCGATCGATGCGCCCATCGCGCGGAGCAGGTCGATGACCGCCCGTCGGGTCGGGTTCAGCCCCACGCCCTGGAGCGTCAGGTCGGCGTCGGGATGGATCGACCCCGCGACGAGCCAGAACGCCGCGGCCGAGACATCGCCGGGAACGCGCTCGTCGACCGCCGCCACCGTCTGCCCTCCCTCGACGCTCACCGCCATCGCTCCGTCGCGGCCGTCCGCCTCCGAGGCGGGAAGCGAGACGGTCCGGACGTCGACGCCTCGCGCCCGGAGCATCCGCTCGGTGTGGTCGCGCGTCGCGACCGCCTCGCGAACCGTCGTCCGGCCGTCCGCCCGGAGCGCCGCCAGGAGGATCGCCGACTTGACCTGCGCGCTCGGGACCGGGGTCCATCGATCGACCGCGTGGAGTGGCCGGCGACCGATGACGGTCAGCGGAGGGAGGCTGTCGTCGGACCGGGCATGGAGCGTCGCGCCCATCGCGCGAAGTGGCTCGATGATACGAGCGACCGGTCGGCGTCGCAACGAATCGTCCCCGTCGAGCACCGTCCGGAATGGCAGTCCGGCGGCGATCCCGGAGAACAGCCGGAGGCTCGTCCCGGAGTTGCCGCAGTCCAGGTCGGCGGCCGGCTCGGCGAGCCCGTCGACGCCCGGCGAGACGACGCGGTACGAGACCGTCGCCGCCGTCTCGTCGTCGGCGATCCGGTCGACGGCGGCGCCGAGCGCAGCGCAGATCCCGGCGGTCGACCGAACGTCAGCGCCGTCGCCGGCGCCGGCGATCCGGCTCTCGCCCTCGGCGAGCGTCGCGAGCATGAGCGCGCGATGGCTGATCGACTTGTCGCCGGGCAGCCGGAGCTCGCCGCGCAGGCGCGCGGCGGGCCGGATGACGGCGACCTCGTCCGCCACGGTCGTCATCGGCCCGTCAATGCTTCGAGAGTGCGCCGGCGCCGACGCCCGCCGGCTCCATCGGGATCGGCTCGGCGTAGCGGGCGCGGACGTGCTCGTGGACGGCGATCAGCTCGGCCATCATCGAGCGGAACTGGTCGAGCGTGAGCTGCTGCTCGGCGTCGGACAGGGCGGAGTCCGGATCCGGGTGGACTTCGACCATCACGCCATCGGCGCCGACGGCCACGCCGCCGATCGCGAGCGGCGCGACGAGCGATCGCTTCCCGGTCGCGTGACTCGGGTCGACGATGACCGGCAGGTGGCTCAGCTGGTGGACGAGCGGCACCGCCGCGAGATCCATCGTGTTGCGGGTGTACGTCTCGAACGTTCGGATCCCGCGCTCGCACAGGATCACGTTCGGGTTCCCGCTCGAGACGATGTACTCGGCGGCCATGAGCCACTCCTCGACCGTGGCTCCGTAGCCGCGCTTGAGCATCACGGGCCGGGCGACGCGGCCGACCGCCGTCAGCAGGGAGTAGTTCTGCATGTTCCGCGTACCGATCTGCAGGATGTCGGCGTATTCGGCGACGATGTCGACCTGGTTGGGCTCCATGACCTCGGTGATCACCGGAAGACCCGTCCGCTCGCGCGCCTCCGCGAGGTAGCGCAGCGCCTCCACGCCCAGCCCCTGGAAGCTGTACGGGCTCGTCCGCGGCTTGAACGCGCCCCCGCGGAGGATCGTCGCCCCGGCGTCCTTCACGGCATCCGCCGTCTCGAAGAGCTGGTCGCGGCTCTCGACCGAGCACGGCCCGGCCATCATCGTCAGCGACCCGTCGCCGATCGCCGCGTCGAGGATCCGGATCACGGTGTTCTCGGGATGGAACTCGCGCGAGGTCAGCTTGAACGGCCGGTTGATCGGCGTGACGCGATCGACCTTCGCGAGGACGCCCAGCCGCTCGGCCAGCGCCGGCTTGCGTCCGCCGCCCAGCTCGCCGATGACCGCGATCACCGTCCGTCCGTCCGAGACGTGGTCATACGGCGTCAGGCCCTCACCGAGGATGGCGCTCTTCACGCCCAGGATCTCGGCCTCACCCGCGTCGGGCGCCATCACCACGAACATCCGCTGCGGTTCCTCTCTGGTCAGCTCTCTCGGGTCAAAACAAAAACGCAGAGGCCGTTGCCTCTGCGTTCCCGGCACGACCCGCGATCCCGGGTCTCAGGCTCCGGGGTCGGTCATGCCGGGTTGCGAAAGTAGAAGAAGGTCGTGCTCATGTACGTGCCGCGGACGGTACGGCCCGCCGCGCGCGGTGTCAACGCACGGTCCGCCGGGCGACGTCGCCGCGGGCTACGGATGTCCCGCCGGGAGTCCGGCCCGGCCGGCGATCGCTTCGACCACCTCGGTCTTGTGGTCGGCGTAGTCCTGGACGTAGGTCCACTGCCGGCCGATCAGCTCGCGCTTCGTCGCCTCGTACAGGTCGCGGTCGTCGTCGTGCGTCCGGAGCCAGTCACGGAACCCGACCATCCGGTCGAGCTCGATGCAGCCGGCCGAGAACACGTGGAGGTTGATGTTCGTGTCGGGGCCCTTGAGGACGCAGTGGTCCCACCAGTCCGGCTCCCGCTCGCGGATGACGAGCCGGTAGCCGGCCGCGACGAGGTCGTCGACGAAGGCCGCCTCGTCGGTGACGTCGGCGACCGTCATCGTGATGTCGATGATCGGCTTGGCGGCGAGACCCGGAACGGATGTCGAGCCGGTGTGCTCGATCTGGTCGACGCGATCGCCCAGGATCGACCGGATGCGCGCCTCCTCCCGGGCGAACAGGCCCGGCCAGGCAGGGTCGTAGTCGACGAACGTGATCGGCCCGGTGAGCTTCGGGGGCGGCACGACCCAGGCCTTCTCGATGACGTCCCGGCGGTGCTCGGCGGGCACGATGTCCTCCTCGGGGCGACGGAACGCCCATGTTAGGATGACGCCCGCCGCGCGACGGAGAGGTCGCATAGAGGCCTAGTGCGACGGTTTGCTAAACCGTTGAGTGGGGTAACCTGCTCCGAGGGTTCGAATCCCTCCCTCTCCGCCAGGCTTCTCCCCGGTCTCCGCCCCGGGTGGACCTCGCCGGCAGGCAGGCGCCCGTAGCTCAGTGGATAGAGCGTCAGGTTGCGGACCTGAAGGTCGTGAGTTCGAGTCTCGCCGGGCGCGCCAACCCCGATCGACCCGATCCGAGCGTCTCGATCGATGCGTCCTCCTGAGCTCTCGACCGACCGCCTCGTTCTCGAGCCGCTCCGCGCGGACCACGCCCGAGAGATGGTCCACGTCCTCGCCGATCCGGAGCTGTATGCGGTCATCGGGGGCGAGCCGCCAACGCTCGGCGCGCTCCGGCGCCGCTTCGAGGCCCAGGCTCGCGGAGCGTCGCCCGACGGCCTCCAGCGCTGGCTCAACTGGATCGTCCGGCGCCGGGCGGAAGGCGACGCGATCGGCTTCGTCCAGGCGACGGTCGACATCGCCGACCGATCGACCGACGTCGCCTGGGTCATCGGCGTCCCGTGGCAGGGCCGTGGGTATGCCGTCGAGGCGGCCGGCGCGATGATCGAGGCCCTCGACGGCCTGATCACGGCGCACATCCAGCCGGGTCATGCCGCCTCGGAGTCGGTCGCTCGCCGTCTCGGAATGGGGCCGACGGACGTGATCGAGGACGGTGAGCGTGTGTGGCAACGCCCGCCGACGGCCGGCCGAACCGATCCTGTCTAGGATTCGTACCGGAGCTAGTCGGGCCGCACGATCTCGCGACCCGCGTCAACCACCGGCGGCGCCCATCGCCGCACGACCGGATCCTCGATGCCCGGAGGCAACCCGTGAAGCGTCTTCTCACCACCATCTCGAGCGCCGCCTTCGTCGGCGCGCTGACCCTGTCGCTCGCCGGCGGCGCGACCGCCGCGCCGGGCTTCCCGCACACGATCGTCCTGCCCGGCGCGAACTCGACGGAAGGCATCGCGACCGGCGGCGGCTCGACGTTCTATGCAGGCGAGCTGTTCACCGGCGACATCTTCCGCGGCGACCTCCAAACCGGCGCCGTCACGCGCTGGATCGATGCGCCGGCCGGTCGGATGGCGACCGGGATCCGGGTCGACCGCGCGGACGACCTGCTCTTCGTCGCGGGCGCGGCAACCGGTCACGGCTTCGTCTACGACCTGTCCACGGGCGCGCCGATCGCGGACGTCGCCCTCGCCGCGGGCCACTTCATCAACGACGTGATCGTGTCCGACGGCGCCGCCTGGTTCACGGACTCGAACGCCCCGAACCTGTACCGGCTCGCGATCACCGGCCGCGGCTCGGTCGGCGGGTTCACGACGCTCGCGCTCAGCGGTCCGGCAGCCGCGACCCCGGGTGGGTTCAACCTCAACGGCATCGCCGCCACCGGCGACGGGACCCTGCTCGTCGCGCATACGGCGAACGGCACCGTCTACACGGTCGATCCGGCCACCGGGGCAAGCGCCTCGATCGACGGCGCCGATCTCCCGAACGTCGACGGGATCCTCTTCGAGGCGGGCCGCCTGTGGGCCGTCCGGAACGTCGACAACACGATCGTCGAGCTCCGGCTGTCCGGCGATCGCTCGTCGGCGACGATCGTCGACACGATCACGGACTCGGCGTTCGAGGTGCCGACGACCGTCGCCCGGTGGGGAGACCGCCTCGCTGTCGTCAACGCGAAGTTCGACACCGGTTTCCCGCCGACCGCCTCGACGTACGAGGTCGTCGAGGTCACCCGCTAGCCGAGTCTCAGGGCGTCGCGCCGATCCGCGCGACGCCCTACCGACGCACGCGAGCGTCCAGGACGATCACGTCGGTCGAGCTCGACTTCCCGCGGAGATCGAGCTGTCTGCGCTCGAGGCCCGCGAGCGGAAGCGCCGCGGCCGTCGCGGTCGCCTCGCTGACGATCAGCTCACCGGGTCCGGCCGCCGAGGCAAGGCGGGCGGCCACGTTCACGGCATCACCGAGGGCCGTGAACTCGACGTGCTCGGCCGTCCCGACGGCCCCGACGTACGCGGTGCCGGTGTTGACGCCGATCCCGATCGGGACCCATGGCGACGCGCCGTCGTTGCCCGTCGCTCTGAGGAGCGCGATGCCGGCGTCGATCGCACGCCGGGCGTGGTCGGGACCCGCGAGGGCCGGGATGAAGATCGCAACCACCTCGTCGCCGACGAATTTGTCGACGACGGCCTCGTGGGTGATCAGGGTGTCCGCCGCCACGCCGTAGAACCGATCCATCAGGTGACGGAACGTCGTGGCGTCCATCGACTCGCCGAGCGCGGTCGACCCGCGGACGTCGGCGAAGAACATCGTGCACTCGACTTCGGCGCCCTGGCGATGACGGTACAGATCGGCGAAACAGCCCCGGCAGTACGACGGGTTGCCGGGCCACCGGCCCTTGCCCACGAGGCGCAGGATCGGTCCCGCCGGCGCGCCGAACGGCGACGTGCACAGCTTGCACCGCGGCCCGCTCGGCAGCGTTCGCCATAAGCGACGAAGCCGGCGGGCGCGGAGATTGGTCGTCAGCCGGGTCCGGGCATCATCGTCGACGTGCATGTCGTCCCGGCAGTATCGACCGTGGAACAAGGCCGAACGGAGGGTTCAGGATGGCGGAGCCGATCGTGTTCATCAGCCGGTTCCGCCTCGCGCCGGGTCGGTCGGGCGACGTGGAGGCGGCGTTCGCGGACGCCGTCGACCTGATCGAGTCGAGCAAGCCGCGAACGATCGTGTTCGCGGCATACGTCGACGATGGACGGTCCGAGCTCCGGATCATGCACGTCTTCGCCGACGCCGAGGCGATGGAGCGCCACTTCGCCGGCTCGGCGCAACGGTCGGCCGCGATCGCCGGCCTGGTCGAACCGGCCGGATTCGAGGTCTACGGCGCGGCGCCCGACGCGCCACTCGATCAGCTTCGCGACGAGGCATCGGCCGCCGGCGTGGAGCTCGCGGTCTTCGCGCGACCGATCGGCGGGTTCGTTCGCTCGGCGCACGCGAGACCCTGACCTGGCCCCGCCCGGCTACCCGGGCAGGACGAACGTCGCGACGATCGCGAGGAGCGGCGGGCCCAGCTGGAGCAGCGCCGCCCGGGCCAGGCGCGGCGACGTGACGAGCAGGACGATCCCGGCCCAGACCATGCACAGGCACGCGAACAGGACGATCGAGCGTCCGGCGATCTCGGCGCCGCCGGCCATCTGGGCGACTCCCGCCGCGATCCCGACGGCCAGGAACAGGTTGTAGAACCCCTGGTTGAACGCCATCGGCCGGACGGCCTCGACCGCCTCGGGCGTCGTCAGGCCGAACCGCGCGGCGACCCCGGGCCGGGCGAACAGGATGCTCTCGAGGACGAAGAACCACGCGTGGATCGCCGCCGCGAGCAGTGCGAACACCTGGGCGATGAGCGGCATCGGGATGACCTCCGGCTAAGCGAGCTGGACGCCGGCCGCCCGGGCATCCGCCGCGACGCGCTCGAGCGCCTCGTCGTCGCGGGCGCAGGCGAAGTCGAGCGCCATCGCGCGGGCGACGCCGAGCTCGGCGAGGCCCGCCAGCCAATCGACCCGCTCCTGCCCGCCACGGCTGAACTGCTCCTGCCAGATGTGGACGGAGATCGCGAGCGACGCGGGATCGCGCCCGATCTCCTCGCACCGCGACCGGATGACTGGGAGTGCCTCGCGGACGTCGGACGGTGACATCCCGTCCAGATTGAGCTCGTCGGCGTACTTCGCGGCAAGCCGCCAGGTCACGTTCGGCCCGTTCCCGCCGACCATGATCGGGACCCGCGGCTGCTGGATCGGCTTGGGGACGTTCCGCGCGTCACGGACCGACGCGTACTGTCCGGAGTAGGTCGCGTGCTCGTGCTTGACGCCGGCGAGCATCGCGGTGATGACGCCCAGGTCGTCTCCGAGCCGGGCCAAGCGCTCCTTCGTCTCGGGGAAGCCGTAGCCGTACGCGCGCCACTCGTCCTCCTTCCAGCCGGCGCCGATCCCGAGCTCCATCCGCCCGCCGCTGATCGAGTCCATCGTCGAGATCATCTTCGCGGTGAGCGCCGGGTTCCGGAACGCGGTGCAGATGACGATGTGCCCCAGGCGGACGCGCGACGTCAGCGCCGCGAGCGCCGACAGCGACGTGAACGACTCGAACGTGATCTCGTCGGTCGGGCGCGGGACCGTATGGAAGTGGTCGAACAGCCAGATCGACTCGAAGCCCAGCCGGTCGGCCTGCTGAGCGACCTGGGTCGTGCGTCGCCATGCGTCGAGCGGCTGCCACCCGTCGTATTCCCCGACCCATCCCTGGGGGACGATCGCCCCGAGCTTCATCCACGCACCTCCGGAAGGCATGATGTCAGGCGAACGGACGCAGTGAGGATCGCATGGCGAACGAGCGGATCGGCTTCCTCGGTCTGGGCACGATGGGTGCGGCGATGGCCGCGAATCTCGCCCGGGCGGGCTTCACCGTGACGGCGTGGAACCGCACGCCCGGCCGGGCGCCCGAGCTCGACGCGCTCGGCGTCACGCGCGCGACGACGCCGGCGGAGGCGGCCCGGTCGGCCGATGTTCTCGTCGTCTGCGTGTCCGATACGCCCGACGTCGAAGGCGTCCTCTTCGGCCCGGACGGCGTCGCGGCCGGTGCCCGCCACGGCCAGCTCGTCATCGACTGCTCGACGATCGCGCCATCCGCGACCCGCGACTTCGCGACCCGCCTCGCCGAGCGCGGCGTCGGGCTCGTCGACGCTCCCGTCAGCGGCGGCAGCGAAGGTGCCCAGAAGGCGACGCTGACGATCTTCTGCGGCGGCGAGGCCGATGCCGTCGAACGGGCCCGGCCGATCCTCGAGGCGATGGGCAAGACGATCACGCACGTCGGTCCGAGCGGCGCGGGTCAGGCGGTCAAGGCCGTCAACCAGGTGATCCTGGCCGGCACCTATCTCGGGGTGGCCGAGGGGATCATCCTCGCGCTGAAGGCCGGGCTCGACGTCGAGCAGGTCGTCGGCGCGCTCGGTGGCGGCGCCGCGCAGAGCTGGGTCCTCGCCAACCGGAGCGGCCGGATGATCGCGAACGACTACCCGCTCGGGTTCAAGGTCGCGCTCCACCGGAAGGACCTCGGGATCGCCCTCGATCTGGCGCGCGAGATGGGCGCCGAGCTGCCGGTCACCGAGCTGGCGGCCGAGCTCGAGACGGACCTCGTCGCGGGCGGCCACGCGGAGGACGACATGTCGGCCCTGGCGCGCGCCATCCGGGCGCGCGCGAACCTTCCGAGCTGAGCTCGACGCCGCGCCGAGTCGGGCTCGACGGCTAGACGCCCGCCGGCACACTCCCGCCGAGCCCGACGAGGAGCATCGGGTCGCCGAGCCGCCCCTCGTAGCGCGGCCGGAAGCGCTCCTGGTTGTACATGTCGTCGACGTCGACACGACGGGCCTTCGTGCCCGGCGCGGGGAGCTCCGTGTGGGCGTACTTCCCGTCCTGGATCGCCATCATCCGCCCGGTGACCCCGTCGCGGACGAGGTCCATCGCGATGTTCGCGAAGGTGGTGGCGACCATCGAGTCGAGCATGTCGGGCTCGCCCGACCGGAGGTCGTAGGTCAGCTCGGAGGCCACGGCCTCGATCCCGGTCCGGTCCTTCAGCTCGGCGGCCAGCGCCTCGCCCACATTGGCCTTGTGGCGGTGTCCGAACATGTCGGTCTCCCCGACGTCCGCGACCGCCGCGCCCTTCCAGATCGCGCCCTCGGCCGTGACGACCACGGCGTAGCGCGACGGGTTGGCCTCGCGATCGGCCTTCACGACATCGGCCAGGCGGTCCAGGTCGTAGGCCACCTCCGGGATCACGCAGCGCGTGCTCGTGACGTACGACGTGTAGAGCGCCGAGAAGCCGGCATCCCGCCCGAAGATCCGGAACACGCCGATCCGCTCATGGGAGCCGAGGGTCGTGCGCTGCCGGTTGATGAGCTCCTTCGCCCGCGTGATCGCCGTCGAGAAGCCGATGCAGTACTCGGTGCCCGCGACGTCGTTGTCCATCGTCTTCGGGATCGCGACGAGCGGGACGCCCTCGTCGGTCAGGACGCGCGAGAAGCTGAGCGTGTCGTCGCCGCCGATCGTCACGAGGACGTCGAGCCCGAGCCGCTCGATGTTGTCGAGGACGACCGGGGTGAGATCGACCGAGCCGTCCGGCTGGGTCAGCTCGACGACGGTCGACGGGTCGAGGAACGACGGCAGCTTCGAGGCGGCCATCTTCTTCGGGTTCGTCCGGGACGTGTGCAGCCACGTCCCGCCGGTCCGGTCGATCGTCCGCGTGTTGTTCCGATCGAGGCCCACGATGTAGTGCGGGTCCGGGCCGGGATCGAACGAGAGGTGGGTGAGCCCCTCCCAGCCACGGCGGATTCCGACGACCTCGTCGCCGATCTCGGTCGCGCGGTAGACGACCGACTTGATCACCGAGTTCAGACCGGGCACATCGCCACCGCCGGTGAGGATCCCGATCCGTCGCGCTCCAGTCATGCGGCCGGAATCGTACGCCGGGTGACCGGAGCCGTTCAGTTGCGATCCGGTGGCGGCGAACGACGCTCAGCGCAGATCCGCCTGTTATCGTCGCCGCATGAACTACGAGCTGTTCATGGGCGAGGCGCTCGCGGAGGCCCGGAATGCGATCGCCGTCGGAGAGCGCCCGAACGCGGCGGTCGCCGTCGTCGACGAGGCGATGGTCGCGCGCGCCCATGACCGCGTCATCGAGTCCAACGACCCGACCGCCCACGCCGTCGTCGTCGCCCTCCGCGAGGCGGCTCGCAAGCTCGGGCGCGACCGGTTGGCGGACGCGACGATCTTCACGACCGTCGAGCCGTGCGTGATGTGCGTCGGCGCGCTGCTCGAGAGCGACGTCGCGGCACTCGTGTTCGCCCTGCCGCATCTCTCCGAGGGCGCCGCGGGAACGGTCATCCAGCTCGCGCAGCATCCGAACCTGGGCCGTCGGATCCAGATCGTCAGCGGGATCCGCCGCGACGAGGCGGAGGAGCTCCTCGCGGGGACGACGGCGATCGCCTAGCCCGGCCACGCTTCGCGGTGCCGCTCGTCTGCGGCTCAGCGGTCGTGCCGCTCACGACGTGGCCACGCCGGGACGATCGACCCATTCGGCCGCCGGAGGGTCCTTTGCTATCCTCTCCCGCGGAGAGGTGTCCGAGTGGTTGATGGTGCCGCTCTCGAAAAGCGGTGTGCGAAAGCACCGCGGGTTCGAATCCCGCCCTCTCCGCCAGGACTCATCGGAACGACCGGCCGGCATCACGCCGGTCGGTTTGTTTCTCTCGCGGGTCCCGGCCCGGGGAGAGGTCGCCTAGTGGACTATGGCGCCGCACTGGAAATGCGGTTCGGGGCAACCCGTCGCGGGTTCGAATCCCGCCCTCTCCGCCACTCCCGGCTGCACGGAGTCGCGCCACGGTGAACGCCGATGGGCTCTGGGAGATCCTCCCCTTCGACGCCGGCACGTTCACGTTCGCCGAAGACGAGGCGTGGGCCGGCGAGGAGGGCGTCGTCGTGGCCCATGCCCTCCGAGCCGCGGACGGCGGCGTCTTCCTCTTCGACACGGGCATCAGCCGCGGTGACGCCGCCGTCGACGCGCGCTACGACCCCGTCGAGCGGCCGCTGGAGGAGGGCCTCGCCGCCCTCGGCGTCAGCCTCGAGGATGTCCGGGCGGCCACGAACTGCCACCTGCATCTCGACCACGCGGGCATGAACCACCGCCTCGTGGGGGTGCCGATCTACGTCCAGCGCGCCGAGCGCGAGCTCGCCCGAACGGTGCCCGGCCACACGAACGAGGCCCTGATCGGCGGCGACGGCGTCACCTACGTGGAGATCGAGGGCGACACGGACGTCGCACCAGGGCTGCGGATCCTTTCGACACCCGGCCACACCGCCGGCCACCAGTCGATGGTCGTCGAGACGAAGGCCGGCCGAGCCCTCCTGACGGGCCAGGCGATCTACAGCCGGGACGAATGGGAGAGCCGGCCCGGTCGCGAGGGCCGCACGACCGCACGCGACATCCCGGCCTACGACCGGAGCGTCGCCCGGCTCCGTGGCCTCGCGCCGGGAGCGGTCCACTTCGCCCATGACCGCCGCACCTGGCGGGGGCGAGGATGACCGAGTCTGCGTGGACTCAGCCGCGCGCGTTCCATGCAGGCTGTTCCGCCCAAGCCCTCGGTTCGAGCCGAGGAGCTCCCACGAACATCCCGGATCCCAGTCCGCACAGACTCGGGCAGGCAGCCCCGCGCCGGCCGGCCGGACGCCGAGCCCGAGCCCGCCACTCCCCGGTGAACCGGCACGAAACCGCCAACTGCTAGACTCGTCGGCGCCGTGCTAGGCGGGGAACTAGCGGTGCCCTGAACCTGCAATCCGCTCCAGCAGGGCTGAATTCCCATCCGAGGACCGTGTCCACGCAGGCCGCCGCTTCGAGCGACGTTGAGGATCGGGTCCCGCGCAGCGACGAACCG
>DASSMI010000291.1:0-5996 GCA_035688935.1 Candidatus Limnocylindrales bacterium | reverse complement strand
GGCATCGGCGGCGAGGCGGCGTGCCCGCTTGCCCCGGGCGAGCTCGGTCTCGAGCGAGTCGAGGCGTTGCTCCCAGAACGTCCGGAACCGGTCGAGCCAGGTGTCGACCTCGCGGAACGGCGGTGCGTCCACCGCGTAGAGGCGGCGTGCGCCGTCGGGCCGGACCGTCGCGAATCCGCTCTCGCGCAGGACGCGCAGGTGCTGGGAGACTGCCGGCTGCGTGATCCCGAACTCGGCCTGGACGGCCGAGGTGATCGCCCCGGACGTCAGCTCGCCGGTCGCGAGGAGCTCGAGGATCCTCCGTCGAACGGGGTCGCCGAGGACGTCGAACGCGTGCATGCGGACATCGTAGTAGCGACGCCTTATATAAGTCAAGATGAATCCAAAGGGATTCCTGTCGCATCCCGACAGCCACCCGCGATACGGTCGACCGACGCACATGGAAGGAGCGAGACCGAATGGATGACGGGATCAGCCCCGACGACTTCCACGCCTCCGAGGGCGTCTCCGACTGGCGGGTCCTCGGCGAAGGCGCCTACGCCTTCTTCGCAACCGGATCGTTGGCGGAGAGCGCCCGTTTCGTCGGGGCGATCGCCGCGCTCGAGGGGGTCGAGGAGCATCGTCCGGACATCGACATCCGGCCGCGCGGCGTGACCGTCCGGCTGCTGACGAAGGGTGAGGACTGGTACGGGATGACGCGGCGCGACGTGGATCTCGCGCGCCGGATCTCGGCCGTCGGTCGCGAGCTGGGTCTCACCGCCGATCCGGCCGCCGTCCAGAGCCTCCTGCTCGTCGTCGGTGCGCCGTCGCCGAAGGATGTCTTCCCGTTCTGGCAGGCGGCGCTCGGCTACGACCCCCGGCCGGACAGCCCCGAGGAGGACCTCGTCGACCCCCATCTCCGCGACACGAATGTCTGGTTCGAGCAGATGGACGAACCGCGCGGCGACGGCGGAGGCGCCCTCCACGTCGGGATCTGGGTTCCGCCGGATCAGGCCGAGGCCCGACTCGAGGCGGTTCTGGGCGCGGGCGGACGGCTCGTCCGGGATCGCGCGCCGATGTGGTGGACGGTCGCCGATGCGGCCGGGAACGAAGCCGACATCGCGTCGACACGCGGTCGCGGCTGACGGCGCGCCCGCCCAAGGGCCGGCGCCTCGCGGCCGGCGCCTCGCCGACGCGCGTCAGGGACGGCGTCGCCGCAGGGCGGCCCGCCCCTCGACGGCGAACGTGAACACGGCCATGACCGCCATGAACCCGCCCGCGACGGCGACGACGCCGCTGAGGATCGGGATCCCGAGGAGCCAGGCGATCGCCGCGGACGCGGCTCCCGCGAGTCCGGCGACCGCCGCCCGGATCGCGCCTGCAGGCCAGAACGTCGCGCTCGCATGTTCCCCGAGCGCGGCGAGCGGCTCGAACAGCCGCCCGGCGGTTGGCTCGAACACGACGAGGTCGTACTTCGTCGCGAGTCCGAGGATCGATTCCAGCGCGTCGCGCCCGTGCTCGGGTGGCAGCCGGGCGGCGACGATCCTCGCCGGCGGGTCGGGATCGGGCGCGAGCCAGATCGGCGTCCGACTCCCGCTCGGCTGGGCGTCCGACACGTAATCGAGATCGGGCACGTCGCCGCGCAGCTCGCGAACGAACCAGCCGACGTTCTCGCTCCGCTCGAACGGGCTCGCGACGGGATCGGCGCCCGCTGCGAGCCAGGCCTCGATCCGGCGGCCTGCCTCGTCGGCATCGAAATCGCGCGGCTTGTCCCAGATGTACAGATCGAACGCCATCGGCTCACCTCCCGACCCGTGGTTCGTCGGCGCATCGTGACCGGTTCGCGTCCGCGGCGCCTCGGCCCGATGGTCGGGGCGGCGAACGGGACCGCGGACGTGGGGATGAACGCGTCGGCCGCGGAAATGAAGAGCCGGAGCTCCCGAAATGACGAGGCCTCGTGATGTGGCGCGGCGAGGCTCCGGAGAGGCTGTTCTCGTCAAGTCGCGTGGTCCCGAGTGGGGGCCGGAAAAGGCAGGTACAGCCAGATGTTCCAGTTCGCAGATCCCATCTTCGTCAAGGACCGCCAGAGCACGCTTCTCCGCGAAGCCGCCAACGAGCGCCTGGCCCGCAGCGGCCAGCGGAGCGGGACCCGCGCCCGGCGTCTCTCGTTCGGCGGGCGCGTGGCGCCGATCCTCACGAACCGACTGGGCCGGCTCCTGCCGGCGGGTCGCTGAACGACACGAGGCCCGTGATGCCGCACGTTCCCGAAGGACCATCGTCATTCCGCCGACGACGCCGCTTGCGGTGAGCCTGATGATCGACGCGATGGCCGGTCGCGTCTCCAGTCCCATCCTCATCGGTCGCTCGCACGAGCTCGAGCGGCTGCGTTCGGCGTTCGTCGCGACCGCCGGCGGGCACGGGGCGTCCGTCGTCGTGGCCGGCGAGGCCGGGGTCGGCAAGACCCGGCTCGTCGACGACTTGGCTCGCGTCGTCCGGGAGGACGGCGGCCAGGTGCTCCTCGGTGGCTGCGTGGAGCTCGGCGATGGCGCGCTCCCATACGCGCCGCTCGTCCAGGCGCTCCGCGGGCTGGTCCGCCGGCTGGATCCGACCGAGCTCGACGCGATCGTCGGCACCGGCCGTGCAGAGCTGGCCCGGCTCGTCCCCGACCTCGGGCCCGTCGATGTCGAGGCGATGCCCGCGCCGCTCGCGATCGGCTCGGCGCAGGGCCGCCTGTTCGAGCTCGTCCTCGGCGTCTTCGCCCGTCTCGCCGAGCGGGCTCCCGTCGCACTGATCGTCGAGGACCTCCACTGGTCGGACACGTCCACCCGCGACCTGCTCGGGTTCCTCGTCCGCAACGTCCAGGACAGCCGCGTCCTCCTCGTCCTGACCTACCGCTCCGACGAGCTCCACCGCCGCCACCCGCTCCTCCCGTTCCTCGCGGAGCTCGAGCGGACCGGCCGCGTCGAGCGGCTCGAGCTCAGGCCGTTCGACCGTCACGAATCCGCGGCCCAGCTCGAGGCGATCGCCGGACACGAGCTCGACCCGGCGCTCATCGATTCGATCCACGCGCGCTCCGGCGGCAACGCCTTCTTTGCCGAGGAGCTCCTCGTCGCGGCCGGCGAGGACGGCCGCACCGAGCTGCCGTCGACGCTCCGCGACGTCCTCCTCGCCCGCGTCGCCGAGCTGAGCGAATCGACCCAGGAGTTCCTGCGGGTCGCCTCCGCCGCGGGCCAGCGCGTCGACCCATCGCTGCTCGCCGACGCGGCCGGGCTCGAGGAGACCGCCGTCTACGACGCCCTCCGCGAGGCGGTCGGCCGGCAGGTCCTCGTCCCCGACCCGACCGCCGGGATCGAGCGCTACCGGTTCCGGCACGCGCTCCTCCAGGAAGCCGTGTACGACGATCTCCTCCCGGGCGAGCGGACCCGTCTCCACTCGGCATTCGCACGGACCCTCGAGGGTCGCCGCCTGACGGACGCCTCGGTCGCGTCCGAGCTCGCCTATCACTGGTTCGCCGCGCATGACCTCCCGCGCGCCCTCGAATCCGCCGTCCATGCCGGGCTCGCGGCCGAGGCGGGTTACGCGTTCCCCGAGGCCGTCGCCCTGTACGAGCGCGCGCTCGAGCTGTGGGACCAGGTTCCGGATGCGGCTGCCCGGGCCGGCCGTGATCGCGTCGAGCTGCTCGCCGAGGTCGCCAGCGCCGCTCGGTTCGGCGAACCTGCGCGTGCGGTGGCGTATATCCAGGCCGCCATCGCGCTCGTCGACGATGGGGTCGACCCGGTCCGCAGCGCCCTGCTCCAGGAACGTCTGGGGCGCTATGCGTGGATCGCGGGGCAGGGCGAGCTGGCGAACGCCGGCTACCTCGAAGCGATGCGGCTGATGCCGTCGGATCCACCGAGCGCCGCGCAGGCTCGGGTCGTCGCCGGGTTCGCGCAGATCCGGATGCTCGGCGCTCGGTTCGCCGAGTCGCTCGAGCACGCGAACGCCGCCCTGACGATCGCCCGAGCAGTCGGGGCCCACGACATCGAGGGGCACGCCCTCAACACGCGCGGCCAGGATCGCGCGATCCTCGGGGACGTCGACGGGGGCCTCGAGGACCTGCTCCGGTCGTACGAGATCGCCCGCGACGTCGGGACGGTCGACGACATCGGGCGGGCCCAGGCGAACGTGGTCTGGGTGCTGCAGTCGGTGGGTCGCCACGAGGAGGCGATCCAGCACGCGCTGGAGGCGATCGAGCAGACGATCGCGCTGGGGCTCGTCCGGATGTTCGGCGCCCACCTCATGGCGAACGCGGCCGAGGATCTCTACCGGCTGGGTCGCTGGGACGAGGCGGCGGCGCAGATCCGTCGGGCGCGGGATGCGAACCCGCTCGGGATCAACCAGATCCTGTCCCAGGAGCTCGCCGGGCGGCTGGCCATGGTCCACGGTCGCCTCGACGAGGCGGCAGCGCGGCTCGAGCCGTTGGGGCCACTGGCCGAGCACGCGATCGACGTCCAGTTCGTGGGTCCCGTCGAGGCGAGCCTCGCCGAGCTCGCGATCTGGCGCGGGCGTCCAGTCGATGCGATGCGCCGCGTCGCGGCGACGATTCCGCGGATCGAGTTCACGCCCGAGGTCCGCGTCGACGAGGTCTACGTCCTCGGGATCCGAGCCGCGGCGGACGCCGCCGAGCTGGCCCGCGTCCGGCGCGACGAGGCGGGCGAGCGAGAGGCACTGACCACCGGCGATGGGTTCCTCGAGGCGCTCCGGGCCCGGCACGCCGACGTCGCCGCGCACCGGCCGGTCTACGAGGCGTTGTCGCGAGCCGAGGTCGTGATGGCGGAGGCCGAGGTGACCCGTCTCCGGCGAGCGCCGGATCCCGCCGCGTGGCGCGCGGCGGCGGATGGGTGGGCGGGCCTCCGGCGCCCGTATCCGGAGGCATACGCCCGCTGGCGGGAGGCCGAGGCACGTCTCGCCGTGCGCGGCGACCGTGAGCTCGCCCGAGACGCGCTCCGGGCCGCCGCTGCGATTGCGGAGCGGCTGCGTGCCGAACCGCTGCGTGCCGAGATCCTGGCGCTGGCCACGCGCGCTCGATTGACGCTCGAGACCGACGGCTCCGACGTCGAGCCCGCTGGGGAGACGGCGGCGGACAACTCAGTCGAGCTGCTCGGGCTGACCGGGCGCGAACGCGAGGTCCTTGCGCTCGTCGCCCTGGGCCGGACGAACCGGCAGATCGCCGAGGAGCTGTTCATCAGCAGCAACACGGCCGGCGTCCACGTCTCGAACATCCTCGGGAAGCTTGGGGTCGCCGGCCGCGGCGAGGCCGCGGCGCTCGCGTTCCGGCTGGGGTTGGTCGCCCGGGATCGCGAGCCGGCTCGGGACTGACGACGCGCGCTCCGGCGCGTGAGCGTCGATCGTGGGAGGATTCGGCGACGCTCAGGAGGCCTTCAATGCGTGCCCGCATCCTCGTCTCGGCGGCCCTCGCCTCGCTCCTGCTCGGGTCGGCGGCCACCGCCGCGTCGGCCCATCCCGACAACGACAACACGCTCCACTTCGTGCTGACGTGCGACGACGGCCACGTCTGGAATGCCGCGTTCAACGGCGGCCCATCGGCGTTCCACCTCGACGGCGGCGCGCTCTTCGTGTGGAAGGAGATCGCGTTCGTGACCCCGGCGGGCGAGAGCGGCACGGTCGGCCACGGCATCAATGGCTTCGACGCCGCCGCGCTGGTGACCTGCACCTACATCGGTGCCGTGAGCGGCAACCACTACACGGTGACCGGCTTCTACCCGCCCCGCGGCTGACGTCGCGGGGACCTGGCGCGGCTCTCTCCCCCGGAAGCCAGCGATCCGAACCGGCAACGCCCTTAGCGGCGCCGGAGGCCGCCCGAGGGCAAGGCGCCCGGGAGCAGCCGAAGCGAGCGCACTTCAAGGTGCGTGAGCGAGGCGCGGACCGGGCAACGCAGCCATCGGGTGGTCCGCCGGTGCCGCGGAGATAGATCGAGGCGGCTCCCGAAGGAGCCGCCTCGTTGCTGTCCCGGTGAA
>DASSMI010000290.1:0-5618 GCA_035688935.1 Candidatus Limnocylindrales bacterium | reverse complement strand
GTCCGCGACCTGTTCGACCAGGCCAAGCGCAACTCGCCGTGCATCGTCTTCGTGGACGAGATCGACGCGGTCGGCCGCCAGCGCGGCGCGGGCCTCGGCGGCTCGCACGACGAGCGCGAGCAGACCCTCAACCAGATCCTCGTCGAGATGGACGGCTTCGACACGAACACGAACGTCATCGTCGTCGCGGCCACGAACCGGCCGGACGTCCTCGACCCCGCGCTCCTCCGCCCCGGCCGGTTCGACCGCCAGGTCATCCTCGACCGCCCCGACATGAAGGGCCGGACGGCGATCCTCAAGGTCCACACGAAGGGCAAGCCGCTCGACAAGGCCGTCGACGTCGAAGGCGTCGCGCGCCAGTCGCCCGGCTTCTCGGGGGCGGACCTCGCGAACCTCGTCAACGAGGCCGCGATCCTGGCGGCTCGACGCAACAAGAAGGTGATCGGGATGCCCGAGTTCACCGAGGCGCTCGAGCGGATCGTGGCCGGCCCGGAGCGGAAGTCCCGGATCATCTCGGACGCCGAGAAGGCGATCATCGCCTACCACGAGGGCGGCCACGCCGTCGTGCAGCGGATCCTCCCGAAGTGCGACCCCGTGGCGAAGGTCACGATCATCAGCCGCGGCATGGCTCTCGGCTACACGATGGCCCTGCCGACCGAGGACCGCTACCTCCAGTCCAAGACCGAGTTCGAGGACAAGATCGCCGGTCTGCTCGGCGGGAACGCGGCCGAGCGCCTCGTCTTCGGCGACACGACCACCGGTGCCTCGAACGACATCGAGAAGGCGACCGATCTGGCCCGCCGGATGGTCACCGAGTTCGGGATGAGCGACAAGCTCGGCCCGCTCTCGTTCGGGAAGCGCGACGAGCTCGTGTTCCTGGGCCGGGAGATCGGCGAGCAGCGGAACTACTCCGACGAGGTCGCGAAGCAGATCGACGAAGAGGTCCGGGCGATCATCGACCACGCCTACGAGCGGGCGATGGAGGTCCTCGTCACCCACCGCGACAAGCTGACGGCGCTCGCCGAGAAGCTCGTCGCCGAGGAGACGGTCGACTCCGACGAGTTCGAGAAGCTCTTCAGCGACCAGCCGCCCAAGCGGCCGCTCCGCGAGACGCCGCCCGAGGTCGTCGGCCCGAACCAGCCGACCCCCGGTGCCCAGCCGGCGCCGACCCCGTCGCCGGCCTGATCGCCGAGTCCACACGCCAACCCACGACCCCGGGTCACCGACCCGGGGTCGTTCGATTCCTAGAGGAGCAGCACGGACGGACCGCCGGGATCGCGTCCCTCCGCGAGCGCCCTGAGGACCTCAGACTCGGGGAGGGCCCCTTCGACGAGGGGGCCGCCAAGGGATCTCAGCAGGTCCCGATGGAACCGGGTGTCCGCGAGCAGGAGACCGACACGATCCGTGTGCGAATCCCGGCGCTTCAGGGCCGTCCGACGCTGGATCGCCTGGACGTCCCGGATGCGTGTCTCGGCATCGTAGAAGTACCACCAGTCCGCGCCGTGGATCCCGATGTCCCACGCCCGAAGGTCGCCGGCACCGGGCAAGGCCGCTTCCGGCACCCAGCGCAAGCTCGGGTGGAGATGCGCGCGCAACCGGTCGAGCAGCGCGAGCTGCGGCGCGTCTCGGAGCGGCTGGCCGGCCGGATACAGGCGAAGGGACAGTCGAAGTCCGAGGACCGAGGCGATCGGCTCGATCCGGCCGAGTGGCACCGCAGTCGAAGCGCCGCGTTCGATGCGGCTGATCTCAGCCCGCGAACAGGCGGCCGCACGAGCGACGGCGTCCTGACTCAGATCAGCGTTCAGGCGAGCATCGCGCAGCTCGCGGCCGATCTGGCGCAGATGCTCGTCCGCGTCGCGTCGGCCACGGTCGCGGCAGCGGTCGATCGAGGGCACGACGAGAGCGTGGCACACGGGTCTTACCTGCCAGTCATCCGCGTCCTTGATCGCGCCACGAGCAACCGTGGCGCCGATGGAGCGGACGAGGCTCGATCCGCTCTCCGGTCGAGCAACGATGGCATCGCGGCTCGTGCGGTGATCGCGCATGCTCGGTTCGCTCACCAGACGACCATCCACGAGGACCAATCGGCTGACATGGTCCCAGTCGCTCGCTGGACGAGCGGTGACGCCGCCGGCGAGCCGCCGCCGGTACCATCGACCGCATGACGATGACCGACACGACGACGGACGCCGCCTTCGAGGCCTTTCTCGATTCGCATGCCGATGAGCGGCTCGAGTCCTACAAGGAGCTCGTCCGGATTCCGAGCATCTCGGCGCTCCACGAGCACGCGCCCGACGTCCGCCGGGCGGCCGAGTGGATCCGCGACGACCTGGTCCGGATCGGGATGGAGCACGCCGAGGTCTCGGACACGGGCGGCCACCCGATCGTCTATGCCGACTGGATCCACGCACCGGGCAAGCCGACCGTGCTGGTCTACTGCCATTACGACGTCCAGCCGGTGGACCCGCTCGACCTGTGGGACTCGCCCCCGTTCGAGCCGGTCGTCGTCGGCGACCGGATCCTCGGCCGCGGCGTGTCGGACGACAAGGGTCAGCTCCACGCCCATCTGCGCGCGATCGAGGCGCTCCTCGCGACGCGCGGAGGCCTGCCGGTCAACCTGAAGGTCTGCTTCGAGGGCGAGGAGGAGTCCAGCAGCGTCCACCTCGACGACTGGCTGACCGCGAACCGCGAGCGGCTGGCAGCCGACTTCGCCCTGATCAGCGACACGGGCTTCTTCACCGGCAACATCCCGTCGATCACGATCGCGCTCCGCGGGCTCGTCTACATCCAGGTCGACGTGATCGGGACGAAGCTCGATCTCCACTCGGGCGGGTATGGCGGGACGGTCCAGAACCCGGCCCAAGCGCTCGCTCGGATCATCTCCGCGCTGAAGGACGACGACGGTCGGATCCTCGTCCCGGGCTTCTATGACGATGTCGTCGAGCTCGATCCGGACGAGCGCCGGTCCATCGCGGACCTCCCGTTCGACGAGGACGCGTACCTCGCCCGCCTCGAGCTGCCCGAGCTCCACGGCGAGGCGGGCTACTCCACGCTCGAGCGGCGCGGCGCCCGGCCCACGCTCGACGTGAACGGGATCTGGGGCGGCTTCCAGGGGGAGGGGAGCAAGACGATCATCCCCGCTCACGCCCACGCGAAGATCAGCTGCCGGCTCGTCTCGGACCAGGACCCCGTGAAGATCTCGAAGGCGCTGCGCGACTACGTGATCGCCGTGGCCCCGAAAGGCGTCCGGGTCGAGGCCCACGAGCTCGGGCACGGGATGCCGCTCCATACGCCGGTCGACCATCCGGCGACCCAGGCCGCGGCTCGGGCGCTCGAGGCGACGTTCGGTCAGGAGCCGGTGTACGTCCGGGAAGGCGGCTCCATCCCGATCTGCGCGAGCTTCCAGCGCATCCTCGGCCAGTCGGTGGTGCTCATGGGATTCGCGCCACCCGAGGACGGCGCGCACGCTCCGAACGAGTGGAACGATCTGCGCAACTACGAGTCGTCGATCCGCGCCATCGCCCGATTCTGGGACGAGGTCGCGGCGCTCGATCCCGCCTCGCTCCGGGTCTGATCTCGGCGCCTACGGAAAGCCCGTGGCGCGCGTCCGGGCAGGACCTTCGGGCTACGAACCGAGCGCCTTCCGGGCGGCTGTCGCGCGGGAACGCGGTGCTACGATGCAACTCGACTTCGCGACCGGGAGGACGTTCCAGCGTGACCCAAACCGCCGATCCGATGGCCGCCCAGACGTGGCGCCTCGACGCCGAGACCGGGAGCATGGCGCCCCGCTCGGCCCTCGATGTCCTCGTCGACCTCAACGACAAGGTGACGAGTGGCAAAGTCGGCGAATACCAGCCGGTCCCGCTCGGCTTCACGCCCCTCGACAAGACGATCGGTACGGGCCTCCGCGCCGGTGAGCTCCTCCTGATCGGTGGCGCCCAGGGGACGGGCAAGACGACGATGGCCCTCCAGATGGCGCGGAACATCGCGTCCGGTGGCCAGGCGAACGTCCTCTACATCTGCTTCGAGCACGACGAGCAGTACCTCCTGAACCGCCTGATCGCGATGGAGTCCGCGCTGGCCCATCTCCCGCACAAGACCGGCGCGATCAAGATCCAGGACGTCCGCAAGGAGATCCTCGGGACGTGGATGGCTGAGGGCGGCGGGGCGGCGCAGCTCGCCTCGAACCCGCGCCTCCGCCCGTCGCTCGACCGGATCGCCCGTTACGGCCAGAACCTGTTCCTCCTCCGCGGCTCGCAGACGGCGTCGACGGTCGACAACATCCGCAAGCTCGTCCAGCAGCATCGGCAGCTGAGCGGCGACCGGCGGCTCGTCGTCTTCGTGGACTACCTCCAGAAGGTGCCGCAGATCCCCGAGCCGGACACCGAGACCGAGAAGGTCACGTACGTCGTCAACGGCCTCAAGGACGTCGCGCTGTCCGAGGACGTCCCGATGATCAGCATCGTCGCGGCCGACAAGGAGGGCCTGAAGGCGTCGCGCCTCCGGAACTTCCACCTCCGCGGCTCGTCGGCGATCAACTACGAGGCCGACATCATCCTGATCCTCAACGAGAAGTACCACATCGTCGCGAAGGTCAACATCGAGTTCAACCCGTACCAGGCGCAGCGCTTCCGGGACTGGGTGATCATCTCGGTCGAGAAGAACCGCGGCGGCCAGGACAACGTGGACCTCGAGTTCGAGAAGCACTTCGAGTTCTCGTGCTTCGATCCGAACGGGCGCACGGTCCAGGAGAAGCTCATCGAGGAGCGCCTCTACAACGATTAGGCGCTCATCCGCTTGCTCCGACGGCCCGGCACCCGCCGGGCCGTTTCGATGCCGGCGGGCTGACGCGCGCCACGGCGACCGCCAGCGGCCGATCGTGATCGCGAGGTGTGCATTTCGGCGCGTAGGGCGACCTGAGGGTCGCTGCGGCCGCCCGTACCCCCTCGTCTGATCACGGCATGTGCAGCGGCACCCTCAGCGGCGCTCTACCGGCGGATCGGACCACCGTGGCCGTGTCCGATCCCGGGGAATGAACACCCTGCGATCGCCGCGATGCGTTGTCCCGCGGCGGCGCTAGCACACCGGCGGGCGCGCGTTTCCCACATTCCGTCCACATGGGCTGGGGATTCGTGGATGACCGCTGCGATGGATCTGCAACATTCGTGGATAAGGCCGTTGTGGCCCCAGGACCGCCAACCTATTGTTGGTCTTGCCCGAAGGGGCCAAGCGCAAGCGGACAGGCAACGCGGGGAGTGATCCTCACGGGGCCGCCGGTCCGGTCGGACGAGTCGCAAGGTTCGTCTTGGCTGGATCGCCGATCCGGGAGCTGGCCGGCCGAGATCACATCAAGGCTCGTCGCTCTCGCGGTCGCCACCGCAGGCGGTCGGTTCCTTCGGGCGTTTTGTCGCGCCTGGCGCCCGCTGGACGTCGTTGCCCCCTGCGGTGCTCGCTTACAGGCATTCGAGCCTGCGCGCTCCGCTCCTCGGGTGCGCCTCGCCAGCGACCGCCATGCGCGACAAAACCGTGGTGCGTGCGATCCGACAGAAGACGCTCGCTCGGATACGCGCGGTCGTGGTCTCGTATCACCGGGGGCGACCCGCCGTACACTCGGGCCA
>DASSMI010000289.1:0-5033 GCA_035688935.1 Candidatus Limnocylindrales bacterium | reverse complement strand
CGGGACGTTCACCAGCCTCGACGCGGTGGCCGGCTCGGCCCAGGACCCCCTGTCGATGAACCGCTACCTCTACGCCGAGGCCAACCCGGCCACGTTCATCGACCCGACCGGCCACTGCACGAAGTGGATCGACGACATCTGTGCCGACCACCGCAACGGCACGAACGCGGTCCAGAAGCAGCACTGGAAGAAGTACAAGCAGGCCGAGGCCGGCCGGCGCAGGAGTGGTGCGAGCAAGCCCGGCGGGACGTGGACGGCGCCGCGGACGACGCCCCGGACGACCGCCGCCGATGAGGCGGCCCGCGACATTCGCGAGAGCCTCGGGATCCTCTCACGGGGCACGACCGTCTGGGCCCCGCCGAGCCTGGACTACTACAACGGGCTTGGCGGTGACCGAGCGGCCTACATGCTGGATCACGGGCGCGACGCACTTGCTTGGCTATCGGCGAACTCCGATAGCGATGCGATCCTGAACAACCCATCGGCCTACTACATCGCAAATGACTATGCCTATGCGCTGGACCGGGCGATGGGCTCGCTTGATGCGGCGCGATCCGGACACCCGGAGAGCATCAGCGTCAACCCGAACGCCGGTCTCGACCCCAATGGCTACATGACCGGCGACCGCTTCATCGCCTGGGCACAACAGAGTCATGCGGACCCAGCCACGGCCTGGGCGTTCGGGACCGTTGCCTCGGCGACGTATGGGGCGTCCGACGGCTCGAACGGTCTGGCTGAAGGACCCCAACTCGGCGGAGGCATCCGCGACTCTGGCTACCAGAGCATTAGTGCCTCGGCGACAACTGTCGTGGCGCCCACGCGACCCACCGCTCCAGACTTCGTGGTTGACACAAACGGGGTTGCCTACCCGGTACCGCAGGGAGCTTCTGGGCCCAGGCCAACACGAACTGGCAAGGGGATCACGTTCGAAGGCGGCGCGGGCGGCAATGGTCTTGATCCACGTGTCGATGGCGTGCGGATTATGGATCCAAGAACGTCCGGCAAGTACCAATACCCAAACGGGTATGTCTCATACTTCAATCACTACGGCCAAGCCGTAAATCCATACACCGGGTCGACATTGAGCCGCGGTGATCCGTGGTGGCACATTCCGCTATGAGAGTGTCAGGACCGATGCACTACCGGCTCTCGGAACTGAGGAATGTTTCGTCTGACGTTGGTCTTCCGGACGAAGATCCACTGCGCGACGAGGGTGCGCTCTTGGAAGCGCAACTTCTTGCGGTCGATCTCACGACAGTCGACGGAACAGCTGCGCTACTCTTCGATCTAAGGACGTCAATATCACAGCGCCACGGCAACGTCGGGGTGATATTCGTTCACCGGCTGTTCGCATTCGCTTGGGACGCAGAACCCAGGAAGAGCGTCCAGACGGCGTGGAACGTAGTGGAGTGGTCCCCGCGCGTAGATCCAACGGTCTCCTTGCGTGCCTCGTTCGAGCCGAGCGCGCACCTCGCAATTGGAGGCGATGAAGCGGAGTTCTGGTTGTGCGAGGTAGACCTGCCCGCTGCTCCGCCAGAATACGGACCAGACTCCGACCGGTGGGAGTCTGGGTTCCCGACGATGGAGTCGTCGGGATCGGTCGTCGGCATGTCGAGAGTTATTTGGGCCAGATAGCGTCGGCGACATACCGGCACAGGCGGTACGTCTACTGACCGTTAGGAGCGTCGAGATTCAGGCCAATTACCGGTAAGCGTCGCTTAGGGTGTTGCCGAGGGCTGGGGACTCGGCGCCGGTTTCCTACGGCCTGACGGGCTTTTCAAGCACCACCTGGAAGAAGCCACGCTCCAGGTCGACCTTCGGGTAGCGCCCCAGCACGTCCTCGAAGCGGCGGTAGAAGTTCTCGTCGAGCGGGTAGCGGGTGAACGATAGGGCCCGGATCACGAGGCCGGCGCCGAGGAACGCCGCCTCGTACTGCTCCCAGGTCAGGCGGTTCACCCAGGCCGCGCCGCCGCCGTGCGTGCCGGCCTTCCGGAGCGCCTCGTCGATCACCTCGTCGCTGAACAGCAGGTGCGGGAACGGGAACGCGATGTCGCGGGTGCGGTGCGACGCCGTCGGGCCGCGGTAGAGGTTCGCCCGGATCCAGGCGTACCCGCCGGGCTTCATCACCCGCGCCAGCTCCACGATCGCCTCCAGCGGTCGCGTGATGTGCTCCCAGACCGTGAATGACATCACACGGTCGAACGTGTCAGCCGGGAGGATGTCGCCGGCGGCCACATCACCGGCGACGAGGTGGACGCGATCGCCCACGAGGTGCGGCCACGACCGCCGCGGCGAGATGTCGATCCCCCACGCATCGCAGCCCAGGAAGTGGGCGAGATACCACATCTCGAAGCCGGCCCCACAGCCGATCTCCAGGACGGTCTTGCCACGCAGGTCGAGGTGGTCGTGGACGACCTGGATCCGCCGGCGCGAGCGCTCGGCGAGGGACAGGGCATCGTACCGGGGGGCGACCGGCGCAACCGGATGGTCGGCGTACTCGGCGTTCAGCGCCTCGAACAGCGCGACGTCGTAGCGCGTCGGCGGCGGGCGGTCGTGCGTCTCCTGGCTCGCGAACGGTCGATCGATCTCGGGCGGCTCCGGCCAGTCGTCGCCGATCGGACCGGCGAGCGGACGGACGCGGAAGGTCTCGGCGTATGCCCGGCCACCGGTCATCGGACGGGTCCCTCGGCCTCGTTGGACGCGGGTCCAGTCGCGCACCCGCCGGGCGAGCGTGTGGACGCGGCGGTGGCGGCGCACCCAGGCGCCGATCGCGCTCAGCCGCGTCGCTCCGCGAGCCAGCCCACGATCACGTCGGCGATCCGATCCCCGGCATGGCCGTCCCAGAGCGGCGGCGGCTCCGCGGGCGCGGCGATGCCGCCCACGAGCACCTGGCGGACCGCCTCGCCGACCGCCTCGGGCTCCAGGAGCCGGTTCGTCCCGTGGGTGATCGTGATCGGCCGCTCGGTGTTCGGCCGGACGGTGAGGCAGGGCACCCCAAGGATCGTCGTCTCCTCCTGGATCCCGCCCGAATCCGTGATCACGACCGCGGCACCGCGGACGAGCGAGATGAAGTCGAGGTAGCCCAGCGGTTCGACGATCTTCAGCCGATCCGAGTCGCGCAGGCCCGCAGCCGTCAGTGTCGCCCGGCCACGCGGGTGCAGCGGCAGGACGACGGGGAGCTGCGCGGTTGCCGCGTCGAGCATCGCGACGAGCCGTCCCGCCGCCTCGGGCGTGTCGACGTTCGCCGGCCGGTGGAGCGTCGCGACCCCGTACGGACCGTCCAGGTCGTAAGCCGCCCGCGCCTTCTCGACCGAGAACCGCTCGAGGTTGCCGAGCAGCGTGTCGATCATCGGGTTGCCGACGAAGTGGACGCGTTCCGAGGCGACGCCCTCCCGCTCCAGGTTGTCGAGCGCCTCCGGGCTCGTGACGAACAGCAGCTCCGAGAGGATGTCGGTGACCCGCCGGTTCACCTCCTCGGGCATCGACATGTCGAAGCTCCGCAAGCCGGCTTCGACGTGGGCGAGCGGCTGGCCGATCTTGCTCGTGACGACCGCGGCGGCGAGCGTCGAGTTGATGTCGCCGTACACGACGACGAGCCGCGGCGACAGCTCGAGCAGCGCCGGCTCGAGCGCCGTCAACAGCGCCGCCGTTTGGCCCGCCTGCGTGCCGGACCCGACGCCCAGGTTCAGCTCGGGCTCGGGGATGCCAAGCTCGGCGAAGAACACGTCGGACATCGCCCGGTCATAGTGCTGGCCGGTGTGGACCACGAGCTGGTCGGCGGATCGGGCCTCGAGGGCCCGGACGACCGGGCCGGCCTTCATGAAGTTGGGGCGCGCGCCGACGACGTGGACGATCGCCGGGCGGCGGCTCACGCGACGGTCGCCGGAACCGGCTCCGCCCAGCCGGCGCCAAGCCGGAGGACCTGGCGGGCGCGGACCGTCCGGCCGCGCGAGTTGTTCACGGTGTCGACGACGAGATCCGCCTGGTCGTAGACGTTCGCCCAGTCGACCGCCCGATGGCTGACGAGGACGAGGACGACGTCGCTGTCGGCGAGGAGCGCGTCGAGCGAGCGGCTGTCGTACGTCGCTCCGTCCGCGGCATGGAAGACCGGCACGTGCGGGTCGTGGTAGGTGATGAGGGCGCCACGCCCGGCGAGGCCGGCGAAGACCTCCGCCGCCGGCGAGTTGCGGGCATCGCGGACGTCCGGCTTGAACGACACGCCGATGACGCCGACGCGCGAGCCCTTGATCGAGCGGCCCCGCTCGTTGAGCGCCTCGGCGACGAGGTCGAGGACGTGGCGCGGCATCGCGAAGTTGATGTCGCCGGCGAGCTCCACGAAGCGATCGACGAAATCGAACTGGCGGGCGCGCCAGGAGAGGTAGTACGGATCGACGGGGATGCAGTGCCCGCCGACGCCCGGCCCGGGCGTGAACTTCATGAACCCGAACGGCTTCGTCGCGGCTGCGTCGATGACTTCCCAGACGTCGAGGCCCATCCGCTCGCACAGGAGGGCGAGCTGGTTCACGAAGGCGATGTTCACGTTCCGGAAGACGTTCTCGAGGAGCTTCGCCATCTCGGCGGCGTCGGGCGAGGACACCTCGACGACGCGGGCGTTGATGTTGCGGAGGAGCGCGGCGGCGCGCGTCGTGGCGGCGGGCGTCGTGGCGCCGACGAGGCGCGGCACGTCGCGCGAGGCGCTCGCGGGGTCGCCCGGGTTCACCCGCTCGGGCGCGAACGCCAGGTCGAAGTCGCGGCCGGCGACCAGGCCGGTCTCCTGGAGGACCGCCCGGAACGGACCGGTCGTCGTGCCCGGGAACGTCGTCGACTGGAGGACGACGAGGTGGCCGGCCCGGAGGCCGTCCTTGATCGTCGCGGCGGCGCTCAGGACCGGCCCGAGATCGGGGTCTTTCGAATCGGTGATGGGCGTCGGGACGCAGACGAAGATCGCGTCCGCGGCCGCGAGGTCCGCCTCGGCGGGTGACGCGATCCGGAGGCCGTTCGCGAGCGCGGCACCGAGGCGAGCGTCGTCGATG
>DASSMI010000288.1:0-18271 GCA_035688935.1 Candidatus Limnocylindrales bacterium | reverse complement strand
ACGCGCCGACGCTCGACATCCGCGGCTTCGCGATCTTCGGCGGCTTCGGGATCGCCTCGGAGGTCCACGAGGCCGAGGAGCGTGAGCTCTTCGCGGCCTTCGGGGAGACGGCCCCGGCCCGCGACGCGGTACCGGCCGCGGCGGGCTGACGGCCATGCCGAGCGCAACGCGCACGATCACGATCGATCGGTCCCCGGACGCGGTCTTCGCCTTCCTGACCGATCCGGCCAACGACCGGAGCTGGCGATCCGGCGTGAAGGAGATGTCGGCTGAGGGCGCCCCTCGGGTCGGGCGGCGGATCCACCAGGTCGTCGCCGGCCCCGGTGGCCGCGGGATCGCGGCCGACATCGAGGTCACCGCGTACGAGCCGCCGACGCACTACGCGTTCCGAACCATCTCGGGACCCGTCCGCCCGACTGGCGAATTCCGGCTCACGCCGGACGGACCAACCGCGACGCGTGTCGACTTCACCCTGGACGCGGAGGTCGGCGGCTGGAAGAAGCTGGTCATGGGCGGTGCGGTCCAGAAGTCGATGGACGCCGAGATGGCCGGGCTCGACCGCGCCAAGGCCGTGCTCGAGGGTCGATGAGCAACGCTCCGTCGCGCATCGTGATGCGCGGCTAGACTCGGATCGATGGACCTCCACGTCATCGGGCCGCTCGCGTCGCCGGCCGAGCGGGCGGCGGTGGACGCCGTCCTGGGACCGGCCGAGAGCGGCTGGCACGGCGGTCGCCGGGATGCGGCGCTCGAGGGGCACGTGGCCCGGGGCGGACATGAGGCCCGGGCGCGGCGCGACCTCCTGATCCCCGTCCTCCATTCGATCCAGTCGCGGGTCGGCTGGATCAGCCAGCCAGCGCTGAACTACGTCTCGCGGCGGCTCACGATCCCGCCGGCCGAGGCGTGGGGCGTGGCGACGTTCTATGCGCTCTTCGCGACGATGCCGCGGCCGCCGGTCGTCGCCCACGTCTGCGACGACCTCGCCTGTGCGCTCGCGGGCGCGACCGACGTCTGCGCCGATCTGGAGCGCGCCGTGGGGCCCGAGGGCGCACCGCTGGACGACGGTGCGGCGGCGTGGCTTCGCTCGCCATGCCTCGGTCTCTGCGAACGGGCGCCGGCGGTGATGGTGACGCAGGCCGGCGAGGCGCCGATGTCCGTCGCGTCAGGTCCGGTGGACGCGGCCGGCGTCGTCGGCCGTCTCCGCGGCGACCGCCGCGCTGCCCGTGCCGACGAACGGTCCAGCCGGATCCCGCAGGCCGGTCAGCCCGGGCTCCACCTCCTGGCGCGCGTCGACACGATCGATCCGACGTCCCTCGACGCGTACCGGTCTGGCGGCGGCTTCCGTGCGCTCGAGCGTGCCCGCGCGATCGGCGCGCCGGCTGTCATCGACGAGGTGGCCGCGTCCGGGCTGGTGGGCCGCGGCGGCGCCGCGTTCCCGACGGGCCGGAAGTGGGCGGCCGTGGCCGCGCAACCCGCGCAGCCGCACCATCTCGTCGTCAACGCCGACGAGTCCGAGCCCGGGACCTTCTCGAACCGCGTGCTCATGGAGGGCGACCCGTTCGCGGTTGTCGAGTCGACCGCCATCGCGGCGTTCGCCGTCGGGGCCGCCAAGGCGTATGTGTACATCCGCGGCGAGTACCCGCTCGCGGAGGCGCGTCTCGAGGATGCGATCCGCCAATCGACCGAGGCCGGCCTCCTCGGCGATCTCGACATCGAGATCCGGCGCGGCGCCGGCGCCTACATCTGCGGCGAGGAGACGGCCCTCTTCGAGTCGATCGAGGGCAAGCGCGGCGAGCCCCGGAACAAGCCGCCCTTCCCGGTCGAGGTCGGCCTGTTCGGCAAGCCGACAGCGATCAACAACGTCGAGACGCTCGTCAACGTGCCGCTGATCGTCGGCGGGGAAGGAGGCGCGGCCGCCTGGAAGGCCATGGGGACGGAGGGCTCGGCCGGCCCGAAGCTCTTCTGCGTCTCCGGCCACGTCGCCGCGCCGGGCGTCTACGAGGTGCCGTTCGGCGTGACGCTCCGCGAGCTGATCGAGCTGGCGGGCGGCGTCCCGAGCGGCCGGCCGATCCGGGCGGTCCTCCTCGGCGGCGCGGCCGGCGTCTTCGTCGGCCCGGACGCGCTCGACGTCCCGCTCACGTTCGAGGGAACGCGGGCGATCGGCGCGACGCTCGGCTCGGGCGTCGTCATGGTCTTCGACGAGTCGGCCGACCTGGTCGGCGCGCTGACCCGGATCGCGCGGTTCTTCCGCGACGAGTCGTGCGGCCAGTGCGTGCCGTGCCGGGTCGGCACGGTTCGTCAGGAAGAGCTGCTCGCCCGGCTCGCGTCTGGTCGTGCGGCCGCGCGCGGGAAGCGCGACGACGAGCTGTCGCTCCTCACCGAGCTGGGCAAGGTCATGCGCGACGCCTCGATCTGCGGGCTCGGTCAGACGGCGAGCTCGGCGATCGAGAGCGCGTTCCGGCAGCCCGGGATGGTGGCACTGTGACCGAGCGCCAGGATCCGCGCGGCGGCCTGACCCGCGACCGGGACCCGGCACCGCACGTCGACGCGCCCCACTTCGGCGAGCCGCCGGCCGCGCAGCCCCTGACCGAGATCGTCCTCACGCCGCCCGAGCGCGCGTCGCGGCCGCCGACCCGCCCGCACGTCGAGGCGCCGCCGCCCGTCGAGCTCTCGATCGACGGCGTCCCGGTGACGGTGCCGGCCGGCTCGACGATCCTCGAGGCCTGTCGCGCCCAGGGGATCGACACGCCGACGCTCTGCTACCTCGAGAACCTCACGCCGGTCAACGTCTGCCGCGTCTGCGTCGTCGAGGTGACCGGGTCGCGGGTCCTCGTCCCGGCCTGCTCGCGCAAGGTCGAGGCCGGGATGGACGTCCGAACCGACACCGAGCGCGTCCAGCACAGCCGCAAGATGGTCCTCGAGTTCCTCGGCTCGTCGGTCGACCTGTCGACCGCCCCGTCGGCCCTGGGCTACCTCGACCGGTACGGTGCCGATCCGAGTCGCTATGGACCGCCGGCCGCGCCGGCCGAACCCGGCGAGCGCGACCGCCATGAGGCCGGGCACCACCACCCACCGCCCGCGGACGGCGAGCTGATGCAGACCGTCGCCCAGCCGGTCAAGGTCGACAACGAGCTCTACGTCCGGGACTACTCGAAGTGCATCCTCTGCTACAAGTGCGTCGAGGCGTGCGGCGAGGACGCCCAGAACACCTTCGCGATCGCGGTCGCCGGGCGCGGCTTCGACGCGCGCATCTCGACCGAGAGCGCCGTCCCGCTGCCGGACAGCGCCTGCGTCTACTGCGGGAACTGCATCGGCGTCTGCCCGACCGGTGCGTTGATGTTCCGCTCGGAGCACGAGATGCGGGCCGCGGGGACGTGGGACGAGTCGGCCCAGACGATGACCGAGACGATCTGCCCGTACTGCGGCGTCGGGTGCGCCCTCGAGCTGCACGTCCAGGACAACGCGATCGTCAAGGTCACCTCGCCGATGGACTCGTCGGTGACCGACGGGCACCTCTGCGTCAAGGGCCGGTTCGGGTTCGCCTTCGTGCAGAGTCGAGGCGGGCCGCCTGAGTGAGCGCGCTCCGGAGCCCGCTCCACGTCGAGATCGACGGGGACGGGCCGGCGCTGGTGCTCCTCCACGGCGGCGGCGGCGGTGCGGATGACTTGGCGGGCCTGCGCGACGGGCTCCGCGAGGGTCGCCGGATCATCGCGCCCGATCAACGTGCCCACGGTCGGTCACCCGATCTCGGCGAGCTGTCGTACGCGGCGATGGCCGCCGACACCGCGGCGCTCCTCGACGAGCTGGGCGTCCGCGCCGCCGACGTCGTCGGCTGGAGCGACGGTGGGATCATCGGGCTCCGCGTGGCTCGCGATCGGCCCGACCTGGTGGGCCGCCTCGTCGCGATCTCGGCCAACGTGTCGTGGGCGCTGCCGGCGCCGGCAGCCATGCGCGAGGCGAGCTTCGAGTGGCTCCGCGCGGCGACGGCAGCCGACATCGAGATCCCTGCCGGCCGGGCGGAGCTGACCGGCGCGGTCGACGCGTGGCCCGGGATCGTCGACAAGCTCCTCGCGATGTGGCAGGGCGACCCCGGCATCACCCTGGCCGACCTGGCCCGGATCGACGCGCCGGTGCTCTATCTCGCGGGCGACCACGACGTGGTCCGGAACGAGCACACGCTCGCGATGTTCGAGGCCACCCCGGATGCCCAGCTGGCGATCATCCCGGACGCGGACCACTGGGTCGCCCAGCGGCCGTTGAGCATCGTCGTGCCGATCATCGAGCGGTTCCTGGCCGGCGCCGCCGGCCCCCCCTGAGGGACGTCGCGGGGGATCGCACGGGGGATCAGTCGAGCGCCATCAGGTCTCGCAGGTCGATCCGCTCGTCGTGGGCGTACACGTTGAAGCCGTCGCCACGCAGAAAGCCGACAAGCGTCACCCCGAGCCGGTCCGCGGCCTCGATCGCCAAGTCGGACGGGGCCGACACCGCACACAGGATCGGGACGCCCGCGACCGCAGCCTTCTGGACGATCTCGAAGCTCACCCGGCCGCTGACCATCAGGATCCGGTCGTGAAGCGGGAGCGCCCCGGCGATGAGCTGCGACCCCACGAGCTTGTCCAGGGCGTTGTGCCGGCCGACGTCCTCACGGAGCGCGATCAGCTCGCCCTTCGGACTGAAGAGCGCGGAGGCGTGGAGCCCGCCGGTCTCGTCGAACGCCCGCTGCGCCGCGCGCAGCAGATCGGGCAGGGCGAGGACGACCGACCGCGTCACGACCGGCCCCGCGGGGATCGGATCCGATCGGACGGCCACCTCGTCGAGCGACGCCTTGCCGCAGATCCCACACGAGGCCGTCGCGACGAAGTGGCGCTCCGCGACGCGGGAGGCGTCGAACGCGCGGGCGAGATGGACGGTGATCTGGTCGTCGGGCTGGTTCATCGCGCCCGGATCGCCCGCCGCCGTCCGGATGACCTCGGGGCCGTCGATCAACCCCTCGGTCCGGAGGAAGCCGATCGCGAGCTCGTCCTCGTGGCCGGGCGTGCGCATCGTGACGGCCACGGCGACCGGATCCTGGCCGGGCCCGGCCGCCCGGATCTCGAGCGGCTCTTCGCCGACGACGCGGTCGCCGCGGAACTCGAGGGACGACCCGCGGACGGCGACGATGCGCGTCGTCGTGATGTGCCGGGTCGGCGGGGCGAGCGGGTCCGGGTCCACGCCCGGAGGGTAGCGCGCGACGCGCTCGTCAGCGGATCCGGCGGATGGTCGTCGTGGCGAGCAATCGCTCGGCGGTCCGCCGGCGGAGGTTGCCCGGTCCCGCTTCGAGCAGGCTGGCCGCGGCGGCGGCCGCCGCGCGCCTGAGCTGGCGATCGAATGACTCGGCGCGAAGCAGCGCGATCGCGACCCCGGCAAGGAACGCGTCGCCACTCCCGACCGCGTGCGATCCGTCCACCCTCGGCGGGTCCACGGCCCACCCGCGCTCGCCGTCCCAGCCGATGGCGCCCAGCGGCCCGCGGGTGACGATCGCGGATCGCCCGCCGAGCTCGACCAGGTCGATCGCGGCGCCAAGCGCCTCCGGCTCGGACTCGATCGCGCGACCCAGGACGGCGCCCGCCTCGACGGCGTTCACCTTCACGACATCCGGACGGGCGCCGAGCGCCGCCGCGAGCCACGGCCCGGACGTGTCGACGAGGATCCGGCGCCGTGCCCGGCGGGCCGACCGGACCAGCCGTGCGGCAGCGGCCGCGCCGACACCCGCCGGGAAGCTGCCGGACACTGCGACCAGCGACCCCGGCTCGGAGCGATCGATCGATTCCGCGAGGAGGGCCTCGAACCGCCGCCACTGGACCGCTCGGACGCGACCGCCGGACTCGTAGAACTCGGTCATCCGGCCCGTCGACGCGTCGAGGACGGACAGGCACGTCCGCGTCTCGCCGTCGGCCCAGGCGGTCTCGTGCCGGATGCCCATCCGGCCGAGCTCGTCGTCGATCCACTGGCCGGCTCGGCCGGCGAGGAGCGCAACGGCCTCGACCTCGGCGCCGAGTGACCGCGCCGCCCGGGCGACATTGAGTCCCTTCCCGCCGGGCACGGCCACCACGCGCGGCGGCCGATGGATCGCCCCGAGCTCGATCCGCTCGACCACCGCCGTCCGATCGATCGACGGGTTCGGCACGACGCACAGGAGGGTCGCGGGCACCCGCTCAGCGCTCCAGCCAGGTGCGCAGGACCGCGTCGACCTCGTCGCGCGTCGCCTGACCGTCGACACCACCCGCCGCCCGCGTCGACAGCGCGCCACACACCGCCGCGAATCGGAGGCACGCGCCGAGGGGCTCGCCGTTCAGCCACGCGGCGAGGAACCCGGCATCGAACGCGTCGCCGGCGCCGACGGCGTCGACCGCCTCGATCGGCCAGGCCGGCACGGTCGAGATGGAGCCGTCGGCGCCACGCGCGAGCGCACCGTCGACCCCCCGCTTGACGACCACGATCGGTCGCGATCCGTCGACCTGGAGGCGCGCCGCGGCGTCCTCGGCCGTCGACGCCCGGGCGATCCGCGTCGCCTCGGCCTCGTTCGGCAGCACGACGTCCAGCTCGGGGAGGAGCGCCATTAACCCGCCGTCCCACGCGCCGCTCGGATCCCAGTTCGGATCGACCGAGACGGTCGCGCCCGCCTCGCGAGCGCGCGCGGCGATCGCCGGCAGATCGGCCCGGAGGCGCGGCTGGAGGAAGTAGCTGGCGACGTGGACGTGCCGGGTCCGCCGGAGCAGATCGGGACCGACGTCGTCCCCGCCGAGGTCCGTGATCGCGCCGGTCGCGGTCAGGATCGCCCGGTCGTCGCCGGCGGTCAGGACGACGGTGGCGCCGGTCGGCTGCGCCGGGTCGATCCGACAGTGGGTGGTGTCCACTCCGCGCCGGGCGAGCGCGTCGAGGACGTAGTCGCCGAACGGATCGCGACCGACGACACCGACCAACGCGACGCGCAGCCCGAGCCGAGCCGCCCCGGCCGCCATGATCGCGGCCGATCCGCCGATCGTCATCGCGATCGCCTCGACGAGGACCTCGTGCTGCCCGAACTCGGGCCGACCGCCGACGACGAGGATGTCCGGATTGACGTCGCCCAGGACGACGAGGTCGAGGTCACGACCGCCGGGTGAGGCGTCCGCCGTCACGGATCGTCGAACCAGCGCTCGCCGGGCATCGCCGGTCGGACCGCCGCCTCCCACCGGCCGGTCCACGGGTGGCCGGATTCGCCGATGACGGCCGCAAGACGGCGCAGGCGCTCGCGGCTCGCGGTCCGCAGGGACTCGCCGCGCGCCGGTTCGGCGAGCTGGGCGGCATCCGCCCAGACCGACCGGCCGGCGAGCGCGCCGCTCGCACCCTGCTGGCACGCGACGCGGACCTGCGCCTCGAACGTCGCGTCGTCGACGCCGCCGGAGAGGATGACCCACGGCCGCGCCGACGCCGCATCCAGCTCGGCGCACGCCTCGGTCCAACGAGCCTCGTCGGTGACCGACGCGTCGTACGGGAACTCGGCCTTGAGGACATCGCCGCCGATCTCCGTCAGCCGTCGCGCCGTCTCGACCACGACGGCTCGACGGTCCTCGCCCGTGAGCGGCCGTCCGTCGAGCCCGTAGGACAGCGGCTCGAGGAACAGGGCCAGGTCGTGTTCGCGGCACTCCGCGGCGACGGACGCGAGGAGCGCCTCCTGCGTCGCGGCGGTCGGCGAGTCGGGATGGTAGTAGAGGAGCAGCTTCGCGGCGGACGCCCCGATCCGCTTCGCGGCCGCGACGCTCCAGCCCGGCAGAACGCGGCTCGTCCGGGCGCTCGACGACCCCTCGTAGCCGGTCGCCTCGATCGCGACGAGGAGACCGGCCCGTCCCGGCAGCGCGCCCGACGCGATCGCCGGTGCCACGCCCACCTCCGGGTCCAGCAGGAACCCGCTCGCCTCGCCGGCGAGCGCGCGCACGACGGCGAGCTTGAACGCGACCATCTCGTCGTACGAGACGGACGTCGGATCGTCCGGGCGGAGCTCCTTGCGCAGGTTCTGGCGATGGTCGAGCGCGAGGACGACGAAGTGGCCCGCCGTGGTGGCGCACTGGTCGAGACCGCGCCGGGTCCCCAGCAGGTGACTCATCGCGCCTCCATCGCCAGTCCCGATGGGTGGCACTCTAGCGGGCCGACCGGAGCCTGCGCAATTCTGTGCGCACATCTGCGCACGTAGATGCGCAGTTCGAACACGAACCGTTGACAGTTCGATCAGCCGCGCTCATTCTTCGGCGCATGCCCACGCCGGATCGGCGCGACCAGCTCCTGGCCCTCCTCCAGGGGAGCGGCCGTGCCAGCGTGGGCGACCTCGCTCGTGGGCTCGGCGTCACCGAGGCGACCATCCGGCGCGACCTCCACGCCCTCGCACAGGAGGGCCGGCTTCTCCGGACGTACGGCGGGGCGGCTCTGCCCGACCGTCGACCGGTCCGGGACGCCCGGACGGCCGAGGCGAAGCGGGCGATCGGCGCGGTGGCCTCGCTTCTCGTCACCGACGGCTCGACGATCGCGATCGGCAGCGGCACGACGGCGCTCGAGCTGGCCCGTTGCCTGATCGATCGCCGGATCACGGTGATCACGAACGCGCTCGACGTGGCGAACGTCCTCGTGGACCGAGCCGGGATCGAGCTCATCCTGCTCGGCGGCGCGGTCCGACCGCGGATGCACAGCATGCTCGGCCACCTGGCCGAGATGGCGACCGCCGAGCTCCGCGCCGACACGCTCTTCATGGGGATCGGGGCGATCAGCGTCGAAGGCGGGCTGATGAACGACTCCATGCCGGAGATCCTCACGGACCGCGCCCTGCGCCGGATGTCCCGCTCGGTCGTCGTGCTCGCCGACGCGTCGAAGTTCGAGGGCGTCGCACCGGCCTACGTCTTCGGGCTCGACGAGGTCGACACGATCGTGACCGATGCCGCGCTTCCCAGGCAGTCGATCGAGGCGATCGAGGCACGCGGCGTTCGGGTGATCGTCGCTCCTCCCGCGGATGACGCTGCGTGATGGGCATCGACGGCGTCGTTCCGACCGAGGTCCGCGAGGGTCCGGACGCGATCCGGGCGACGCTCCGCGATGCGAGCGGCGCGGCCGCCGACGCGGCGGCACTCCTCCGCGACCGCGGCGTCGAGCGCCTGTTCGTGATCGGCAACGGAACCTCGTATCACTCGGCGCTGGCTGCGTCGCAGCTCTACGCGCACCGCGCCGGGCCCCGCGATCCGGTCGTCGTGGCGCTGACCGCGGGGCAGTTCCGGACGTATCCGCCTCGTCTGGGACCTCGCGACGGCGTGCTCGGCATCTCGGCGTCCGGGGAATTCGTCGACGTCGTCGCAGTGTTCCGGGAGCTGGCGGGCACGATCCCGACGATCGGGATCGTCCATGTCCCCGACTCGAGCCTCACCACGATCGCCGATCGGATCGTCCAGTCCGCCGGCGGGCCGAGCAACGTCCCCGTGATGACGAAGACGTTCTCCGCGACGCTCGTCGCGACCGAGCTGACCCTGATCGCCCTCCTCGGCGACGAGGCGTCGGCGTCACTCCGGAACGAGGTCGAAGCCGCGGCGGGGGACGCCACGACGGCGATCGCGGCCGCCGAGACCGAGCTCGATCGGATCGTCGACGACCTCGACCGGTTCGAGCATGTCTTCGTCGTCGGCGCCGGCCTCGCCCACGTCGCCGCCCTGGAGGCGGCGCTGAAGCTCAAGGAGATCGCGCTCATCCACGCCGAGGGCGGCGAGACCTGGGAGATGACCTCCGGTGCCGCCACGATGATCGGCTCGGACGCGATCGTCGTCGCGCTCAACCCTGCCGGTCCGGGTCACGGCGCGACGGCCGATCTGGTCCGCCATGCCGCCGGATGGGGCGCCGCGACGGTCGAGATCGCGCCGCTCGCCGCGATGACGAGCTCGGTCCTCGTTCCGTTGCCGCGGACGGCCGCCGAGGACCACGCGCCGCTGACCGCCGTGCCGCCGGTCGCGCTGGCGGCCTACGCGCTCGCCCGCCGTCGCGGGATCGACCCCGATCGCCCGGATTGGATCGCCCGCTATCACAGCCAGGGACTCCGCCACATCGTCGGCGTCGAGGAGCCGGCATGACCCGGATCGCGCTCGTCGGAGCGGGCAGCGTCGAATTCACCCGGAACCTCCTGGGCGACTTCCTGTCGTACCCGGAGCTGCAGGACGCCGAGATCGTCCTCCACGACATCGACGCCGACCGGCTCGCGACGGCCCGCCGGATGGCGGACTGGACGGCCGGCGCACTCGGGGCTTCACCCCGGTTCGAGGCGTCCCTCGACCGACGCGAGGCCCTCCGCGGCGCGGACTTCGTCGTGAACACGATCCAGGTCGGCGGCGCGCGAGCGACGCAGCTCGACTTCGAGATCCCGGGCCGGTACGGGCTCCAGTACACGATCAACGACACGATCAACGTGGGTGGCGTCTTCCGGGGCCTCCGGACGATCCCGGTCGTCCTCGGGATCGTCCGCGACATCGAGGACGTCGCGCCGGACGCGGTCTTCCTCAACTACACGAACCCGATGTCGATGCTCGTCTGGGCGGTCGCCGCGCGGAGCCGGATCCCGACGGTGGGTCTCTGTCACTCCGTCTACTGGACGGTGCGAAGCCTCGCCGAGTATGTCGGCGTCCCGTGGGAGGAGGTCGTGACCGACACGGCCGGGGTGAACCATCTCGCATTCGTGACCCGGATCGAGCACGCCGGCCGGGACCTGTACCCGGCGATCGATGCCGCCGTCCGCGAGAGCCGGATCCCCGACGACGACCTCGTCCGAGCCGAGCTCTACCGGCGCCTCGGCTTCTGGCCGACCGAATCGTCGGAGCACCACGCCGAGTACAACCCGTGGTTCATCGGCAAGGGCGACGCGGTGGAACGGTTCCGGATCCCGATCGGCGAGTACCTCCGGCGGGTCGCCGCGAACCTCGACGAGTACGCCGACACGAAGCGCCGGCTCGATGCCGGCGATCCGTTCGAGCTGGAGCGGAGCGGCGAGTACGCGGCGGTGATCGTCCACTCGATGACGACGGGCGAGCCGAGCCGGATCGTGGCCAACGTGATGAACGACGGTCTGATCCCGAATCTGTCCGGCGACGCCTGCGTCGAGGTCCCGGCGCGCGTCGACGCTGCGGGCGTCCACCCGATCCCGGCCGACCCGTTGCCGCTCCAGTGCGCGGCCTACATCCATCCCGCGATCGATGCCCAGGCGCTGACCGTCCATGCCGCGTTCGAGGAGGACCGGGCGGCCGTGTACCACGCCGTGCTCCAGGACCCGCTGGTCGCGGCCCGGCTGTCGCTCGACGAGGCCTGGCAGCTGACGGACGAGCTGATCGAGGCCGAGGCCGAGTGGCTCCCGAGCTGGCTCGGCGGCCGCGCGACCGCAGAACCCATCCCGACCACCTGATCGACGAGACGATGAGCTGGAGGAGGCAACGATGATCCGGAACCAGGCCATCCGCGCGATGGCTGCCCTGGCGATGACCGCCGCCCTCGTCGCGGCGTGCGGCGGCTCCACCGGGAGCCCGCCGGCGAGCGCCTCGACGCCGGCGACGGGAGGGTCGCCGTCGACGCCGGCGGCAACCGCCTCGACGGCGGCGAGCCCATCCGTCGCCACGGGCTACAGCGGGCCCGAGGCGACGATCGAGTACTCGATCTGGGGCGACCCGACCGAGCTGAAGAACCAGCAGGCGATCGTGGACGCGTTCCACGCCGCCGAGCCCAAGATCACGGTCAAGGTCACCGTCTCGGACTGGGACACGTACTGGGCCAAGCTCCAGACCGGGCTCGCCGGCGGCGCCGCTCCGGACGTCTTCGCGATGGACGGTCCGCTCTTCCCGGATTACGCAGGCCGCGACGTCCTGCTCGACCTCTCGCCGTACATCCAGGCCGAGGGCTACGACCTCAGCCAGCTGAACGAGCTCGCGGTCAAGGACTTCACGACCGCGGACGGCCGCCAGCTCGGGCTCCCGCGCGACCTCAACGTGATCGCGCTCTTCTACAACAAGACGCTCTTCGACGCGGCCGGGGAGCCGTATCCGGACGACACGTGGGACTGGGCGAAGCTCGTCGAGGTCGGCAAGAAGCTCACGAAGGACACGAACGGCGACGGCAAGGTCGACCAGTGGGGCCTCTACACCGAGACCACGGACATGGAGAACTACTGGTCCTCGCTCGTGTGGCAGAACGGTGGCGACATCCTCGCGCCGGACGGCAAGTCGATCGTCCTCGACACGCCGGCGGCCACCGGCGGCCTCCAGTTCCTCCAGGACCTGATCTGGAAGGAGAAGGTCGTCCCTGAGCCGGCGCTCTTCGCCGAGACGGGCGACGCGTTCGAGCAGGGCAAGGCGGCGATGGAGGTCAACGGGTCGTGGCTCGTCGCCACCGACGAGGCGGCGAACCTGGAGTTCGGGATCGCGCCGCTGCCCAAGGGTCCGGCCGGTCGCGCCACGTCGGTGAACCCCACCGGCGCCGTCGTCTCGAAGAGCTCGAAGTCGCCCGACGCCGCGTGGGCGTTCGTGAAGTACCTCGCCAGCCCCGAGGCGCAGCAGAAGATCATGGCGCTGAAGGCGTCCCTGCCGGTGAACACCGCGGTGCTGACGGGACCGTACGCGGCGTCGTTCGACGGTGCCGCGGTCCTCGCCGGTGCGCTGGACTACGCCCATCTGAAGCCCTCGTTCAAGGGCTACGACGAGTTCGCGACGACGCTCCAGGGCGAGCTCGACGAGCACGTCTTCAACGCCCCCGACGAGACGGCGGCCGAGGCGATCGCCAAGGTCAAGGACCAGCTGAACCAGCTCCTGAACCAGTGATCGGGCGGGCGCGGCGTCGCGGCCCGCTCGCCGGGGAGTCTCGCTGGGCGTGGGTCTTCCTCGCCCCGACGTTGCTCGGGCTGGCCGTCCTGTCGGCCGGCCCGATCGTCGCCGCGCTCGGCATCAGCCTCACGAAGTGGGACCTCCTCACGCCGCCGAAGTTCGTGGGGCTCGACAACTTCTTCGCGCTCGTGGGTGATCACCGGTTCCTGGTCGCGCTCCGGAACACGGCGTTCTACACGGCGACCTCGGTGCCGCTGGGCCTCGTGCTGGGTCTCGGGCTGGCGCTCGTGCTCAACCAGCGGCTGCGCGGGATCTCGTGGATCCGGACCGCGTACTTCCTGCCGGTCGTGACCTCGACCGTCGCGATCTCGCTCGTGTGGTCGTGGATCTACAGCCCGGACCACGGGCCGCTGAACGGGGTCCTGGGCTTCTTCGGCCTGCCCGCCCAGAAGTGGATCAGCGACCCATTCTGGGCGATGCCCGCGATCGTGATCATGAGCGTCTGGCAGGGTCTCGGGACGACCGTGATCATCTTCCTCGCGGGTCTCCAGGGCATCCCGGAGGAGTACTACGACGCGGCCTCGGTGGACGGCGCCGGACCGCGTGCCCGGTTCCGCCACGTGACGTTGCCACTGCTCACGCCGAGCATCTTCTTCACCGGCATCCTGGCCCTGATCGACAGCTTCCTCGTCTTCGACCAGGTCTACGTCCTTGCCCGCCCGGGCAAGCCGTTCGACGCGACCGTGACGCTCGTCTACACGATCTACGAGAACGGCTTCCAGAACTTCAAGATGGGCTACGCGGCGGCCGGCGCGTGGGTCCTGTTCATCATCGTCGCGGCGTTGGCGGCGATCTACTTCCGGCTCCAGAACCGCTGGGTCCACTACCAGTGACGGCCGGGGCGCTCGAGGCCGAGCCGGCGCGCGTCGGGCTCCCGTCCGGGCGCTTCCGGTCGCGAGCGCGCTCCCGGCGCGGCGTCGTGCGCACGATCGTCGTGTATGCGCTCCTGCTGGCCGGCGCGCTCGTGATGATGGCGCCGTTCCTGTGGATGGTCGTGACCTCGCTGAAGACGCGCGCGGAGGTCTTCGGCTCGTCGCCACTGGAGCTGCCGACCGGCGCGCATCTGGACAACTACACCCGGATGTGGGAGGCGCTCCCGTTCGCCGGCTTCTACCTGAACTCCGTCAAGCTCGCCGTCCTCTCGACGGCCGGCCAGCTGATCTCGTGCTCGATGGCAGCGTTCGCCTTCGCCATCCTCGACTTCCGCGGTCGCCGGCTCCTGTTCGGGTTGCTGCTGGCGACGCTGATCATCCCGTTCCAGGTCGTCCTCATCCCGAACTTCATCCTGTACCGCCTGCTGCCCCACCCGGGCAGCGTGAGCGGGAACTGGATCGGGACCCAGGAGCCGCTCTGGGTGGGAGCGTTCCTCGGCGGTGCGTTCGGCACGTTCCTGCTCCGCCAGTTCTTCCTGACGATCCCGCGCGAACTCGCCGACGCGGCCCGGGTCGATGGCGCGAACCCCTGGCAGATCTACCGGCACATCTACGTCCCGCTCGCGAGGCCGGCGCTCGCCACGCTCGCGATCTTCACGTTCATGTGGAGCTGGAACGACCTGATCGACCCGCTGATCTATCTGCGCGACATCCCGCAGTACACGGTCACGGTGGGTCTGTCGTTCTTCAAGGGCCAGTTCGTCGGGAAATGGCCGGAGATGATGGCCGGCGCCCTCGTCAGCCTCGTGCCGATGATCGTCCTGTTCCTCGTCGCCCAGCGCCAGTTCGTGCGCGGCATCACCCTGTCCGGCATCAAGGGGTGACCGCGCCCGACCTCCGGCTGTCCGACTACCGGCCACGGTCGCGGCTCCGTGCCCGCGGCGCCGGCGACCCTCCGGCCCGGCCGCGATTCCCGGCGATCGACGCGCACAACCACCTCGGCCCGACGCCATTCTCGGGCGGCTGGGCCGAGCGCGATCCAGCCGAGCTCGGCGCGGTCCTCGACGCGTGCGGGGTCGCCCGGATCGTCGATCTGGACGGGGGTCAGGGCGGGGCCCTCCAGCGCGAGCTCGATCGCTGGCACGGAGCGCTGCCCGGCCGGGTGGCCGTCTTCGGGGGCCTCGACTACGCGTCGTGGGCGTCCGAGTCCGCGTTCGGCGAGACCGAGGCCCGGCGCCTCCGCGAGGGCGCGGCGGCCGGAGCGGCCGGGCTGAAGGTCTGGAAGACGCTCGGGCTGCGGGCGCGGGACCCGGCCGGGAGGCTCGTGGCGGTCGACGACCCGCGTCTCGATCCCCTGTGGGCGGCGGCCGGCGAGCTCGGCGTCCCCGTCACGATCCACATCGCCGATCCGATCGCGTTCTTCGAGCCGCTCGACGAGACGAACGAGCGCTGGGAGGAGCTCGTCGAGAACCCCGACTGGCACTTCTGGCCGGCTCGGCCGCCCGCTCGCCCGGAGGCGGACGGCTTCCCGCCGTTCGACGAGCTGATCGACGGTCTCGAGGCCGTGGTCGTCCGGCATCCGGGGACGGTCTTCATCGGCGCCCACGTCGGCTGCGCCGCCGAGGATCTCGGGCGCGTCTCGACGATCCTCGAGCGCTGTCCGAACTTCCACGTCGACATCGCGGCGCGGCTCGGCGAGTTGGGCCGGCAGCCCTACACCGCGCGGGCGTTCTTCCTCCGCTGGGCCGATCGGATCCTGTACGGGACCGATGTCGCGCCCGATCCCGCGGTCGCCGCCGTCCACGCCCGGTTCCTCGAGACGTTCGACGAGTCGTTCGACTACGGCACGGACGACCCGCCGAGCCAGGGCCGCTGGCAGATCCACGGGATCGGGCTGCCGGAGGACGTCCTCGCGAAGGTCTACGCGGCGAACGCCGAGCGGCTCATCCGATTCGGCCGCTGACGGGCCGCGCGCCCGCGTCACCGCGGCGGATCACGTCCCGACGAGGCATCATCGGCGGATGGCCGGCCCACCGATCCTGACCGACGCCGAGCGGGCCTTCGCGGCGACCGCCCGGAGCGCGACCCTCGCCACCCGATCGCCATCCGGGCGCCCGCGCCTCGTCCCGATCTGCTTCGTCGTGAGCCCCGACGGCCCCGATGGCAAGCCGCGGCTCCACAGCCCGCTCGACGAGAAGCCGAAGGCGTCGGACGACCCGCATGACCTCGCTCGGGTCCGTGACCTCCTCGTCCTGCCCGAGGCGACGCTCCTCGTGGACCGCTGGTCCGAGGACTGGTCGCGGCTCGCGTGGCTCCGCCTCGAATGCCACACCGAGCTGCTCGAGCCGGAGCCGCGCGAGGTCGAGGAGCACGCGGCGGCGGTGGCGGCGCTCCACGCGAAGTACCCGCAATACGCGGATCACGACCTGGCGAGCCGGCCGGTCCTCCGGTTCGCGGTCCTGCGCGCGATCAGCTGGGGCGATCTCGGTCCGGATCCCGCTCCGGATTCCGCGTCAGGAACAGACCCGGCGCATGCGGCCGGAGGCAGTGGGTCGAGCTCATCGCCTGGTGGTAGCCACCCGCGTTGAGCAGGGCCACGATGTCGCCCTCGTCCACCGGCGGCAACGGGTAGTCCTCGGCGAACAGGTCCCCGGCCTCGTTGATGTGGCCGGCCACCGTCACCGTCGTCGTGCGCGGCGCATCGGCCGCCCGGCACACGACCAGCTCCTGGGCATAGCCGTAGATGAAGTGCGAGCAGTTGATGTTCCAGCCCATGTCCACGCCGACGAACGTCGTCCCGCCGCGCTCCTCGACGGTGATCACCTCCGCGAGCAGGATCGCGGCGTCCTTCGCGAGGAAGTCGCCGGGCTCGCTCGCGACGGTCACATCGAGCCCGGCCGTCTGGCGCGCGATCGCGGCCGCGTAGGCGTCGGGATCGACCGGGCGCTCGTCGGCCCGGGCCGGCACCCCGAGACCGCCCCCGACGTTCAGCTCGGCGATCGGGTGGCCGTCCGCGATGAGGCCGCGGGCGACCGCGACCACCGCGCCGAGCGACGCCTCGAACGAGGCGATGCCGTCGGCGAGCCAGCCGGAGCCGGCGTGGACGTGGACCGTGTCGATCGTCAGGCCGTGACGGCGGGCGGCCGCGACGGCCTCAGCGACGCGATCCGGATAGATCCCGAACTTCGTGGGCCGGACGCCGCTGTATGCCAGCTTGTCGTTGTAGCCCGCGCCGGCCCCGGGGTTGATCCGGATGCCGATCGCCGGCGGTGGCAGCCCGAGCGCCGCCAGCCGCCGTCCGGTTCGCTCGATCTGGCTGACCGCGTCGAGGTTCAGGTGGACGCGCGTGGGCAGGATCGCGTCGAGGTCGCGATCCGAGAGGTTCGTCGCGGTGACGCTGATCTCCGCGGCCGACCAGCCGCATTCGATGGCGCGCTCGACCTCGCCGGGCGAGCACGCGTCGATCCCGACCAACGGCCGAAGGGTCGCGAGGACGACCGGGTCCGGGTTCGCCTTCAGCGCGAAGCGCAGGCGATGGCGAAGGCCTGCCGCGTCGAACGCATCGACCAGCCGGCGGGCGTTCTCGGCGAACCGGTCGAGGTCGTAGACGAAGAGCGGAGTGCCATGCTCGCGGGCGAGCGATTCGGCATCGCGGCCGGCGATCGTCAGGCGGCCGCCGTCGGCGCCGAGGCCCGGCCGGGCCCACCAGGTCGCGGTCGGATCGGCGGCCAGCGTCACGGGCGGGTCGGCGTCGGGCGAATGCGATCGGCGTCAGGCGGACGCGATCGGCGTCAGGCGGACGCGATCGGCCGGCGAGCTCGGCCCGTCCCAGGCTTCCAGCGATCGGGGCCCTCCTCGACGGTCGCCCCGATCTCCTCGAGGAGATGGCGCGAGATGTGGGCGATCTCCTCGATCGCGGCCTCGAACGCGGCGCTGTTGCGGGCCGACGGCGTGCGGTAGCCGCTCACCTTGCGGACGAACTGACGGGCCGCCGCCTCGACCTCACCCGTGGTGGCGGGCTCGTCAGGACGGCGAAGGACTTTGATGGATCTGCACATGGCAGAAGCGTACCGCGTGGGTCGGAGATGTCGGCACGACCGCGACCCCGTTCGTCGGCATGGGCTTCGCCGTCCGCTGGCAAGGCAGGCGCGAGCACCGCAAGCGTCAGGCGCGACAGCCGGGGGTCAGGCCAGCTTCCAGAGGATGGTGCCGGTGTAACAGTGGTCCAGCGCCAAGCACAACCCCGCGGTCATGTCCCACTGCCGACCCGACACGTACGGGCCGCGGTCGACGACCTTGGCCGTGACCGTCCTGCCGTTCGCGGGGTTGCGGAACGTGATCCGGGTCCCGCATGGCAGCGTCCGATGCGCCACGCCGATCAGCTCGCGGGTCATCTCGTAGCCACACGCCGTCCGGTTCCCGTAGAACCCGGGGCCGTACCACGAGATGTTCCCGTCGAAATGCCACTGCGGGATCGCCACGGCCTTCACGGGC